>DASYRF010000308.1:0-27388 GCA_036004705.1 Myxococcota bacterium
CATCTGGAAGATGACCGGGACGCCGACCGGCACCCGGATGTCGTTCAGCGAGACGAAGTCGTCTTTGGTCCCGAATTCCCCATCTTTGCCCGCATAGCGCGCGTCCCACGCCCACTGGTGCGCGTTGACCTCGATGCGCACCACGTCCGGGCTGCGGTCGGGCTCGGCGGGGTTCCAGAAGAAGCGGGTCGTGTCGTGGGCAGAGTTGGCGAAGAGGTTGCCGTCCACGACGAAGAAGATCAGGGCGGAGATGATGGCGGCGGTGCGGATCGACTTCTTGTCGTCGCCGTGGTCGTACTCGGCGGTGTGCTTCGAGTCGTGCTTGAAGCACGCCCATAGCATCCACACGACCATGATGACGAAGAGGATCGTGACGAAGATCGACGTGACGTTGATGAGCCAGTCGATGCGCGAGCCGAACCCGTCCGACGAGGCGTCGTGCGGTAGGCCCATGCCCGTCTCGAGCCGTGTGCCGCTGGCCGAGAGCTCCGCCGGCGCACCGGCGGCGGGTCCCGCGGACGCGACGGGTGCTGGCGCCGCGGCGGGGGCAACAGCGGGGGCGGCCGGGGCGGCGGAAGCGGCTGGCGCCGCGGAGGCGACCGGCGCGGCCGAAGCCTCGTCGGCCCTCGCTGCGCCGGAGAGGGCGAGCAGCGCGGCCATGGCCAGCGCGCCCATCATCGTGGGGAAACGAACGAGGCTACTGAGCATGCGCGTGTAGCTCCGTGCTTAGTTGTGCTCGGCCGGCGGCGGCGAGGATGGCTGGGCGTTGCGGATGATGCGCACCACCACCCCGACGACCGCGAACGGGAAGAAGATCATGGCGCCCAGCAGGACGCCCTTCAGCGGGCCGCCGGCATCGCGCGCGCACGCCGGACACGCCAGCGCTGCGCGCGGGACCAGCAACACCACGAACAAGAGCGCCAGCGCGTACAGCGCCGCGGCCGCGCGGCGCATCGTGACTCCCCTCACAGCAGCCTCCAAGCCGCCTCGGCCACCAGCACCATCGCGTAGATGGGCGGCATGGCCAGAGGCAGGGCGATGCCGAGGCGCATGATGCGCGTCTCGTACTTGAGGTGCATGTAGAAGAGCGCGACGCAGGCGGCCTTCACCAGCGCGAGCAGCACCAGGGCCGAGACCACCAGGCCCTTCGCCAGACCGGGGATCTGAGCGACGACCACCTCCAGGATGGTCAGCACGCCCAGCACGACGAAGATCTTCCAGTATTCCTTGCGGTCGACGTGTGCCATGGGCGCCTCTAGACCGGACCCACCGCCGGCGCGGTCACCGGGATGAGGTAGACGAGCGTGAACACGATGATCCAGATGAGATCCACGAAGTGCCAGAACAGGCCGAGGATCTCGATGTGGTCGTGCTTGCCGCCGTCGTACTTCCCCAGCGCCGTCCGCACCGCCATGACGCTCAGGTAGCAAACCCCGGTGAAGACGTGGCAGCCGTGGAAGCTGGTGATGAGGTAGAACGTGCTGGCGTACGCGGACTGCCCGAAGACGAGCCCTTCCTTGGTCAGGCCGTGGCTCCAGATGCCGAAGTACTCCTGGTACTGGCCGCACAGGAAGAGCAGCCCGCCGGTGATGGTCAGCAGCAGGTAGCGCACCGTCTCCTTGCGCTTGCCCTCCACGGCCGCGGCGTGGGCGAGCACCATCGTGACGCTCGAGCAGATGAGCAGGAACGTGAGGCCGGCGGTGAAGTTGATGCCGAGCGGCGGCTCGCCGGGGTGGCGCCAGACCGCCGCCCCGCCGCGCAGGATGCCGTAGGCCAGCAACAGCCCCGCGAAGGACAGGGCGTCCGAGAGCAGGAAGATCCACATGCCGATCTTCCCGAGCGACGCCGTGCCGAGATGGACGTCCTCCGGCCACGTTTCCGCTCCGTGTGCCTCGTGTGCGTCGGCGTGCTGGGCCGCTGCCACTGCGCTCATCGTTCCTCGCCCTTTTCCCCCGAGAGCGAAACCCGGCGGGGCCGAGCCTCGCAGCCGCTCGTTGATATCATGGCCTTTCGCGGCGCTGCAAGAGGTTTGCGGGGCGATGATGCGGCACGTCAGGAGGGGGTCTTGGCCGCCCGCGCCGCGTACTAGATGGATGGAACCGGAGGGCGGGGCCAGGCGTCACACATGAGGATGCAAACGCACAAGTGTGGGAAGGGCTCGGGCGCCGCGCCTGCAGCGGCGCGCGCGCGGACGGCGTTCGCGGGGCTGGCGGCGGTCGCCGCGGGCGCGCTCGCGGTGGGGTGTGCGGCGGACGCGCCGGATCGCACGGCCTGGGTGCTGCTGGACCTGTCGGCGCGCACCGACGGGGTGCAGCTGGAGATCGACGGCGTGCGCGTCGCTTCGGCGGTGCCCGTGGCGGTGGACACCGGCGCGGAGGTCGCCACGATCGGGCCGAGCGGCCGGATGCGCCTGCCCGTGCGGGCGGGCGAGCTGCGGCACGTGTTCGGCTCCGAGGGCGTCGTGGAGACGGGACGCGTGGGAGGCGACCTGCGCGCGGATGCGCTCTGGGCGGACGGGCCGGAGCGGGCGGCCCGGACCCTGGCCGAGTGGACGGGCGCAAGCGTGGCCGCGCGCGCCGACGGCCTGTGGGAGCTGACCGGACCGGACGTGCTGGCCTCGGCTGCGGCCGCAGGTGATCCGGACGGGCTGGTGGAGGTCTTCCCGGTGCCGGCGCCGGAGGGGAGTGACGCGGCCACGCGGAGCGGCGCGGCCGCGTCGACGGCGGCCACGTTCGACGCGTGGGCCGCCCTGCTGGCGCCGAGCAGGTACGTGCGTGCGCGAGACGCGTCCCGACGGTTGCCGTCGTCGTCGCCGCCGCCTGACGGGTCGTCGTTGCCCTCTGCCCGCGCGCTGGCGCCCTCGGCGCTGACGTCGTGGCACGCGCCACGGACGCTGGTGGTCGACCTGGCCGGGACGCACGCGGCCGGTGAAGCGACGGGGGTCCCCTCCGCCGCGGAAGCGATCGCCGCGAGCGACGCCGAGGCCGATCTCACGCGCCTGGTGGGGGCGTATCGCACCGCCGGCGGCTACCTCGTGCTGGACGCGGCCGGGCGGTTTTCGGGCGTGGAAGGCGGCAGGCCGGCGGAAGGCGGGCGGTGGCGCCTGAAGGACGGCCGGTTGGTGTTGCAGGCAGCCACGGGCGCGACGCGCCCGCTGGCGATCGAAGCCGACGGCGTGCTCCGCGGCGACGACGGCGGTGCGCTCGTTCCCGACGACGGCGTGCTGCGCGACGCCGACGGCGCGCGCCCCGGGGTGGGGCGATGAAGCGGCGAGCGTGGCTCGGCGGAGCGGCGGCGGGCGTGGCCGCGTCGTTGTGGCCGTCGTGGCTGCGCCGCGCGTTCGCCGGCACGGACGAAGACGCGCTCCGGCGCCTGCTCCGCACCGGTACGACGCCCGGCGAGATCTTCGCCGCGTACAAGCGCGCGCGGGCGCTCGGCAAGCCGCTGCTCGTGCTGGTCATCCCGTCGGATGAGCGCTGGGAGGAGCGGCAACCGCGCGGGCACGCGTTCGGCGCGTGGCTGAACTACGGTGGGCGCGGGGCGCTGGCCGATCTGGCGCTGTGCGAGGTGGTGTGCGCGCCGATGGCGGACGTTCGCCGGCTCGCGCCGCACGCCGGCACGGGCGAGCCGCTGATGGTGCTCGTCGAGACGGACGCCGTTCCAGCGGACGTGCGCCGGCTCGACGCTCCGCTCAATCCCGGCCCTCCGAGGTTCTGGGTGGACTCGCCCGGCGACGACGGGAGCAAGCGCCGGCCACCCACGCGCGAGGAGCACGCCAAGCTGGAGGACGCGGCGATCGACGCGAACATCGCCGCCATCGCCAAGCTGGTGCGCACGGCGGTCGCGCCAGACGTGGCGGCGCTGGCGCGTCGCGCGGCGCTGGCCCGTGCGCGCATCGGCGCGGCCGAAGCGGATAGCCTTGCCGCTGCCGCCGCGGCCGGCGGGAGACTGAAGACACCGGAGGTCGATCGCGGCGCCGCGCTCCTGGCGCTCGAAGCGGCGCGCGCCGCCGGACCGCGGCGCGAGGCTCTGCTCGACGCGCTCGCCGCCGCCGCCGCCGCGCGGCTGGTGCTGCGCCCGCCCGCCGGCACGCACTGGGCCCACTCGCACGGCTGCGGCGTGGAAGTGGAAGGCGCCGAGACGGGCCTCGTCATGGGCTGCGGCATGGGCCACGTCCCCGAGCGGGCGCAGCGCTTCCTCTTTTTCTTCGCGGTCGGCGATTGACGCCCGCCGTGGGCTTCACGCTGCAGCCCGAGGACGCGTTCCTCGAGGCGGTCGAGCCGTTGCTGCGCGGCCCCGCCGTGGACTACTTCGAGCTGGCGCCCGAAACGACCTGGCGGCCGGCGCCGCGCGCGGGCGGCGGCGACGGCGTTGCCCCGGCCCGCGCCGGCGAGCTGTCACTGGCGCCGAACGGATTCCACCGGCGCTTCGCCGCGCTGGGCGCCGCCACGCGCAAGCCCTTCGTCGCGCACGGGGTGGGGCTGTCGCTCGGGACGGCGGCGCCCGCCGACGCGGCACGGCGGCGCGCCTGGCTCGCGCGGGTGCGGCGGGACCACGCCGTCTTCCGCTTCCGCTGGTACACGGATCACCTCGGCGCGTCGTCTCTGGACGGGATGGCGCTGACGCTGCCGCTGCCGCTGCCGCCGACCGCGCGCGCCGCAGCGGTGATGCGCGTCCGGCTCCGCGCGATGCAGGCCGTCGTGCCCGACGTCGGCGTGGAGAACTCGGTGTTCTATTTCCAGCTCGGCGACCCGCTCGGCGAGCCGGCCTTCCTGCGGCGCGTGCTGCGTGCCCCGCGAACGTATCTGCTGCTCGACCTGCACAACGTCTACACGATGGGGCTCAACTTCGGGTTCGACCCGCGCGACTGGCTCGCGCGCGCCGATCTCACGCGCGTGATCGAGATCCACGTCTCGGGAGGCAGCCCGAGCGACCCGCGCTGGCTGCGCTCGGGGCGGGTGATGCGGCTCGACGGCCATGACGCCGCGGTTCCGGAGGAGGTGTGGCGCCTGCTGGCGGAGACGGCGCCGCGCTGTCCGCGGCTGCGCGGCGTGACGCTGGAGCGCATGGAGGGCACGGTTGGCAGCGCCGACGCGCCGCTGCTGCGCGAGGAGCTGTCGCGCGTCCGCCTCGTGCTGCGGGCTCGCGCGCCGGCAGGCGGTGGCGCCCCACCGGCGCACCGCGGACCGGTCGCCGGCCGGCGTCACGCGGCGGCAAGGCGCCCGGCCGCGGCGGTGCGCCTACCGCCTTCGTTCCGGCACGCGCGCCTCGAGCGTCTCGTGGCGCGGGCGATCTGCGCGCCCGACCCGGCCGTCGCGCTCGCCGCCGCGGCGCACGACCCCCGCCTCCCGGCGGCGCTGCGCCGTGCCTGCGCCGCCGCCGACCCCGACGGGGTACGCTTGAGCGGGCTGCTGGTGGCGCGCCTTCGCTTCGAGCGGCTCGTGCAGGGCTCGCCTCACGCGGCTGCCTGGTTCGAGCGCGACGCCGCCGCGTTCGCCGCCGCCTTCCGCCGCTACCACGCCGCCGTGCCGCCGCGCGCCTTCTTCCCGGCGGGCGAGGCGCGCGCCTTCGCGCGCTGGCGCGCCGGCGCCAGCGCCCACGCCCGCGCGCGCGCCCGTGCGCGCCGCCGACCGCGTTGACGCCGGCGGGGCGGGCGGCTAGCTTGCGCGCCAATGGCGACGACGGGAGCGGCAGGACCGGCGGTGGCGAGCTTCGGGGCACGCGTGCAGGCGCGGCTGGGTGCGCTCGTGGCGCGGCCGCTCTTCTGGGTCTGCTTCGTGATCGTGGCGATGGGCTGGCCGATCGTGCGCACGCTGCGAATCGAGCTGCCGCCGCCGCTTCCCGTCCTGGCCACCATCCCGGACTTCACGCTCACCGATCAGACAGGCCACGCCTTCGGGAGCGCGGACCTGAAGGGCCGCGTGTGGGTCGCCGACTTCATCTTCACGCGCTGCCCTTCGGTCTGCCCGCGCCTCACCGACGCCATGGCGAAGCTTCAGTACCGTGCGCGCAACCTGGGCGACGCCTTCCGGCTGGTGTCGTTCTCGGTCGACCCGGCCTACGACACGCCGCCGGTGCTGACGGCCTACGCCGGTGTGCACCGCGCCAGCCCGCGCACGTGGGCGTTCCTCACGGGCGCGCCCGACGCCGTCAAGCGCGTCGTGGTGGAAGGCCTCAAGGTGTCCATGGGCCGCGACGCCGGCGGACCCATCGACGCCGCCGACTTCGGCAGCATCTTCCACGGCACGCACCTCGTCCTCGTCGATCCGCTGCTGCGCATCCGCGGCTACTATGACGCCACGGAGCCGGACGCCGTCGACGTGCTGGTCGCCGACCTCGGCATGCTGGTGAACCGCGGTGAATGAACCATGAGAGGAACCATGACGCTCAGTCTTCGTCCCTGGCGTGCGCGCGCCGTGAATCCCTGGTGTGCGGCGCTGGCCGCCGCCTGCGCCGCCGCGGCGCTCGCGGGCGGGTGCGGGCCGAAGCGCGGCAGCGACGCGGGCGCCGCCAGCGACGGCGGCGGCGGCAGCACCGACGCCGGGGGCGGGGCGACCGACTCGGGCGGCGCGGCTTGCGGCACCGAAGCGGCGCCGGTGGCGTCCATCGGCGGCACGGAAGGGCTCGCGATCGCGCCGGACGGCACCGTCTACTACTCGCAGTACCGAGCCGTCGGGCGGCGCCTGCCGGGGGCCGCGCCCGAAGACGCCTGGGTGGCGCTTGCCGGCGCCGACACGGTCTGGGGCATGGCGCTGGCCGCCGACGGGATGCTCTACGTGGGCTCCCCGTCGACGGGCGTGCTCTACTCCATCGACACCACGGCCGCGGTGCCGGTGGCGCAGACGCTCGACGGCGCGGCCGGCAATCCGAACGGCGTGGCGATGGGCCCCGACGGGGCGGTCTACTACGGGGACTTCAACACGGGCCGCGTGTACCGCGTGACGCCGGCCGGCGCGCGCACGGAGGTGACGGCCTCGCCCGTTCCGTCCGCCAACGGCTTGCTGTTCGACGCCGACGGCACGTTGCTGGTGCTCGACTACTTCGACGGCACCATCTTCCGCCTCACGCTCGACGCGTCGATGCAGGAGACCGGGCGCGTCATGGCCGGCGCCGCCAGCGGCAACGCCGTGCTCGACGGCATCGCGCGCGACGACCTCGGACGCTACTACGTCACCGACAACGGCAACGGGGCGCTGCTGCGCTTCGACGCCGCGTTCGGCGCCGAAGAGACCCTCCTCACCGGTTTGCCTGCCGCGGCGAACGTCGCCTTCGGCAAGGGCGCGCTGCGCTGCACCGACGTCTACGTGGCGTCGTCGGGATCGCTCGGCCTCTTCAACGGCGACAGCGCCGGCACGCCCTGAACGGACGACATTTGGAATCGGGTGTGGCTCGCCGAGGACGCATGGGGCGCGCGTGCCCTCGCCGGTGTGGGCGCGCCGTGGCGTGGGTGGGCCCCGGGCTGGCGGCGCTCGTCGCGGTGACGCTCGGCGCCGCGCCTCCGGCGCTTGCAGCTTCCGCCGCCAAAGCGCCGGCGGCGAGACCCGCCGCCACCGTCAAGGACGTGCCGGCGCTCTACGAGCAGGCGCAGAAGCTCTACAAGGCCGGTGCGTACGCCGAGGCGCTGCCCCTGTACGAGAAAGTCTTCGCCCTCAAGCCCATCCCCGAGGCCAGCTACGGCATCGCCCGTTGCCATCACCAGCTCGGCCACATCGAGGAGGCGGCCGCCGCATACGAGCGCTTTCTGGCCTCCGCTCCCGGTCACGAGGGTGCCGCCAAGGCGCGCGCCTACCTGGTGGAGGTGGAGGCCGCGCTCGCCGCGACGGCGCTCGAGACGCTCGACTACGCAGGCGCGCGGGCGGCGTACGATCGCGCGCTGGAGGTGTACGCCTCGGTCGATCCAGCGCGCGCCGACGCGACCACCGGCGCCCTGCTGGTAGGGCTCGCGGACGCGCTGTCGGGGCTGAAGCTGCACGCCGACTCCGTGCTGGCGTTGAAGAAGGCGCTGGCCACCGCCGCGGTGCCGGAGGTGCGCAAGCGCGCCGAGGAGCTTCTCGCGCGGCTCGACCCGGCCTTTGCGCGGACGGCAGCGCCCGCCTCGCTCCCCGCCGCGGGCGGGGGCCGGCATGGCCGGCTGGGGCTGTGGCTCGGCCTCGGGGGCGGAGCCGTCGTCGTGGCCGGCGCCGCCGTCGTGCTGACCGTGCTCCTGGCGACGCGCGGCGCGCGCACGCCCGTCACCGACCTCGGCATCTACGACGCACCATTCGGCGGCCGATGACCTCGCCCGGCCCGCGCGTGCGCCGTGAGCGGCGCCGCGGACCGATCCCGGCGCGCTCCATGCGGTCGCCCGCATGAACGTCACGATTGTCGGCGGCGGCGTCTACGGCGTGTCTGCCGCGCTGGCGCTGGCGGCGCGCCGGCACGCGGTCACGCTCTACGAGGCGAGCGACCTGCCGGGACGCGACGCGGCGAGCCGCGACATCTCCAAGGCGCTGCGCGCCGGCTACGGCCCCGACACGCCGACGTACGCGCCCCTGGTCGCGCAGGCGCGCGCGCGCTGGCTCGACTTGCAGGCGCGGCGCGGGCGGACGCTGTACCACGAGTGCGGCCACCTCGCGCTGGCCACGAACTTCCGCCCGGGCTTCTTCGAGCATGACGGCTGGGCGTGGCTGTCGGCGCACGGGCATCCGCTGGAGCGCCTCGACCCCGCCGAAGCGCAGCGGCGCTTCCCCGCGCTGCGCTGTCACGGCGTGGCGGAGTGCTTGTTCGACCCGCTGGCCGGGTGGCTCGACCCGCTCGAGGCGATCGCCGCGCTGGCCGCCGCCGCCGAGGACGCCGGCGCGACGTTGCGTGCCCACGCGCCCGTCGACGACCTGGCCGCGCTCGGCGGCGACGCCGTGCTGCTGGCGGCGGGGGCCTGGGCGGCGCGTCTCGCCCCTGCGGGGCGCGTCCCCGTGCGCCCCACGCGCCAGCACGAAACCTTCTTTCGCCCCGCCGACGTCGCGCCTCTGGCCGGCGGCCGGCTCCCGCTGTGGTCGCTCGACCTCGCGCTGCAGGGCTGGTACGGCTTCCCGCCCGCACCCGGCGGCGTCGTGAAGGTCGCGTGCCACCTGCTCGGTCCGGACGTCGACCCGGACGTGGCGCGCGGCGGCGACGAAGCGGAGATGCGCCGCACCGAGGCGTTCGTCGCCGACCGGCTACCGGCGCTGCGCGGCGCGCCCCGCGACGGACGCGCGTGCCTGTACGCGATGACCACGGACGGCCATTTCCTTTTCGACGCGCTGCCGCCCTTGCGGCCCGGCGGGCCCCGCCTGTTCGTCGCCGGCGGCGGCAGCGGCCATGGCTTCAAGTTCGGTCCGCTGCTGGGGGAGTGGGCGGCCGACCTCGTGGAAGGGGCCCCCGTCCCCGCGCCGTTCCGCGCGGCACGGCCCGGCGTGGGCCGTGTCATCTGAATCGAGGATCCCTGACCGGCCCAGCTTCCCGGCCCGCACGTGTCGCGCGGCGCGGGTTACTCCTCTTCCAGCGCCACTCCCCGCACTCCCGGGACGCCCGCCTGGCGGAGCGACTGCAGCACCGTCGCCGCGTCGGACTCTTCGGACGCGTCGAACTCCATGACGAGCTTGCCCGGAGCGCCGGGGACTTGCGGCAGGTCCACTGCGCGCGCCCCCGGCAGCGTGGCGCGCACCCCGGGGTACGCCGCCTGCGGGTCGTCGAGCGTGATGCCGACGCGCAGCCGGTGCGGGCGCCTCTTGCCGAAGCGGTCGAACGCCGCCATCACCGTGCCGGCGAAGATCGCACCCACCGTGGCCGTGGGCACCAGCCCCAGCCCGCACGCCATGCCGATTCCGATCATCAAGAACATGATCGCCACGTCGCGCGGGTCCTTGATGCCCGAGCGGAAGCGCACGAAAGCGCCGAGCCCTGCCAGACCGAACGCGCGCGCCAGGCTGTCGCCGATCACGGTCACGACGACCGCCCCGGCCACGGCGATGATCGTCTGCGCCTGCATCGTCTCCGTCGAGGCGGCCACCGCCCTGATGCGCATCAGCCGCCGCCACGGGCGGTAGGCGAGCGACGCCCCCAACCCGAACGCGAACACCAACCGCAACAGCACTTCGCCGAAGTGCTTCAGGCTCCAGTGCTCCAGTCCGAGGGCGCCGTCGAGGAAATCGCGCACCGTCATGGCGCCATCCTACTCCACCGCGCCGTGCCGAAGCGCCGCCGCCGCCGCATGCTTGAGCAGCGACAGGTTGCCGGCGTGCCGGCCCAGCTGCCGCGCCAGCAGCGTCCGCCCGCGCGGCGCGGCCACGAGGGGCCCCAGGCTCTTCACCACGGTGGACGGCCAGACGTCGGCGCACGCCTCGCGCAGCGCCCAGGCGGGCGGGCCGTCGAGCCCGACGATCGAGTCCAACGCTTCCTTGCAGTGCAACGCCACCTCCGTGCGCAGCTCCCAGGCGCGCGGGTCGTCCACGCCGTCGATCGTACGCATCACCACCTTGGCGGCGCGGTCCAGGGCGCGGCGGCGCCACTTCCAGGCGCGCTCGCCGGTCAGTCCCGCCACCGAGTCGAGCGCCGGCACCGGCGCGACGTCGCGCGCCTGCTTGCGCAGATCCCAGGCGCGCCCGTCGTCGAGCCCGGCCACCGATGCGCACGCCGCCCGCGCGCCCTCGTAGGTGTCGAGCGCCGCGGCCGCCGCCGCCTCCGCCAGCCAGCGCGCGCGGAGCTCCCAGGCGCGCTCTCCGGAGAGGTATCCCAGCGACGCCGCCAAGCGCGCGCGCAGCGGTGCGCCCGCCGCGGCGTTCGCGCTGTCCCACAGCCGTTCGCGCAACGCCCAAGCCGGCTCGTCGTCGCGCCCGTCGAGCGCCGCCGCCACGTCCAGCGGGCAGCGCTCTGCCAGCGCTTGCAGCAGCGCCTGCGCCTCGGCGCGCGCCGCCGCCGCTTCCACGAGGCTGCGCGCCACCAGCCCAGGGACGCGCTCGTGGAGCCGCCGTCGCAGCCGCCAGGACGTTTCGTCGTCGAGCCCGCGCAGCCCGTTTGCCGTCACCTCGGGCGCGCGCTCGGCGAGCGCCTCGCGCCGCGCGTCCAGCGGGTCGCCCCACAGCCCCGCCAGAAAGTAGGCCGCCAGCGCCGGCTCGCGCGCGGCGCGGCGGTCGATCCACGCGACGAACCGCGCCAGCGCTTCGGCGGCGTCGTGCAGCGGGGTCACCGCCGCCGTTGTCTCGCGCGCCCGCGCCGTGGCGGCCGCCATCGCCGCCACCCCCGCCGCCGGGCCGTCGCGTCGCGCCGCGCGCACCGCCTCCGCCACCGCTCCCACGAGCGCGTCCAGGTCGGCGTCGGTGTTGTCCACCACCGCCCAGCGGTCGGGCGCGCGCGCCGCCAGCGCCCGGTACCCTTCGCGCAGCCGCTGCTGCATCCCCACGCCCGCCAGTCCCTTGCGCGACGACGGCCGCGGGTCGGGCGCGACGATCTTCGCCACGCGCCGCCGCGCCCGCGCCACGTGCGGGTCGACGTCCACCAGGAAAACGAGGTCCGGTGTCACGCCGCGCGTCGCCGCGCGCAGTACGGGCTCCACGTCCTCCGGCGGCAGACCGCGTCCCCAGCGCGCCAGCACCTCGGCCGAGTAGAGGAACCGGTCGGCGATGACGACGTCCGCGCGCGCGAGCGCCGGAAGGGTCGCCTCCTGCAGCAGCTGCAGATCGCGCGCCGCGTACAGCATCAGCTCCGCGTGCGGCGTCATCATCATGTTGCGCGCGTCGCGCCCAAGCTCGCGGATGGCCTGCGTCACGGTCGAGGCGAATCGGCCGCCTTGGCGCGTGTGCACCACGCGCAGCCCGCCCGCGGCCAGCGCCTCGGCGACGCGGTTGCTGAGGGTGGTCTTGCCGCTGCCGTCGATGCCCTCGAACAACACGAACATCAGAACGCCGCGCCGACCTGGAGCAGGAGCGCCGTGCGGTCGTAGGGCGGGGCGAGGATCACACCGTCGAATAGCCCGAGCGACAGGGGCACGTTGCGGGAGTAGTGCCGCTGTTGCAGCTCCAGCGTCACGCGTACCCGGTCCCAGGCGCCGGCGTTGACGCCGCCCGACACCTCCCACAGCACGTCGTCACCGATCGTCGCCTCGGGATCGACGACTTCCATCATCACGTACGGCTCGCCGTACGGGGCGCCCTTCTCCAGCCCGCCCCAGCGCCACGCCGCGATCAGGCGCGCGGCCAGGAACGTGTCGCCGTCCCCGTCGAACGGGTTGTCGTCCTGCCAGTTGGACCCCGCGAAGCCGTCGGCCCAGAGCCGCACGGCCGTCGGCCCGAGCGTCTCGTCCCAGCTCGCGTCCGCGCCCGCGCACCAGAACCGCGAGAAGCCGTCGCCGCGCACCGGCTCGACGGCGCGCCACTCGAAGAAGGCGCCCACCTCGACGCCCCAAGGCTTCACCGACGCGCGCGCCGCCAGCCGCTCCGCCCCGAGCGCGTACTCGTCGAGCAGCGCGCGGAACAGCCGGTCGTCGTTCGGGTCGTCCGAGCGCGCGTGCGATCCTTCGAAGATCCCCACGCGCAGCTTGGGGTCCCAGAAGCCGCCGCCCGTGAGCTCCAGCTGCATGCCCGGGCGCCGCCCGGCGATGCCCATCTTGTCCACGAGCACGTCGTTCACCAGGCCGCGCTCGGACGCGGGCAGCGTCCAGCGCGATTCCATCTCCACCGCCGAAACGGGCGGCTTGAAGTTCCCCGCTCGCCCGCCCAGCCATCTCCACTTCGCCCGCACGTAGGCGTCCTTCACCTCGACCCCCGCCAGCTCCACTTCGACCACGGCGCGCAGCCAGTCGTGCCACTCCCAGCGCACCTCGGCACGCGCGCTTTGCAGCGACAGGTCGCTGGTCGCCAGCATCCCGGCTTCGGTGCGCAGCTCGGCGCGGCCGATGACGCGCCCGTGCACCTCGACTTCACCCAGATCCTTGCCGCCGCCGCCGCCACTCTCCGGCATGCCGCCCGTCTCCGCGCCTTTGCCCGCGTCCTTGTCCTTCTTTTTCTTGTGGCCCTTGCCTTTGCCCCTGCCCTTCCCCTCGCCGTCGCCTGTGCCGACGCCGGCATCGCCGCCGGTGGGCGCGCTCGCCGGGGCCACGGTGCTCTCCGGCGCCGGAGCGCTCGCCGGCGCCGACGCCGGAGCGCTCGCCGGCGGGGACGGGGGCGCTGGTGGGGGGACCGGCGCCGCGGATGCCGGCGCAGGCGCGGGCGCCGCCGCGCGGGCCACCGGCCCCCCGCACATCCACAACGCCGCGCCGGCCCCCGCCGCGGCAACCCGCACGGCCGCGCGGCCCGTCATCCCGTCTTCACGCGCAACCGCTCCGGAACGGCCAGGAAGTTGGTAGACCGCCGGTCGGGCAGCGCGCCTGCTTGCTGCACGACCTGCATCCCCGTCCTGAACTTCGAAAAGCGCTTGTCCTCCAGCAGCGGCTCCAGCGCCTCGGCCAGCCACCCCGGCGCGTCACCCCGCAGCTTCACCTCCAGAATTCGCCCTGGTCCGTACGCCAGCACTTCGTCGGGCTCGGCGCGCGCACCCGCCGCCCCGACTTCCGTCGGCCGGCAGAAGGCGATGCCCTCGTCGAGCGTCAGCCTCACGCGCCCCTCTTCGCCGCTGAGAGAGGCGCGGTGGTACCAGGTGGTGAGCCGCGGCCGCAGCCGCTGCGCGCGCAACCGTCCCACGATCGGCGCGAACGCCTCGTTCAGCGCCAGCCGCTCCGTCCAGCCCGCGTCCGTCACGCCGTCGCCGTGCACCAGCTCGTCGATCACCTCGGGCGGCGCGGCGAAGCGCAGCTTCTGGCGCAGGTCGGCGCGGCTCACCTTCAGCTCCAGGTAGCACGTCCCCGTCAGCACCGGCGGCTCTTGCCCCGCGGTCCCCGCCGCATATTCGCGCACGCGCAACCGCTCCATCACCGGCGCCGGCTCTTCGCACGATCGGAAGTAGGCCAGGTCGTCGCTGTCGAGATAGGTGGTGCGCGTATAGGCCAGCGGCCGCTCCGCGTCGTACACCTCGAGCGCCACCCAGGGCGCCACCGCGGCGATGAACGCCTGCGCCTGCTCGCGCTGCAGCACGAAGCGCCGCTCGCGCTGAAAGTCGTCGCCCGCCGCGCTCGCCCCCGGGGTCGGCTCCGTCATCAGAAGAACACCACCTGCCCGCTGAAGCTGCCTGACACCGGCGCGTCCATCACCGTCGCTCCCTCGTCGAGCTGCACCACGCCGTTGAAGATGTAGCCGGTCACCGTGAAGCTCATCGTCGCCGGGTCGAAGTGTGCCAGCGCGCCGAACGCCGCCCCCCAGTCGAGCGGCACCGCGGTGCCGCCGGCGAACAGTGCCGGGTCGATCGACAGGAACGCCAGGTCGATTGTCCCGTCGGCGCGCATTCCGAACAGCGTCACCGTCGCCGGCGGATTGCCCGTCGTGTCGTTCGGGTCGAAGCCGCTCGTCGCGCCCATGGAGGTGTACGGCCCGAGGGCCACCATGTTGAGCGTGCCCGTCAGGGTGCCGCTGCCGGTGGCGAACGGATTCGGCGCGTTGACGGTGCCGAAGGTCGTGCTGAACGTGCCGCTGGTGTCGCCGATGACGTCGAAGCAGGGCGGGTCACGCAGCGGCGCCGTCCACGCCGGCGTGCCGGCGTTGATCTCGGCGAGGATGGCGCCGCGCCGCGTCGTCACGAAGTCGCGCGCCTCGTCGATGGCGCCCGCCGCCTGGTCGACCGCCGCCGCGCCGCCCGCCGCTTCGATGACCGGCGTGATGAGCGCCTCCATGCGATCGATCTCCGCCTGCATCGCGTTCTCGTGCCAGGCGTCGTCCAGCACCGAGCGTAGCCGGTCCAGGTACATCGCCTGCGTGTCCGGCGCCAGGTACAGCCGCCGCGCCAGCACGCCCGTCGCGTACACCGACGTCGGCGGTTGCATCCCGCCGGCGAACGGGTCGGGCTGGAACACGCCGTCCACGCCCCAGGGCATGAACACGAACCTGTCGATCGTCGGGTCGTGGTACACGTAGAAGTTGTTCGTGTTGTTCGCGTAGCCGTCCCAGTGGTGGATGATCACCTCGGTCGCCCAGAAGGTGAAGAATTCGTCCAGGTCCACCACCGAGCTCACCGAGTCGTACAGGGCGGCGTCGCTTACCGTCGCGTCGTCCAGCGCCGCCACCACCAGGTCCAGGTCGCTGCGATCCGGGTCCATCTCGTTCGTCTTCTTGTCGAACGTGTTGATCCATTCGGGCCGGAAGTCGCTCAGGGTTCCTTCGTAGAGGTTGCCGTCCTCGTCCGCGTACCAGCGTTTCAGGAAGTCCTTGTCGACGCTCTCGACGTTCACATACAGGCCCATGTCCTCGCCGTTGACGGTGACGTGGGCGAAGTTGCAGCGCGGCGACGCCAGCCCCGCCTCGGCGAAGACCGCGTACGCCAGGCACTGGTGCACGAAGGACGGGTCCTGCTTGGAGTTGTTGAGCGTCAGCCGGTCGAGCCCGTAGAGGCTTCCGTCCAGGACGTATTCGTCGAACTTCAGCTTCAGCGACGGCTTCACGTCGTCGAGCGACCCGAGAAACCCCTTCTTGCGCACGCCCACGTCGGTGCGCGCCTCGCCGTCGACCGTGACGTTGCCCATGAAATAGGTGAACGGCGACGGGAATGGCTCCGCCAGGCATTGCCCGCCGAGGATGTCGAGCAGGTCGCGCGTCTGGTAGCGCAGCGCGTCCCAGTCCGCGGGGGGCATCGTGATGGCGACCTCCACGACGTGGGCAGGATCGAAGAGCACCGCCGTCGGGTCGGTCGGGTCCGGCGGGGGCATCGGCTCCTCGTGGCCGCAGCCCGTGGCGCCCGCCGCTGCCGTTCCGAGGAGCAGCGCCGCAGCGGCTCCGACCCACGCCGTCGCCGCCGTTGGTCTCTCGCTGCACGATCCACCGAGCCGCCCGCCGCGCCGCGTGTTCATGTCGGCTCCATTTCGTCGCTGATTCGTCACCATCTCGACGGACCAGAGCAAGGCTCAGGCCATTTCGCGCAGCAGTCTTTCCCACAGGTTACCACGCCCCCCCGCCGCTCCCCAGCCGCAGGTGCGGATCGTTTGCAGCACCCGCACAAGGCGCGACCCCCCGCGTGCGCTCGCGGTAGGATGCCGCGGTGCAGGTCACCGTGCATCACCGGGATCCAGTGCTGCTGGTCGCTTCCTGGCACAACGTCTTCTTCGGCTACTGGTGCGGCGGCGCCACCGTCCAGGCGCTGCGCATCCTGGAGGGGCACGAGCGCGCGCTCCACGCGCGGCTCGGCGAGCGGCTGGCGGTCTACACCATCGTGGAGCCCTCGGCGATGCGCTTCGACGAAGCGGCCCGCGTGGAGGCCACGCGCGTGGCGAGAGAGATGGGGCCGAAGGTCGCCGGGCACGCGCAGGTGATCGACGGCACGGGTCTCATCGCCGCGGCCGCTCGCGCCATCGTCACCGGCGTGAACCTGCTGGCGCGACAGCCTCACCCAGCCCGGGTGTTCTCCAAGGACGGCGACGCCGCGCGCTGGCTCGTGCAGTTCGTCCAGTCCGCGCAACCCGCCGCCACGGCAGCGCTCCTCGCCGCTGTGTCCGACGTGCGCTCCCGCTTCGCCGCCGGGGCCGCGCCCCCGAAGTGATCGCGCGCCGTTGCGCCGGGGCCACGCCCTGCGCGCTGGCGTGGTCGCTCGGCGCCGCTTAGCGGCCGCGGAGCACGAGCTCGACCACGGCGTACTCGCCGCGCGCACGGGCCCCTGGGCTTGATCGACCACGGCGTACTCGCCGCGCGCACGGGCCCCCGGGTCGATCAACCACGGCGTACTCGCCGCGCGCACGGCCCCCGGGATCAGGTGACGGACGCGGGTCGGGTGGATTAAGCTCCGCGGGGCTCGGGTCAGGAGAGGCGCATGGCGGCGATCGCGGTGGTGATGCCCGCGCTGGGGGAGAGCGTCGTCGAAGGGACGCTGGTGCACTGGAACGTCAAGGCGGGCGAGGTGGTCGCGCGCGACCAGACGCTGTGCCAGGTGGAGACGGACAAGGCGACGAGCGACATCCCGGCGCCGTCGGCGGGGCGCGTCACGCGGTTGATCGTCCCCGAAGGCGCGACGGTCGCGGTCGGCGCGCCCATTTGCGAGCTGGAGCCCGCGGGCGCGAAGGCCACGGCGTCGGCCCCGGCGTCGGCGTCGGCGTCGGCCTCGGTCTCGGCGTCGGCGTCGCCCTCGGCTCCGGTTCCGGCTGCGGCTGCGGCTGCGGTACCGGCTCCGGCTGCGGCTGCGGCTGCGACTCCGGCTGCTGCGATTCCGGCTCCGGCTGCGGCTGCGGTTCCGGCCACGGCTCGGGCTGCGGTTCCGACTGCGGCCGCGGTTCCGGCTCCGGCTCGTGCCACGGTTCCAGCCGCCGCTGCGGCTCGGGCTCAGGCACCCGCTCCGCTAGCGATGCGCCCGTCGGGACCTGGTGCGGACTTCGCTTCGCCTGTCGTCCGCCGTTTGCTGCGCGAGCACAACGTCGAGCTGCAGGCGATCCGTGGCAGCGGGCGCAACGGGCGCGTCACGCGCGACGACGTGATGGGCTACCTGCGCGGGCCCGCCGCCGCCGCGCCCGTGACGTCCAAGGCGCTGTCGGTGGTCTCGGCGCCCGCCGAAGCCGCGCCGCTCGCGCCGGCACCGCTCGCGCAGGCGCCCCTCGCCGCCGCCTCCGCCGCGGCCGCCGCAACGCCCGCGGGCGCCGGGCTCGTGCCGTTCCTGCCCACGGTCTACAGGCCGCCGCGCGTCGAGCCGCACGAAGGCGACGAGGTCATCCCCTTCACCCGTCGCCGCCGCATCATCGCCGAGCACATGGTCTACTCGAAGATCACCTCGCCCCACGTGGCGACGGTCGCCGAGGTGGACATGCACAAGGTGTCGCTCGCGCGCGCCGCGCCGCGACCCGCCGGCCAAGGGAAACCGAGCTTCCTCGCCTATCTGTGCACGGCCGCGGTACGCGCGCTGCGCGACCATCCGCGCCTCAACTCCGCCGTCGCGCGCGACGCGCTGGTCGTGCGCCACTCCATCCACCTCGGCGTGGCCGTCGACGCCGAGGAGGGACTCGTCGTCCCCGTCGTCAAGCACGCCGACCGCCACACCGTCGAAGGGCTCGGCGCGGCCATCGACGAGCTGGCCGCCAAGGCGCGCGCCGGCAAGCTCACCGCCGACGACCTCTCCGGCGGCACGTTCACGGTCTCGAACCCGGGGCGCGAGGGCAACCTGTTCGGCGTTTCCATCATCAACCAGCCACAAGTGGCCATCCTGCGCATGGGCGAGCTGGTCAAACGCCCCGTCGTCGTCACCGCCGCGGACGGCGAGGACCACATCGTCGTGCATCCGATGATGCACCTGTGCCTTTCCTACGACCACCGCGTCATCGACGGCGTCGCGGCAAACCGCTTCCTCTACTCCGTCCGCCAGCGCCTGGAAAAAGTGGATCTATAGGTGAGCGCCCGCGCGATCGCCGCCGCCGCTGCCGTCGCGCTCGTCGCGCCGGCGGCCGCGCGCGCCGAAGCCCCGCCGCCCCCCTCCGCTTACAACCTCGAGATCTTCTACGGCCCCGCGTTCGGCTCCTCGCGCATCATCGGGCTCGGCGGCGCCTACACCGCCATCGCCGAGGGCGCGGAGGGGCTGCTCTACAACCCCGCCGCCATCGCCAACCGCTACCGCTACTCGCTGCGCTGGCTCGATTACGACCTCGGGTTCGACTATTACTTCTTCCTGCTCGGCGACAAGACCGACTTCGACAACGACCGCCTCACGCGCTACTCCAGCTTCAGCCAGCTCATGTTCTTCCTGGCCCCGGCCCTGCACCTGGGGCCGTTCTCCTTCGGCCTGAACTGGATCCACCAGAGCTTTTCGCTGGGCCGGCTGAACCTCGCCCGGCCGAGCGACCTGGACGTGAACGTCCTGCACTTCGACCTCGGGTATCGGTTCTTCGAGGGGGCGCTCGTCGTGGGGCTGGGCGGGCGCCTCTTGAGCGTCGGGCTCTCCGACTGCACCGTGGCGTCGAGCTTCGGCACCACGCGACCGGAGCTGGGCGTGCTGTGGCGGCCGGCCGCCTGGCCGGTGCGCTTCGGCGCGTCGTTTCGCACCGGCGCGCGGCCCGAAGGAAGCCCGTGCGCCGACAGCCCCATCCCCACGCCCAACGAAGTCATCGTCCCCTGGGAGCTGGAGCTGGGCTTCGCCTTCCAGCTCGGCGCGCGCGTATTCAACCGCCCCTGGAAGAACCCGCGCGTGCGCGACAAGGCGCGCGCCAAGGAGATCGAAGCGGTGCGCGAAGCGCGCCGCGCCGAGCTGCGCGCCAAGCTCTCCGACACGCCGCCCGCCGACCGGGCGCGCGTGGCGCGCGACTGGGACGCCAACGAAAAGAAGATCCGCGCCGAGGAGGACGAGCTGCTGGAGGCGTGGCGCGAGCACGTCGCCGACCACGACGACGCGCGCCTGCGCGCCGAGGATCGGCTGCATACGCTCTTCTCCTTCGACCTGCTCGTCACGGGGCCGGTGGGCGGCGCGCTGGGCGTGGAGGCCGCGCTGACGAACGCCGCACGCTATCGCGCCGCGTTGAGCCGCCCCTACGCCGCGCCGGGCGACGGGGTGTACCTGGCGCCGCGGCTCGACGGGCGCACCACGCTCAGTCCGCGCCTGGGCGTCGAGACGGAGGTTTGGCACGACCGCCTCAAGGTGCGCACCGGCACGTACCTGGAGCCGGCCCGCTACGAAGGCACGCACTGGCGGCTGCACTTCACCAGCGGCGTCGAGCTGCGCCTCTTCTACTGGACGCCGCCGATCTTACTGAACCGACTCGGCGTACGCGTCGGCGCCACGGGCGATTTCTCCTCGCGGTACATCAACCTTTCGTTGAGCGTGGGCCTGTGGCACTAGACGCCGTGCGCCTCGACGCCCCTGCCGCGCGTGCTACACTGGTCGTTCGTTTGGCGTCTCATCCACTTCAAGGGAGGTCACGCATGGCGGGCGAGGGTGGAGGCACGAGCACGGCCCCGAGCACGGGCGGCGGCAGCGCGCGTACCTGGAAGATGGCGACGATGGCGCTCGGCGCCACGACCGTGGCGCTGGCGGTGCTGCTGGTGCTGCAGGCATCCGGGCGCTTCTCGCTCGGCGGGCTCGTGGGCGGCGGCGCCGGCTTCGCGGGCGGCGCGGCGGCGCCGGTGAAGCTGGGCGAGTTCAAGGGCGACCCGGCGCTCGTTTCGCTGGCGCGTGACATCGCCACCAAGCGGATGTCGTCCGCCGGGGCGCTTCACTACTCGTCGCCGGGCGTCACGGGCGTCGTGGTCGGCGGGAACGTCACCACCAAGCCGTCCGGCGGCGACGTCAACGTCAAGGTCTCGCTCTACGTGACCAAGGAGCCGGGCGCGGGGCTGCTGAGCGTGCTGTCGGCGGCGGCCGCCGTCTCGCCGGGCGACGAGAAGGACGCCGTGGACGCAGCGGTCAACTCGGTGATGGACGACCTGCCGGGCGCGCTCGCCGGCAAGTAGCGCGCTCGCTCACTCTTCCAGCACCACGAACTCCACGCGCCGGTTCTTCGAGCGGCCCGCCTCGGTGGCGTTGTCGGCCACCGGCTTGGCGTCGCCGTAGCCCTTGTAGACCAGGCGATCGGCGCCGACGCCCTCCTTCACCAGGTAGTCCATCACCGCCTTGGCGCGCTTCTCCGACAGCTCCAGGTTCTTGGCGGAGTCGCCCTTGTTGTCGGTGTGGCCCTCGATCATGATCTTCTTGAACTTCGTGTAGACCTTGAGGAACGCCGCCATCTGGTTCAAGAGGTCGTAGCTCTTCGGTAGGATGGCGTGCTTTCCGCTGGTGAAGAAGACCGGCTCGCGGATGAGGATCTTGCCCTTCGAGTAGAGGAGCTTCGCCTTCTCGACGTCGGGGCAGCCGTCCTTGTCCTCCACGCCGTTGAGCGTCTCGGCGACGTTGGGGCAAGCGTCGTCGAGGTCGTCGATCCCGTCGCCGTCGTTGTCGGCTTCCGAGCAGCCGTCGGTGTCCTCGAAGCCGTCCTTGTCCTCGGGGTCGTCGGGGCACTTGTCGACGTCGTCGGGGATGCCGTCGCCGTCGCGGTCCGGTTTCTTGGCGTGGGCGTCGCGCGGCGCGGCCCCGGAGACGGCCAAAAGCAGGGCCGCACCCAGCCCGAGCGCGGCGAATCGGGTAGGGGGCAAGGTCATGGGCGGATCCTTTCACGACGCGCGGGGCGCTTCAACCGGCACGCCGGGAGTGGGACGCGGCCTCGGGGGGGCGGATTCAAGCGGCGGCGCCAGGCCCGGGCTATGATGGAGCGGTGACCGGCGAGGCCCCGCCCAGCACGCTCGGCCGCTATACGATCCGCCGCCACCTGCGCTCCGGCGGGATGGCGGAGCTATACCTAGCGATGGCGTCGGGGCCGGCGGGGTTCGAGCGCGAGGTGGTGCTGAAGTGCGTGCATCCCAAGCACGCCGCCAACCCGGCGTTCGTGTCGATGCTCATCGACGAGGCGCGCATCGTGGCGCGGCTGCGGCACGGCAACATCGTGCCGCTATACGACTTCGGTCAGGTGGACGGGCGGTACTTCCTGGCGATGGAGTACGTGCACGGCGTAGACCTGGCGCGCGTGCTGCGCCGCGCCGAGCTGACGGGGCGGCCGTTTCCGCGGGCGTTCGCGCTGTGGGTCGGAGCGGAGGCGTGCCGCGGGCTGGAGCACGCGCACTCGGCGAAGGACGGCGAGGGGCGGCCGCTGGGGGTCGTGCACCGCGACGTCACGCCGTCGAACATCCTGCTGACGTACGAAGGGGACGTGCGGATACTGGACTTCGGCATCGCCAAGGCGGAGCAGCGGCTGACGGAGACGACGCTGGACGTGGTGAAGGGCAAGGTGCAGTACATGTCGCCGGAGCAGGCGAGCGCCGACGACGTGGACGGGCGGGCGGACCTGTTCAGCCTGGGCGTGGTGATGTTCGAGATGCTGAGCGGGCGACGGCCGGCTGGAGACGCCAATGCCGGGGCGCTGCTGGAGCGCATCGTCCACAAGGACATGCCGGGGCTGGCGGAAGCCGTGCCGGGGATCGACCCGGCGGTGGCGGCGGTGGTGGACCAAGCGCTGCTGCGGGACAGGACGAAGCGTTGGCAGGGGGCGGGCGACCTGGCGGACGCGCTGTCGGCGCTGCTGCACGCGCAAGACCCGGCCTTCTCGCCGCGGCGGCTGGCGGCGTATCTGCAGAGCGAGTTTCCGGAGCGCGCCGACGTGGCCGGGCGGCTGGTGTCGCAACTGGCGGGGCTCGGGTTCCTGGGGCCGGAGCCGTCGCAGCCGGGGGCGGGGACGCCGCCGCGGACGCCGGCGGGGGAGTCGTCGGGGCAGGGAACACCGGCGGCGCCGGCGGGGCCGTGGGGAGTGCGGTTCACGCCCACGGCGCCGGACCGGATGCCGGGCGGCGCGTGGGGAGTCGCGCCGGACGAGTGGTCGACGCCGGCGTCGTCCGCGCCGTCGTCCGCGGCGGCTTTGGCGTCGGCGTCGGCGTCGGCGTCGGCGTCGGTGTCGGCGTCGGCGTCGGCGGCGGCGGCGGCGCCTTCGGCGGCGGCTTCGCCGGCCGCGGCGGCGTTGGCGGCGGCTTCGGCGGCGCGGGGGGACGCGTCGCCGTCGTTGCAGCTCACGGCTTCGCGCGCGGCCGGCGAGGTGTCGCGCGACGACTGGCTGGAAATGGGCGCGCAACCGCGCCGCCCGCGGCGCTGGTGGATCGCCGCTGTCGCGGCGGCGGCGGCCGCCCTGGTGGCAGGCGGGGTCGTCGCCACGTGGGGCGCCGGCGACGACGAGGGCGGCGCGCGCGGCGCGATCCCGCATCGCGGCGGCTCGAGCACCGGTGCGCCGCCGCCCGCGGCGCCTCTGCCGGGCGAGGGCGCGGGGCGGACGACGACGCTGGCGGGAATGACGGTCGAGCCAGTCGAGGAGGCCCCCGAGGCAACGGCGGCGGCCCCCGCCGCGAGGACCGCGGCCACCACGGCCGCGCCGCGCCCGGCAGTGCGTCTGGGAAGCACGCCCGTGACGGCCAAGCCGGTGCGCCCGCTCAAGGCGCACGCGCCGGGAGGAGCGGTCCTCGCCGCCGCCACGAGCGGCGCTCCGCCGCCACCGGCGACCGCCAGCGCGGCGAGCGGCCGCGGCAAGCTGCTGGTGCGCGTGCATCCGTGGGCGCAGGTCTACGTCGACGGCAAGCTGATGGGCACGGCGCCGATGCCGGCCTTCGAGGTGCCCGCCGGCCCGCACGACGTGCGCCTGGTGAACCCGGCGCTGGGGCGCGACGAGACGCGCGCCGTCACGGTCGCCGCCGGCGACACGACGTCCGTCACCGCCTCGTGGTAAGACTTCGCGCGGGCCCCGGATGAGCGGCACCAGCGGCACCACCGAGATCCTGCTGAAGAACGGGCGCGCCCAGGCGCTGCGCGTGGAGAAGTTCGCGCTCACGCCGATGGGCGGAACGACGCCGGGCGCGCGTACGGTGATCGAGTCGCGCGAGGCGGTCATCGGCACGGCGCCGGGCGCCGACCTCAAGCTCGACGACCGCCTTGTGTCGCGCCACCACGCGGCGGTACGCGTCACGGAGGAAGGGTTCCTGCTGGAGGATCTCGACTCGACGAACGGGACGTTCGTGGACGGGCTGCGCATCCGCGGCGCGTACCTGAAGCACGGTTGCACGGTGCAGGTGGGCTCGACGCGCGTGCGCTTCGAGCGGCTCGGCGAGCGCTTCGAGATCCCGCTCAGCGAAGGGAGCGCGTTCGGGCGCATCCTCGGCCAGTCCATGGCGATGCGCGAGCTGTTCGCGCAGCTCGAACGGCTGGCGGCTTCCGACGTGCCGATCGTGCTCCACGGAGAGTCGGGCACGGGCAAGGAGCTGGTGGCGGAAGAGCTCCATCGGCTGGGGCCGCGCGCCAAGGAGCCGTTCGTCGTGTTCGACTGCGCGGCCGTGCCGCCGAACCTCGTGGAGAGCGAGCTCTTCGGCCACGTGAAGGGCGCGTTCACCGGCGCGGTGAGCGAGCGCGCCGGGGCGATCGAGGAAGCCGACGGGGGGACGCTGCTGCTCGACGAGATAGGCGATTTGCGCCCGGAGCTGCAACCGCATCTCCTGCGCGCCCTGGAGCGCGGGCAGGTGCGGCGCGTGGGCTCCAACCAGTACCGCACGGTGAAGGTGCGGATCCTGGCGGCGACGCATCGTGACCTGCGCGCCGAGGTGGCGCGCGGCTCGTTCCGCGAGGACCTGTACTACCGGCTGATGGTGGTGAAGCTGCGCATCCCGGCGCTGCGCGAGCGCGCCGACGACGTGCCGCTGCTGGTGCAACATTTCGTGGAGGAGGCGGCGGCGCGGCGCGGGCTCGACCCGGGCGCCCTGCTGGGGGCGTTCGGGCCGCAGACGATGCAGGCGCTCCAGAACCATCCGTGGCCGGGGAACGTGCGCGAGCTGCGCAATTTCGTGGAGCGCACGATCGCGCTGGCCGACCTGGCGCCGGCGGTGCCCTCCGACATGCATCCGGGCGCCGGCGGCGGGGACGGGGGCGCAGCGGGGGCGGCCGGCGACGAGAACGACGACGCGACGGGGGGCACCGGCGGCGCGGGCGGCGAGCTGCCGAGCGCCGAGCAGCTGATGCCGTTCAAGGACGCGCGGGCGCGCGCGGTGGACCGCTTCGAACGGACGTACCTACGCGCGCTGATGCGCCGCGCCGACGGCGTCATCTCGCGCGCGGCGCGCGAAGCGGGCATGGACCGCACGCAGCTGCAGCGGCTGCTGACGCGCTACGACCTGCGCCCGAAGCGCGAGGCCAGGTAGCCGCCGCGGGCGGCGGACTCCTTTCAGGCGCCGCGGGTCTGTCTCGTGCGACGACCGGCGCGTGAAGCGCGAGACAAGTCGCCGCCGCGGGCGGCGAGCTCCCTTCA
Organism: Myxococcota bacterium; assembly: GCA_036004705.1. GTDB lineage: Bacteria > Myxococcota_A > Polyangia > DASYRF01 > DASYRF01 > DASYRF01. Next base: position 24,920 of record DASYRF010000308.1, read on the forward strand.
GGCGCCGCGGGTCTGTCTCGCGCGACACCGGCGCGTGAAGCGCGAGCCAAGTCGCCGCCGCGGGCAGCGAGGGAGGGGCTGCGCCGCCACCGAGCGAGGCACGCCGAAGGGGTCGCGTCCGACTCAGGGAACGACTCACGTCCTCTGAGACCACGGGCGGGAGCACGAGGGCGGCACCGACCGCGCCCACGATTGGGGCCACCCCCGTGCTCGCGCCCGCAAACCGTTATCGTCAGGGTGTCGTGCAACGCGCGGGCCAGCGCGACCCGCTAACGGGTTCCGCGGAGCTAGCGCCCCGGGGTGCGGCAATCGATCTGCACCTGCGGCGGATGTACGGCAGGCGGGGCGCGGCATTCCCAAGCCACGGCGCGGTGGTAGACTCGTAGCAATGGCCGACCAGCGCTGGGTAGGGACGGTGGCGGCGGCGCTCGCGGTCGGGCTCGTCGGTCTGCCGGCGGCGCGCGCCGAGCCGCCCTCCACGCCCGCCGCGGCGGAGCCTGCGGCCGGGGCGCCGCGCGCGCGCGTGCTCGTGGCGCTGGAGGGGCCGGGGCTGGCGGCGGCCGACGTCGAGACGCTGGGCCGGACGCTCCGTGCCGCGGTGGCGACGCAGGGGGGCGTGGAGGTGCTCGCGCCCGCGGACGTGGCCGGCGAAGTGGCGCTGCACCCGGCGGCGGCGGCGCGGCGCGCGCGGCTCGAGGAGGCACGCGCCGTTCTGGAGACCGCGCTGACGCGCTACCGCGCGTTCGATTACACGGGCGCGCTGGCCGCGCTGGAGCGCGCGCGCGCGACGTGCTTGCTGGCGGCGACGGTCGCCACCTGCCGCCCGCTGCTGGTGACCTCGTTCGTGCACGAAGCGATGGCGCTGCTGGGGCGCGACGGCGCGCTGGGGGCGGCCGGGCTGGCGGCGGTCGCGCAGGCGGCAGCGCTCGACCCCGACGCCGCACTCGACCCCGCGCTGGTGCGGCCGGAGGTCGTCGACGCGTTCGCCCGCGCGCGCGACGCGAAGCTCGTGTCGCTGGCCGTCGCCTCGCCCGCGGAAGGGGGCGTGATGTTCATCGACGGCCGCACGCGCGTCGACCTGCCGGCACACGAGGTCTGGGTGGGCGCCGGGCCCCACTACGTGGAGCTGATGCGCGTCGGAGCGGCACGCGCCGTCGTGCGCGCGACCGCGCCGGGCGCCGCGCCCCTGCGGCTGGCCTCGGCGCCGTCCGATCCGGCGAGCGCCGCGGCCGACCTGACGGAGACGCTCGCGGCCGGCGTCGCGCCGCGCACCAGCGCCGAGGCGGCCGCGGTGGCTCACTGGGCGCGGCTCGACCGAATCGTGCTGGTGCGCGCGGGGCACCCGACCCCCGCCGGCGCCGTTCCCCTCGGCGTGACGGTGCTCTACAGCGGCGGCGGGGGGGGCGAAGGCGCCGCGGCGCCAGAAGCCGTCACGCTGGCGGGGGTAGCCGCCAACCCGGGCGAGGCCTGGGCGCGCGCGGTGGCCGGCCCACCGCGCCCCGCGCCGGCGCTGGCGCCCGCTGCCGGCGGCACCGCCGCGGCGCCGAAAAGGGGCATCGCCTCCTGGGCGTGGGTCACGATTGGCGCTGCCGGCACGCTCACCACCATTATCCTGCTGGTGATCCTCGCGCCGCCGAGCAGCGCCGTCGTCGTCTGGGACGGAGCGCGATGAGGCGGCGCGCCCCGCGCCCCCTGCTGGCGGCCGCGCTGGTCGCCGCCGCCGTCACCGTGGCGGCGGGCGGCGCGACGTCGTGCGGCCCCGGCAAGGTGAAGTTCGCGCTCTACCTGGGGGACATGCCGGCCAGCCCCGGCGACTTCTACTGCTTGCACCTGCGCTGGGAGGCCGCCGACGGCAGCGAGATCCGACCCGGCGCGCCCGTGCGCGGCGAGGACGTCGCCGTCGGCGTGCCCATGCTCAGAAACGTGCCCTACCGGACGGCGGGGAGCTACCTGCTCCGGGTCGACGACGACGGCGACACGATCACGGACTACTGCGCCGTGATCGAGGACGTGCGCGGCCTGCGCGACACGTTGAACTTCACGCTCGACAACGACCTGACCCGCTGCGAGGAGGTCTTCGGCATCGCCGCCCCGCTGCAATGCCCGCAATAGGCGCGCCGCATCGACGCCGCCTTCGACAGCGACCTGCGCCGCGGCATCGCGCTCTTCGACCAGCGCCACTACTGGGAGGCGCACGAGGCGTGGGAGGACCGCTGGCGCGTGGAGACGGGCGAGCGGCGCTTGCTCTTGCACGCCCTCATCCAGCTAGCCGCCGCCTTCGTGAAGCTCTGCGCGCGAAACCCGCGCGGCACGGTGCAGCTGCTGGACAAGGCGCGCCGCAAGCTGGCGGCGCTGCCCGCGGCGCTGGACGGCGTGGACGTCGCCGCGGTACGCGCGCTGGCCGACCACTGGCACGCCGCGGCTGCCGCGCTCGTCGCCGCCGGCCGCACCGACTTCGACCCTGCGGCG
>DASYRF010000309.1:0-7545 GCA_036004705.1 Myxococcota bacterium
GCTCGTGTCGGAGCAGGACGGCGAGCTGGCGCTGGCGCTCTACCTCGACGGCGGGGACCTCGGCGCCGTGGCCGGGGCGACGCGCGCCGGGCGGCCGCTGCCTTGGGGCCCGCTCCTGCGCGTGCTCGAAGGTGTCTCGCACTTCGTCTACCTCGCCTGGTGCGCGCAAGCAGGCCAGGCGGTCAGCGTCCTCGAGCTCGAGCTGCAAGCGGAGGTCGACAAGTTCGCTGCCTGCACGATGCTGGGCGGCGACGGCGACTCACGCGCGCTGCGGCGCCGGCTGTACCGGGTGGAAGACATCCGCGCGGACCTCCCCGCCGAGGCGCGCGATCGCTATCGCGCCGCCGTGACCATGGCCGCGCTGCTGGCACGGGCGCTGGAGCGCCGCTACGTGCGCACCGGACGCCGCCAGGAGATGGTGCGCGCCCTGCGCCGCTTCTACCGCCTCCCGCGCGCCGAAAAGATTGCCGCCTGCCTGGCCGCCTGAGGCGACGCCTCAGCGCCCCAGATCGAGCAGCGCAGGCAGGCCCAGGCCAGCCACCTCGGAGAGCGGCACCGGGCGCTCCCCGGCGCCGGAGCGCGCGAGGTAGCCGCCGCCGCTTGGGGCAGCGCGCAGCTCGAGGCGCGCCAGCAGTCGGGAGGCGTCGTCGTACAGCTCCACGATCTGCACGGCAGGACCCGCGGGCAGGCTGGCGGGCGCGCCGGAGTCCGGCGCGCTCCCGGGCGACTGCGCGCGCGAGCCCCGAGCCGCGGTCGCGGCGGCCAGGTGCGGTCGCGGCGCCGCCGCGCCAGGCGCGGACGGGCGCGGCGCCGACGGCTCTCCCCAACGCACCCGCGCCAGGGCGTGCAGCAGGCCGTCGACCGCTCCAGTCGGCGCGGCGCGCGTGGACGGCGCGCGCAGCTCCCACGCCCTCGGAGCGGCGCGCTCGAAGACCACGAAGCGCGCGTCGGCGATCAGCTTCACGCGCGCGACGGCGCTCCGTGCGAACGTCACGAGCCGTCGGTCGCTGAGCTCCGCGGCGCTGCGCAGGAGTCCGGCCAGGAGCTGTGCGGGCACCTCCACCCAGGCCGTAGGCTCGCCCGGAACGGCCCGGAGGGCGGACGCCCCGGGCTCCCAGCGCAGCGACATCTCGGCACCTCCGTCGAGCCGCACCAAGACCGCGTGCGTGGCGGGCCGCGGCGGCACCGCGGCGGCGACGCCGGCGAAACGGAGCACCTGCACGGCGGCCAGCGTGGCAAGCCACGCATCCACCACTTCCGGATCGGCCAGATCCGACGGGGCCGGCGCTCCTCCGGGCACGGACCCCGCCGCGGGCAAGGTCGCAGCCGACTTCGCCGCGAAAGCCGCCGGCGACGGCGGCGACGCCTTTCCCGACCCCGACGCCGACGACGGCGGCGGCGACGGCGCAGCGGACGTCGGCCCCTCGAGGCGCCAGCCGCCGGGGACGCGCGTGACGCGCAGCTCCAGGCTTCCGCCCGCGCCGCGTACCTCGACGCTGTGCGCCGCGTCGGGACGAAAGGGAAGGACGCGCCGCTCGCGCAGGGCGTCGGCGCCGAGATCGAGCGCTGCGAAGGTCATGCCGCCGACGCGCGCGGGCGATCCGTCGCCGTCGCGCGCGTACACCGAGCCGTCGTACGGGTTGCGGAGCCCGAAACGCAGCACCCGAAGCGGCTCGCCGTCGGCGCCTTCGAGCCGTACCTCCAGCCGCGGGACGGTCAGCCCGTAGGTCGCCGGATCGGGGATCGCGCTCCCGTCGCGCGACGCGAGCGGCTCCAGCGCGGCGCGTGCGATTCGGAGGACCAGCGCCGCCACCAGCTCTTCGTCGGCGGGCGCGTCCACCGGAGCCGACAGCCGCCAGGACCCGCCCGGCGCTCGCGCGACGCGTACGTCCGGCTCCGCCGGCCGCCTCAGCACGATGCGCGTCGCGCCTCCTCCCACCGCTTCGGTTGCAAGCGCCGCGCTCGCCGACGATGCCGGCGAAGACGACAACGACAACGACGACGACGGCGGCCACGACGACGACGACGGCGACAGCGACGACGAACCCGGGGACGACGACCGCGACAGCGACGACGAGCCCGGGGACGACGACGAGCCTGGGGACGAGGACGACCCCGTCGCCACCGCCGAAACCGGCCCTGCGGGCAAGGCGCGCGCCCCCCCCGAGCTCGTGCCGCCTGCATCCAGCAGCGACAGCACTGCGGCCAGCGCCGCCAGCAGGAAGGCCTTGAGGGCAGGCACGAGCCAGTACCTCATCGCCGCCCCCACGAGCGCCGCACCAGCAGTCCGACGATCAGGAACGCCGACGACACGAACGCCCACGCGCCCGGGGCATAGTCTCCGAGCGATCCCAGCACCGCGGCCGGCGCGCCGCCCGGTGCACCCGCGCGCGACACCTCGACGCCCAACCAGTCCACCGCACCCATCACGAGATCCAGGTTCGCGCCCTCCGCCAGCGAGGCGTTAGTGGCGAGGTCGGCGTCAGCGAACACCACCAGCCGCGCCTCGCCGGTCGCGGCTCCCCACTGCGCCGAGGCCGCCAGGGCGAACGGCCCGGCAATCACTACGCCCGCGTCGTCCGCCACCACGTCCGGCCCGCTCAGGACGACCGCCGCCGCGTCGCCCCAGACCGCCAGCGGCCGTGCCCCGTGGAGGCGCGCCACCGCGCCGCGCGCCGCGTGCTTCACCGCCGCCCCGTCCCCCGAGACCCCTTCGCCCGGGACGGGCGCCGCGGCGGTGGCCACGCCCGCGACCGCCAGGCGATCCAGGGCCAAGGCGTCCTCGAGCACACCGCCCAGCGGATCGATGCCGTGCACGCGCAGCAAGGCCTCCAGTCCCGTCGGCGCGTCCGGCTCCAGGAACATGAGGAGCCGCCCACCCGCGTCGAGGCGCCCGGCCAGCGCTTCCACCTCCGGCGCGGCCAGTGGGCGCGCCGCGCCGGCGATGACCACCACGTCGCACCCCGCCAGCTCGTTGGCGCCCTCCACCGTGCGCACGTCGCGCCCACCGCGTGCCAGCACCGCGGCGAAGGCAGACAGCCCCGCCGGACTCTCGTCGGTCGTCTCGCGCTCGCCGTGTCCCACCAGGCTGCACACCGCGCCACCTCCGCGTGCGAGCCGCTCGAACGCGGCGCGCAACTGGAGCTCCCCTAGCGGGGACACCAACCGCACCGCGCGCCCGCCGCTGCGCACCACGCCCAGCTCGCCCTCGGCCAGCCGCTCCGCGCCGGTCGCCCCCGCCGGGTCCACGAGTGGGTCGACCACCACGACCTTGCTGCCGGGAACGCGCGCCGCGACGTCGTCGAGCAGGTCGCGCCCGCGCACGAAGTCCTCCGGCGTCATGTCCGGCGGCGGGTAGAACGCGATCTCCGGCGGCGCCGGCAAGGTACGGGCTGCCCGTACGGTCTCCTCGGCCGCGCTCAGTCGCGCCCCGGCGGCCAGGTCCCAGCGCACGCCGGCTCGGTCCACCAGCCCCACTGCCGCGACCACAAGGGCGGCGCCGGCGATCGAGTACAGCGTGTTCGTCAGCCGGACCAGATACGGGCGGCGCGTCACCCACATCGCCAGCTCGCGCGGCGCCGCCAGCGCACCAAGCGCCAGCAAGGCCGCCGCCGCCCCCAGCAATGCCAGCGGCAGCACCGGACGGTCCGACACCATGTACGCCATGCCCACGGCGCCGAGCGCCAGGCCCAGCGCCACCTGCCGCAGGCGTCTTCGCAACCCGCCGCTCACCGGGGCACCGCGCTGCTCGCGCCAGGCGCGACTCCCGCTGCCGAAGAAGAGCTGCTGCCGCTCGCGCGTCGGCGGGCTGCCGGAAACGCTCATCGCCAGCGCCTCCCCTCCGCCCAGCGGCGCGTCCATAACAGCGCGACCGCTGCCAGCCCCGCGTAGTAGGCGACGTGGCGCGCCTCGATCACGCCGCGCGCGAACGTGCCGAGTGGCTGCGTCGCCGCCAGCCACTCCAATGTGGTGCGCGCCGTTCCCGGCTCCATGCCGCCGACCTGCCCGCCCAGGGCGAAGCAGAGCAACGCCAGCGCCACGACGGTGCCTGCCGCCACGACCGGGTTCGGGCTCACGGCGGCGGCGAAGAACCCCACGGCCGTCGCGGCGGCGGTCAGCAGCGCCAGCCCCAGGTAGCCCGTCACCAGCGGCCCCAGCCCCACGCGCCCCGCGCCCGCCAGGGCCAGCGGAACCGGAAGCGTCGCCGCCAGCAAGGTCAGCCCGGGCAGCAGCGAGGCAAAGTAGCGCGCCACCAGGATGCCGCCCGAATGCACCGGCGCGCCGTGGTACGGGTCGGGGGCGCGTCCTTCCAGCACCGCGGCATAGCGGAGCGCGAACATCGGCGCACCGAAGAGCATGAGCGTGCCGGTGCGCGCCAGCACGTCGCCGAGCGACGACGGCACGCCGCCCAGGTTGATGACACCCGCCAGCGCGGAGAAGGCCGCCAGCGTGAAGTACGTGGACGACGAGCGGAACACCGCGGCCGTCTCGTTGGCGAACACCGCCACGCCGCCCGACAGACGCCCCAGCGCGCTGCCGGCGAGCCCCAAGGCGGCGAAGACGCTGAGCGTCAGCGCCAGCCGCCCCGGCGCGAGCGGCGTCAGCACGAGGTCGGGCCGAAGCAGCTTCAGCAGCCCCAGCCCGGCGGCGCGAACGACGCTGATCACCAGCACCGCGACCAGCGCCTCGCGCAGCGGCGTCTTCAGCGCGCCGCGCGCGGCAAAGAAAGCGCCGCCCGCGAGCGCCGCCCCGCCGAATAGATCGATGACGAACAGCAGCGGGTCCGGTTGCACCGCCGGCGACAGGAACGCCAGACCCGCGGCACCCATGGCGTAGATCGCCAGCGCCGGCAGCAACGCGGCGCGCCCGGCGCGCGGATCACGCGCCACGATTCCCTCACCCGCCACCGGCGCCTCCGCTGCTACCGCCACCCGCGCCGCCGGCGCTCCCCGCCGCCGGCACCTGGCGCGCACTGTGCCACCGGCGGTAGGCGTCCTGCAGGCGCGGCTCGGCGCTCGACAGGTTGATGATGCGCAGCCCGCGCTCCAGAACCGTGTGCGCGACGGCCGCGCGCGGGTCGACCCCGCCGGCCGGCGTGATCCAGAAGCCGCCGCCCCCCGGCACGCCCGCATCGGGCGTCACTTCCGCCACCCCTGCGGTGAAGCGCAGCGCCTCGGCCAGCGCCGCCAGGTCGGCCGCCGGCGACACCCCCGCCGCCCCCTCGACGCGCAAGAACACGCGCTCGACGCGCCGCGCCGCCGCCACGTCGATCGAAGCGGCGATCTCGCCGCGCGACAGGATCACCATGCGCGTGGCCAGCCCGTCCGCCTCGTCCAGACGGTGCGTGCCCAGCAACATCGCCTTGCCCACGCCCATCCGCCGCAACGATTCGCGGAACGGCGCACGGCTCGCCGGATCGACCCCGGCAAAGGGCTCGTCCAGCAGAAGCACCTGCCGGTCGCCCAGCAGCGCCTGCGCCAGCTCCAACCGCCGCCGCTCGCCCGCGGAGAAGGACTCGGTCGGCCGGCCGGCGTGCCACTCCAGCCCTACGCGCGCCAGCGCGGCGTCCACCGCCTCGCGGCGCGCGCTGCGCGCCACGCCCAGCAGCTCCGCGTGCAGCTCCAGGTACTGCTCGGCGGTGAGCCCTTCCACCGGCGGCAGCTCCTCGGGCACGTACCCCACCTGCCGTCGCACCCCGTGCGGATGGCGCGCCACGTCGATGCCCGCGACGCGCGCCTCGCCGCCGTGCGGCGCCAGGTGCCCCGCCAAAACGTCCAGGAACGTGCTCTTGCCGGAGGCGTTCGCGCCCGCCAGCACGACCACCTCGCCACGCCGCACGTCGAGGTCCACGCCGTTGAGCACCAGCCGGCCTTCGCGCTCACGCACCAACCCGCGTACGCTCACCAGCGTGTCGGCGGCGGTGGGAACGGAAGCGGCCACGGGGCGAGTGTACCGCACGTCGGTCGCCCGGGCGGCAGCGGCGGAGGGCGCCGCCGCCAACGCCGGCGCGCGGTTGAACGCCCTGCGGCCGGCTGCTAGGTTCCCGTGATGCCGCGCGCGGCCAGGGCGGTGCTGGTGAGCGCGGTGGCGGCGCTTGTCGCCACCGCCTGCGGACCGCCGCATTTCGGGAGCGCCTACCGCCCGCGTCCCAGCCACTCCTCGGCGGCGCTCTACGATCCTCTCGGCGACTCGGTGGCGTTCATCCGCATGATGATCGATCACGGAAAGCGCAAGGAGGTGGAACGGCGCTACTGGGCGAAGCTGGTGCGCGGGCCCGACGACGCCGAGGCACGCCTCCTCTACGCGTTGACCCTCGACGACGGCCCTGACGCCACGCGCCTCGTCGACGCCGCCCTGGAGCAGGAGCCCGATCTCTACTGGGCGCACGTGGTGCGCGGCGAGATGCTGGCGCGCGGCAAGCGCTGGCCCGACGCCGCCGCCGAGTTCGAGCGCGCCCTGGCCATCAACGGCAACGTCGCCGACGCGCACCTCGGGCTCGCCCGCGTGCTGCGCGGCACGGCCCGCGTCGACGAGGCGCGCGCCGTGTACCGCGATCTCGCCGAATCGCATCCCGAGAATGCCACCGTTTTCGCCGAGACCGGCGACCTCCTGCGCGGGCTGGGCGAAAAGGGCGGCGCGGTCGAAGCCTACCGCCGTGCGGTGACGCTCGACCCCGAGCGCTACGCCGCGCTGATGGCGCTGGCCGACCTGTACCTGGAAGCGGGCGACCGCGACCGCGCGCTGGAGTTCTCCGAGCGTGCCTCGGAGGTCAACGCCACGTCGCTCGCAGCGAACCTCATGCGCGCGCGCCTCTACAAGGAGCTGAAGCTCGTCAAGGAGATGGTCGCCGCCTACGAGAAGGCGCTTCGGGGTGCGCCCGACGCCGTCGCCGCCGACGCCGCGCTCCGACACGAGATCGGCATGGCCCGCGGCCCGTGGTACGTGGCGCGCGACGACTGGGGCACGGCTGCAGAAGCGTATGCGGCGGCGGCGGCGGCGAGCCCGGACGACGTCGAGGCCTGGAAGGGGCTGGCGCGCGCCCGTGCCGCCACCGACGACTTGACCGGCGCGCTCGATGCCTGGGCGCGGGCGCGGGCGCTGCGCCCCGGCGACTCCGGCATCGTGCGCGCCCACGAGGAGCTGCTGGCGCGCGTCGGCGCGGCGCCCGGCACCGCCCATGGCGGCAAGACCGACGCCGAGGTGGTCGCGAGCGTGCGCGCCTCCGTGCAGAAATGCTGGGAGAAGCAGCTCTTCTATTTCCCCAGCCTCGCCGGCACGCTGTCTGTGGCGCTCAGCGTGGACGCTGCCGGCAAGGTCACCGCCGCAAGCATCGACGGCGACTCCATGGGCAGCCCCGAGGTCGCCGCGTGCGCGCGCTTCCAGTTCCTCGGCGCGACGTTCCCGGCCGGCGCCCCGGGGGAGAAGAAGTTCGACCTCACCTTCGGCAAAGCACCGAAGAAGTAGGAGGCGGAAACGGCGGCTTTGCCGCCCCGCCGACGGGGTCGGGGGCATCGGAGCACGGCGTCCCCGCCGCGCGCACGGGCC
>DASYRF010000310.1:0-16880 GCA_036004705.1 Myxococcota bacterium
GGCGCTTGCCGCGGCCGCCACGTCGAGCGCCGCGCGATACAGCTCCGCCGCGGCCGCGGTCTGGTCGAGGCGGCTCTCGCGGAGCCGGCCGGCACGCAGCAGAAGCGCGGCGCGCGCCCGTGCGTCGCGCTGCCCGGCGGCGCCTTGCTCCAGAAGCTCCGCCAGCTCCTTCCACCGCCCTGTCTGCTCGTGCAACTCGGCGAGCCGGTCGAGGACGCGCGGCCGCTCCGGGTCACGCGCACCCAGCCGCGCCAGCGACTCGATGGCTTTTTGCGGCGCGTTCTCCGCGGCCCCTCCCAGTCGCGGCGCCTCCCAGCGATAGAGCATCGCCAGCTCGTCGCACAGCCAGATCTCCTCCGCGCGCGCGGGCGACGCCGCGAGGCTCGCGGTCAAGTGCGCCTCCAGCTCCGGCAGGCGCCCCTCGCGGCGCAGCACCGCCGCCAGGCCGGCCACCGCCGGGAAGAAGCCGGGGTCGGCCGCCAGCGCCTCGCCGTACGCGGCGGTTGCTCCATCCGTCGCGCCCAGCCCGCCGGCGGCGTGGTGATGGTACAGCGTCGCCAGCCTCACGAGATGCGCGGCCCGATCGCGTGCCGGCGCGCCGGGCGGCGGCGCCCCGCTCGCCAGTACGTCCGCCAGGTCGCCGAGCCGTCCCGCTCCCAGCAGCAGCTTCTCCAGCGCCAGCAAGCTCGGCCGGTGCGGCGGGTCGGCCGCCACCGCCGCGCGCAGGGCCTTCTCCGCCAGCGCCGCGTCCTTCCACTCCGCCGCGGCAGCGACGTGCAGCTCGTGCCAGATCGCCGCGCGGTCGGCTGGCTCGGCGGTGCTCTCCGCCAGCGCCTCGAAAGCGCGGCGCGCCGCTTCGGCGCGCGTCGCGTCGCCGCGCGCCATCCGCACCGCCGCCTCCAGCACCGCCGGGTGGCGCGGCCCGAACTCCAGCGCCATCTCCATGCTCGTCCAGGCGGCCTCCGCCTCGCCCAGGTGCTCGCGGTAGGTCTCGGCGATGCGCCAGTGCATCTCCGCCACCGCGCGGCCGCGGCCTTCTTCCTGCTCGAGGCGTCCGATTTCCTTGGCGAGGGTGGCGACGACGTCGCCCCACCGCTCGTGGCGGCGCGCCGTGGCGCGCAGCTCGTCCAGCACGAACGGGTCGGCCGGGTCGGCGAAGAACGCCCGGTTCAGGGCCTGGATCGACAGCTCGGCGTCGCCGCCGCGCCGCTCGTTGAGCCGCGCGAAGTCCACGAGGTAGAGCGCCTTACGCTCGTTCGTGCGTATCTCGATGCCGAGCTTCTTCCACGTCTCGAGCGTCTCGGCGTCGTCGCGCGCCGCCAGCGCCATTCGTTCGACGCCGACCAGAGGCGTCGTCTCCTTGGGTGCGGCCTCGGCGGCGCGCCGCCAGGCCGCGCGCGCTGCGACGTCGTCGTGCTGCACCACTTCGGCGATGCGCGCGCGAGAGATCTCCAGCCAGGCACGACGCCCGCCGTCAGGCGTAGCGGCGATCTCGGCCTCCAGCCGGCGCTGCGCTTCGGCCGGGTTGCCGGCCGCCAGCGCGCGGTGGACGGCCTCGTAGAGCGCCGGCACGAAGCGTGCGCTCGCCTCGGACGCCGCCGTCGCCAACCGCGCCGCCTCCGCGTCGCTGCCAGGCACGTGCGCCAGCGACGCCGCCTGCGCCTCGTAGGCCAGCGCCGCCGCCTCGGTGCTGGTGCGGTGTGCGCGCTCCATGTCGAGCTCCGCCACGTAGCGCGGCCACACGCCCTCGGGGAGCGGCGGAACCGGCGGGCCGCCGCCCGGCCGAGGGGCCGGCACGGCGCGGCGCGGCGCGGGCGAAGGCGGCGGCGGCGGCATCCTGGGCTCGGCGGCCGCCGCGGCCAGCAGCGCGTCGTCGGGCGGCACCATCGGCGTCAGCGGGTCGTCTCCCAGGTCGGTGGGCGCGTCGTCCGCCTCCGCGATGACTTCGCCCTCGTCCGCCGCCTCGCCGTCCGCCTCCAGCTCGCTCAGCGCACCGCTGCGGCGCAGCCGTTCCGCCAGGCTCATCCGCCCCGGACCTGGTGGCGGCGGCGGCGCTTCGTGCTGCCCGTCCGTCACGTCGGTCGGCGCCTGGGGCGGCGCGCCCTCGCCGGGCTCGGGGATGTAGATCTCGACCTCGGCGTCCGCCTGCACCGGCGCGGCGTCTGGGGCGCGGCGCGCGGGCCGGCCGCCGAACGACAGGCCCATCAGCGCCTCGAAGTCCTCGTCCTCGCGCGCGCCGCCGGTGAGCGCGTCGATCGAGGGCGCCGCCGCGGGGGCGGACGCCCTGGAGGTTGGCGCCGGTGCGGTGCTCGTCGCCGCCGGCGCGGCCTCGCTCGTCGGGGCGCCCGCCTGCTCCACCTCGACGTCATAGTCGCCGTCGCCGAAGGTGGCGCCCGCCAGCGGCGGCGGCTCGTCGCCGGCCAGCGGATCGGCGATCGGCCCGCGTGTCGTCTCGCGCACCGCGCCGGCCACGGAGGGTGTGGCCGCCGTCATGTCCGCGCGGCGCGTGACCGCCGCGGCGGACGTCTGCGCGCGGCGCGGCGGCGGCGGTGGCGAGGTCTTGGCGCGTGCGCGCGGCGGCGCGGCGCTAACCCGCTCCACGAGCGACTCGTGACTCTGGTAGACGCCCGGGCTCGGCGTGGCGCCGTCTCCGTCGGCGTGGGACGCCGGCATGGGGAACCCGCTGCTGTCGTGCCGGCGGACCGCGTAAGTGGGAGCGTGCGGCGCGCCCGCGCCGGGCGGCTCCGGCGTCGAGGCCGGCCCCGCGCCGTGCCCCTCGTCGTCGCCCCGGCGCTGCGCCACGCCCGCGCCGCTCGCGTCGCCGGCCTCGGCCGTCGCGCCCGCCTCGCTATCCTCTCGCGCCGTGCGCGCGTGCGGCTCCTCCAGCTCGTCGCTCGGGCCGACATCCGGTTGCGTGCGCCCCTCGCCGTCGAACGCTAGCACCTCGTCGGGCAGAGCGTCGGTCTCGGCGAGGCTCGCGCCTATCGCGTCAGAGGCGGCCGCGTGACCGTTGGCGCCCGCGCCCGTTCCGCTGTCCTCGTCGGTGGGCGCATCCATCGACTCGCCCAGCCCGAAGTCGCCGAGCGGGTCCACGCCTCCGTCGTCGGCGTCGTCGTGCGCCGGCCCCGGCGGAGCGGCCGCGGGCTCGGGCAGAAGCTGCTCCACTTCCGCGATCTCGCCAAGCACGTCGAGATCGTCGTCGTGGCTAGCTTTGGGGTTCTTGGGATCCGCCATCCGCGCCGCGGCCGAGGTTGTCGTTCGGTGTCGATAACGCTGTGATTGAGACTACTTGTGCCCGCGGAATCCTATCGCGGCTTTCGTCGAGAAGTAAAGCGAACTTTCCTTTCATGCCCGCGACGATCACGCGCGTCCCCGCGACCCCGCGACGAATCACGCGCGACCCCGCGACGATCGCGCGCGTCCCCGCGACGATCACGCGCGTCGGCCATGAGTGTGCACCGCGCGTGAAGCTCGACCGCTGCTGTTCCGCCTCGCCGGCCCGGGATGATAGGCTCAGTAGAGTTGGCCAGCAGGCGGGGACGGAGGCGGCGTGGAAGCAGTAATTCCCGGCGGCACAGTCGCGCAGGCGTACGGACCGGATTGGGCGCCCGTCGAGCACAGGCGGGTGACGTCCTTCGACGGCACCGAGATCGCCTATCAGGTCATCGGTCCGGACGGGGCCGGTGATCGCCGCCCCGTCGTGCTGCTGGCCAACGGGCTCGGCGGTACTTACCTCGCCTTCCGCCACCAGTACGCGTACCTCACCGAGCGCTACCGCTTCGTCAGCTGGGACTATCGTGGGCTATACCGATCCGCGCGCCCCGCCGACCCGACGGCGCTGTCGATGCGCGACCAGGCGCGCGACGCACTCGCGGTGCTCGACGCCGAGGGCGTGGACCGCGCCGTCATCGTCGGCTGGTCGATGGGGGTGCAGGTGAACCTGGAGGTCGTGCGCGCCGCGCCAGCGCGGGTGGCCGCCTTCGTCGCCATCAACGGCACCTCGGGGCTGCCGTTCCATACCGTCTTCGGCGGCCGCTTGCCGGTCGCCATCACCGAGCTGCTGCTGCGACTCAGCCGCTGGCAGCACCAGCGCGTGCGGCGTCTCACGAACGCCACGGTGGGCATTCCGTGGCTGCCACGCGCGCTCAAGGCGTTGCGGCTGGTCTCTCCTACCGCCGACGACAGCATCCTGCGCGACGTGGCGCGCGACTGGGCCATGGTGGACATGGATACGTACCTCGACACGCTGATGGCGCTCGGCGCGCACGACGCATCCGACGTGCTCGACGACATACGCGTGCCGGCGCTGGTGATGGCCGGCACCGACGATTTCTTCACGCCCGTGGCGGTCGCCCGGGCGATGGCGGACCGCGTCACCGGCGCCGAGCTGTCGATCGTGCCCACCGGCACCCACTACTTGCCCGCCGAGTTCCCCGAGCTCGTGAACCTGCGCCTGGAGCGTTTCCTCGATCGCATCGGCCGCTGAGCGGCCGGCGTTCGCGCCGCCGACCGGCCGAGGCTATTTCGCGGGGAGCGTCACGTCGGCGCCGCTCTGGCCGGCGCCCAGGGCAATGGTGAGCGCGCGCGGGGCGGCGTCGGGGCCGAGCGTCCAGGCGACCAGGTCCTCGGTGCCCGGGCCGAAGGGCGAGTCGCCGCCGCGGTCCAGGTAGAAGACGACGTAGTAGGCGCCGTCGCGAACGTCGCGGAACGTGAAGGCGTAGGGAAAGACCGGGGTACCGACGTTGAGGATCTGGAAGTCGGCGGGCGTGCCCGAGGCGGGATAGCTGCGGTAGAGCGCCCCGCGCAGGGCATCGCCCGGCGCGACTGCGCCGGCGTAACGCACCGTGCCGGAGAGCGTGCGCGCCCCGTTGATCGTGACCGGCCCCTCGGGGCGGGTGCCTTCGTCGAGCACGGCGAAGTCCGCGCCGCGAAGCCCCGCGGCGCCGTCCACGACCACCGGCGAGACCGCGAGCACGGTGGGATAGGTGCCCAGCGCCGCGCCCACGCGCGCCGTGAGGAATGCCTCGCCCTCTAGCCCCTCCAGGCGGTACGGCTGCGGAAAATGCGGCGCGGCGACCTCCACGCGCGCCAGCGGCGGGCCGACGGGCGGCATCGCGTCGTACGCTTCCACCACGAGCGCGCCGGTCTCGGCGCCTGCGTAGCTGATCGCGCCCTCCACCACACCGCGCGGCGGCGCGTCCACCGGCGTTCCGATGTCGCATCCCGCCGCTCCTCCAGCCGCCACTGCCGCCGCCGCCGTCGCCACCGCCGCCACCGCCACAAGGCGCGCTCGCGTCCACAGGCTGCTTGCTCGTCTCGCCATGCCGCCTCCTTCTTCTGTCACCGTACCAGGTGCTCCAGCCCCGGCGCCGGGAACGCCGCGCACAGCTCGGCCACTTCGCCTGCCACGCGCACCGCCAGCGCCTCGTCGTCCGCCGCCGCCAGCACCCGGTCGATCCAGCCCGCGATGCGCCCCATCTCCTCTTCCTTCATCCCGCGGCTCGTCACCGCCGGCGAGCCGAGCCGCATGCCCGAAGGGTCGAACGGCTTCCGCGGATCGAAGGGCACGCTGTTGTAGTTCACCACCAGCCCGGCGCGATCGAGCGCGCGCGCCGCCACCTTCCCGGGCACACCGCGCCGCCCCAGGTCCACGAGCACAAGATGGTTGTCCGTCCCACCGGTGACCAGGTCGAACCCGGCGCGCGCCAGCCCTTCGGCGAGCGCGCGCGCGTTGCGCACGACCTGGTGGCCGTACTCGTGGAAAGCCGGCTGCGCCGCCTCGTGCAACGCCACGGCCAGCGCCGCCACGGTGTGCATGTGCGGCCCGCCCTGCAGCCCGGGGAAGACCGCCTTGTCGATCTCTTTGGCGTGCGCCGCCTTCATCAGCAGCATGCCGCCGCGCGGGCCGCGCAGCGTCTTGTGCGTGGTGGTGCTCACGACGTCCGCCATCGGTACGGGCGACGGATGGTCGCCCGACACGACGAGCCCGGCGATGTGCGCCATGTCGGCGACGAGCTTCGCGCCGACCTCCTTGGCGATGTCGGCGAGGCGCCCGTAGTCGATGACGCGCGGGTAGGCGGTGGCGCCGCAGAACAGGAGCCGGGGCCGGTGCTCGCGCGCCAGCCGCGCCACCTCGTCGTAGTCGATGAGGTGGTCCTCACGCCGCACGCCGTACTGCACGCTCTTGAACCAGCGCCCCGACACCGCTACGCCGTGCCCGTGGGTCAGGTGGCCGCCGGCGGAGAGCGCCATGCCCATGACGGTGTCGCCGGGCTGGGCGAAAGCGAGATAGCAGGCCAGGTTCGCCGGTGACCCGCTGTAGGGCTGCACGTTGGCGGCGTCGGCCCCGAACAGCCGCCGCGCGCGCTCCAGGCAGATCTGCTCTACGCGGTCGGTCTGCTGCTGGCCCTCGTAGTAGCGCCGCCCAGGGTATCCTTCGCTATACTCGTTCTGCATCACCGACGCCGACGCTTCGAGCACGGCGCGGGAGACGTAGTTCTCCGACGGGATGAGGCGCACCTTGCGGTGCTGGCGCTGCTCTTCGGCGACGAGCACGTCGCACACCTCGGCGTCGACCGCCGCGACGGCGCGCAGATGCGGCGGGACGGCGCTTCCGCTTGGTGGCATGGGCTCGCATCCTACCGCACCGGCGCGTCGAGGCGAAGCCCGCGCGCGCGCGCCACGGCCTCGGCCGGCGGGGACCGCGGTATCATCGGCCCATGAACGACGTCCTGCGGGAGGCGGGCCGGCTGCGGGAGCTGCGGCGCATGGCGGTCGAGGCCGTGGCGCGCGGGTGGCTCGACGTGGGGGAAGTGTGGGACATGGCCTGGCGCTCGCGCGACCTCACGGGCGAGCCGACGGTGGAGTCGGTGTTCGGCGCGGTCCTGGCGCCGGAGCGCATCGCCGAGCTACGCGCGCCCGACACGTCGCTGCAGGGCAAGACGATGGCGGCGTCGGCGATGCCGGTGCCGGACGACGCGCCCACCCGCACCACCGCCGCCTCGGCGGTGGGAGTGGCGGCGATGGCGGGCGAGGCGGCGCGCGCGGCCTCCTCGGCGGCGGCGGCGGTCGCGGTGGCGAGGCTCGCCGAGAGCGGCGTGCACACGAGCGCGCTCGACGGCGAAGAGGTGCTGGGCGGCCCGGGCGGCGTGGAGCGGCGCTCGCCCGTCGGGCGCCGCTACCTGCTCGGCGACGAGCTGGGCGAAGGCGGCATGGGTCGCGTCGTCGCGGCGCACGACCGCGCCATCGGGCGTACCGTCGCGCTCAAGATGCTCCGCGAGGGCCTGCACGAGGATCCGGCGCTGGTGGCCCGGTTCGTGGAGGAGGCGCAGATCAACGGCCAGCTGGAGCACCCCGGCATCATTCCCATCCACGACGTGGGCGTGCTCCCCGACAGCAAGCCGTTCTACACGATGCGGGTCGTCAAGCACCGCACGCTCAAGGACATCCTGCGCGAGCCGACGCTGCGCGCCGTCTGGCCGCTGCGCCGCCTGTGCGCCACGTTCGTGCAGGTCTGCCGCGCCGTCGCCTACGCGCACGCGCGCGGCGTCGTGCACCGCGACCTCAAGCCCGCCAACATTCTGGTGGGCGAGTACGGCGAGGTGTACGTGGCCGACTGGGGAATCGCCAAGCTCGTCGGCGCCGCCGAGCGCGCCATGCCGGTGCGGCGCGGCGAGGACATCACCGGGTCCGGGTCGGTGCACGTCGGCACGCAGCTCGGCGCCACGCTCGGCACGCCCGGCTACATGCCGCCCGAGCAAGCGCGCGGCGAATGGGCCACGCTCGACCAGCGCGCCGACCTCTTCTCGCTGGGCGCGATCCTCTACGAGGTCCTCACCGGCAAGAAGCCCTTCACCGGCCCCGGTGCGGTGGACGCCACTCTGCACCAGGACCCCGAGGCGCCGCGCGTGCTGGCGCCGTGGTGCCCGCTGGTGCTGGAGGACCTGTGCCTGAAGCTCCTGCGCAAGGACCGCGAGCAGCGGCCGCAGACGGCGGAAGAGGTCGCCACCGAGGTGGAGGCGTACCTCGAAGGCGCCAAGGAGAAGGAACGCCGCCGCGAGGAGGCGCTGGCGCTGGTGGAGAAGGCGCGGGAGCCAGCGCGGCGCTACCACCTGCTGGGCGAGCAGGCGCACGGGCTGTACGACCAGGCGCGGCGGCTGCTGCGCGACGTCAGGCCGTGGGACCCGGTCGCCTACAAGCGGCCCGGCTGGGAGCTGGAGGAGCGTGCCCGCCAGGGCGAGGCCGAGCAAGCGAAGCTGCTGGCCGAAGCGATCGAGCTCTATTCGCAGGCCCTCGGCTACGACCCGCAGTGCTCGCCGGCGCGCGCCGGGCTGGCGTCGCTGTACTGGTCGCGCGCGAAGGAGGCCGAAAAGGAGCGCCGCGACCCGACGCGCATCTACTACGAGTCGCTCGTGCTGGACTACGACGACGGTCGTTACCTCGCGAAGCTCACGGCGGGGTCGCGCCTGTCGGTGCGCACCGAGCCGCCCGGCGCGGAGGTCACCGCCTTCCGCTACGAGGAGAAGGACCGCGTCCTGGTGCCGGTGGACCCGCAGGGGCTGGGGCACACGCCGCTGCGGGAGGCGCGCCTGCTGCCGGGCAGCTACCTGCTCGTGCTGCGCCTGCGCGGCTACCGCGACGTCCGCTATCCCGTGCTCTGCCGCCGCGGCGAGCACGTCGACGCGACGGTGCGCTTCTGGAGCGAGGGCGCGCTGGGCGGCGAGGCGGTCGTTTACGTGCCGGGCGGCGCCTGCACCGTGGGCGGCGACGAAGACGCCTACGACTCGCTGCCGCGCCAGGAGGTCGTGGTCGGGGACTTCGCGATCGCCCGCTTCCCGGTCACGTTCGAGGAGTACCTCGGCTTCATCAACGACCTCTGGGAGCGCGACTCCGACCAAGCGGAGAAGCGCTTTCCGCGCGAGGAGACCGGCGGGGAGTGCTACATCAAGCGCGGCCCGGGCGGGCGCTGGGTGGTGAACTACGAGCTGCTGGTGGAAGGCGAGGCGCGGCAGTTCTGCCCGCCCGAGCGCGTGGGGCAGGTGCCGGTGTGCGCGGTGGACTGGTTCGACGCGGTGGCGTACGCGCGCTGGTGGAGCCAGCGAACCGGCGTGCCCTGGCGGCTGCCGCTGGAGGCGGAGTTCGAGAAGGCGGTGCGCGGCGCCGACGGCCGGTTCTATCCGTGGGGCGACTGGTTCGATCCGACGTTCTGCAAGATGCGTGACTCGCGCCCCGGCATCGGCCAGCCCGAGCCGATCGGGGCCTTCCCCGTGGACGAGAGCCCCTACGGGGCGCGCGACCTGTCGGGCGGGATGCGTGCGTGGGTGGGCGACGTGCACGGCGAGCTGGCGAGCGAGGCGGCGCTGTCCGAGCCCGAGCCGCCGCCCGGCACGCCGCGCGACGTCACCGGCGAGCGCATCGTGCGCGGAGGCGCGTGGCTCTACACGCACCCTGCCATCCGCGGCGCGGCGCGCTTCCGCGCCTACGCCATGACGCGCAACTCGATGTTCGGCATTCGTCTGGCGCGCACGCCGGGGGCGCGTTGACAAGGCGGGGCCGGCGCGCCACCGTCGCGGCATGACCTGGACCAAGGCGTTCGTCCCCTACGGCGCGGGGTGGTCGTCGCCGTTCGTGAAGTGGCAGGGGTCGTTTGCGCCGCTGCACTCGCTGGAGCTGTGCGCCGACGTGGCGCGGCGGGCGCTGGCGGCGCGACACTTGCCGGCGGAGCACTTCGACGCGCTGCACCTGGGCACGACGATCCCGCAGCCGGCCTCGTTCTACGGCGCGCCTTGGGTGGCGGGGCTGGTCGGGGCGCCGGGGGTCACCGGGCCGACGTACGCGCAGGCCTGCGCGACGGGCGCGCGGACGATAGCCGGCGCGGCCAGCGACGTGGAGAACGGCGTGGCGCGCTGCGTGCTGGCGCTGACGGCCGACCGTTGCTCGAACGGGCCGCACCTGGTGTACCCGAACGCCGCCAACCCGGGCGCGCGCCCCGACGTGGAAGACTGGGTGTGGGACAACTTCGCGCGCGACCCCTGGGCGGGGGAGGCGATGATCCAGACGGCGGAGAACGTGGCGCGCGCGGCGGGGGTGACGCGCGAGGAACAAGAAGCGGTGACGCTGTTGCGGTTCGCACAGTACCAGGACGCGCTGGCGGACGGGGCGGCGTTCCAACGGCGCTACCTGGTGGCGCCGTACGAAGTGAACCCGACGGGCAAGAAGATCCTCGCCACGGTGGCGAGCGACGAGGGCGTCTTCCCGACGACGCGCGAGGGGCTGGCGAAGCTGAAGCCGGTGCAGAAGGACGGCAGCGTGACGTTCGGCACGCAGACGCACCCCGCCGACGGCAACGCAGGGCTGGTGGTGACGACGCGCGAGCGCGCCGCCGAGCTCGGGCGCGACCCGAAGGTTCTCGTGCAGCTGTGCGCGGCGGGCGTGGCGCGGGCGAAGAAGGCGCACATGGCGCAGGCGGTGGCGCCGGCGGCGCGGCAGGCGCTGGAGCGGGCCGGCGTGACGGCGGCGGACTGCGCGGCGGTGAAGACGCACAACCCGTTCGCCGTGAACGACGTGATCTTCGCGCGCGAGCTAGGGCTGCAGATCGAGGACTTCAACCGCTATGGGTCGTCGCTCGTCTACGGCCACCCGCAGGCGCCGACGGGGATGCGGTTGGTGGTGGAGCTGATTGAGGAGCTGGCGCTGCGCGGCGGCGGGTGGGGCCTGTTCGCGGGCTGCGCCGCCGGCGACACCGCGATGGCGCTGGTGTTGAAAGTGGGTTGAATCGGCAGGGGGCGGGCGCCTGCCGGCGCCTCAGCGGGCCGCGAGCGGCGGCCGGGCGGCGCGCACGCGCAGGTGGTCGGCCGAACGGCGCGCGCGGTCGCCGCGCGGCGCGGCTCGTGGTTGGCTCCGTCCTCGTGCTAGGAACGGCGCATGACGGGGCGGCTGCGCGTGGTGCCCGACCGGGCGGAGTTCCGGCGACGGGCGGCCGAGGCGCCGCTCGTGCCGGTGCACGCGGAGGTCGTGGCAGACCTCGACACGCCGGTGTCGGCGTTCGCACGTTTGGGGCACGCGACGGACTGGTCGTTCCTGCTGGAGAGCGTGGAGGGCGGGGAGCACTGGGCGCGGCAGAGCTTGCTGGGCGTGGGCGCGCAGGGCGTGCTGCGCGTGCGCGGCGGGGAGGCGTCGCTGACGTGGCTCAAGGGCGCGGGGGCGGCGGCGGCCGCGTGCGCCGGCACGGGCAGCTGCGAGGAGCGCTTCGCGGCGCGCGACGCGCTCGCGGCGCTGGAGGCGGTGCTCGGGCGCATGCGTCCGGCGGCGGGCGAGCCGGGCGAGCTTCCGGCGTTCCACGGCGGCGCGGTGGGTGTGCTGGCATACGACGCGGTGCGGCGGTTCGACGGCGTGCGGATCCCCGTGCGCCTCGCCGCGCCGGACGGGCGCGACGAAGCGGTGTTCGTGCTGACGGACGTGGTGGTCGTCTTCGACAACCGCCGCCACCGGGCGCGGCTGGTGAAGTCCGTGCTGACGCGCGGCGTGGGCCGCATGGACGGCGCGGCGACGCCGGCAGGCGTCCCGGCGCCGGGCGCGCTGGACGCGCTGTGGGAAGAGGCAGCTGACGAGCTGCACCGCCTCGCGCAAGGCTTTCTGGTCGGTGGCGCGGGCGCGCCGGAGTCCGCCACTTCGCCGCCGCCCCCCGCTGCGCGATCGCCGTCGCCGGACGCAGACGACGAGGCGGCGCCCGGCGTGGCCACGGACGCCGCTACGCTGCTGGCATGTGCGGACCGCGACGACTACCTCGCGGCGGTGCGCGCGGCGAAGGAGCACCTCGTCGCGGGCGACGTGATCCAGGTGGTGCTCTCGCAGCGGTTCGCGGCGGCGCCAGGCGGGCCGGGGGCGTTGGAGGTGTACCGCGCGCTACGGCAAGACAGCCCCTCGCCGTACCTCTATCTGCTGGCGTTCCCCGGGGGCGAGGTGGTGGGCGCGTCGCCGGAGGTGCTTTGCCGCGTGGAGGACGGGACGGTGACGGTGCGGCCCATCGCCGGGACGCGGCGCCGCGGCATCGACGCGGCGGAGGACCGGCGCCTGGAGGACGAGCTGCGCGCGGACCCGAAGGAACGCGCGGAGCACGTGATGCTGCTCGACCTCGGGCGCAACGACGTCGGGCGCGTGGCACAGCCGGGCTCGGTCGCCGTGCCGGAGCGAATGGCCGTCGAGCGCTACTCGCACGTGATGCACCTGGTGTCGACAGTCACAGGGCGGTTGCGCGCGGACCTGCGTCCCGTGGACGCGCTGCGCGCCGCCTTCCCGGCGGGGACGTTGACCGGCGCCCCCAAGGTGCGCGCCATGCAGATCATCGAAACGCTCGAGCCGGCGCGCCGCGGCCCCTATGGCGGCGCGGTCGGCTGGGTGGCCTGGGGCGGGCGCGCTCTCGACACCGCCATCTGCATCCGTACGCTGTGGCGCGAGGACGGGCGCTGGATGGCGCAAGCGGGCGCCGGCATCGTGCTGGACAGCGATCCGGCGTGCGAGCACGACGAGTGCCTGGCCAAGAGCGCGGCCCTCGGCGCCGCGCTCCGCCGAGCCGCGCGCGGCGTGCGATGACTTGATGCGATGATCTGGATGCGATGACTGGACGCGATGACTGGACGCGATGACTGGATGCGATGACTGGATGCCATGATTGGATGCCATGATCTGGATGCCATGATTTGGATGATCGACAACTACGACAGCTTCACCTGGAACCTGGTTCAGTATCTGTGGATTCTCGGGGCCGAGGTGAAGGTCGTGCGTAACGACGAGGTGAGCGTCGAAGACGTCCTGGCGGCGCGGCCGCGTGCCGTGGTCGTCAGCCCGGGCCCGGGCGCGCCGGCGGAGGCGGGCGTATCCGTTGCGGTGGTGCGCGCGCTGCCGGCGGCGGGCGTGGCCGTGCTGGGTGTGTGCCTCGGCCACCAGTCCATCGGCGAAGCGTTCGGCGGCAGGGTCGTGCGGGCGCGGCGCCTCATGCACGGCAAGACCTCGCCGGTGCACCACGACGGGCGCGGACTGTTCGCCGGCCTTCCCAATCCGTTCGAGGCCACGCGCTACCACTCGCTCGTCGTCGAGCGCGCCTCGCTCCCGCCGGAGCTGGAGGTCAGCGCCACCACCGAGGATGCCGACGAGGTGATGGGCCTGCGCCACCGTGCGCTGCCGTTGGAGGGCGTGCAGTTCCATCCAGAGTCCATTCTCACGCTGGCGGGGATGGACCTCTTGCGCAACTGGGTGCGCGCGGCGGGGGCGCGATGACGGGGACGGCGACCGCGGCGGCGCCTGCGGGCGTGTCGCTGGCTGCGCTGCTGGAGCGGCTGTGCCGTCGCGAGGATCTGACGCGCGTCGAAGCGGCGGCGCTGGTGGGTGAGATCATGGAGGGGCGCGCCACGCCCGCGCAGATGGCGGGGCTGGCGGTGGCGCTGCGGGTGAAGGGAGAGACGCCCGACGAGCTGGCTGGCGCGGCCGAAGCGATGCGCGCGCGTATGCAGCGCGTTCGCGCGCCCGTCGGTGCGGTCGACGTGTGCGGAACGGGCGGCGACGGGCGCGGCACTTTCAACATCTCCACCGGCGCGGCGTTCGTCGTGGCCGCGTGCGGTGTGCCGGTGGCCAAGCACGGCAACCGCGCCGTGTCGTCGCGCGCCGGCAGCGCCGACGTGCTGGAGGCGTTGGGGGCGTTGCTCGCCACGGCGCCGGAGAGCGCCGTGGCCACGGCGGAACGGCTTATCGCGGACGTGGGGCTCTGTTTCCTTTTTGCGCCGGCGCACCACGGGGCGCTCCGCCACGCCGCGCCGGTGCGGCGCGAGCTGGGGGTACGCACCATCTTCAACCTGCTCGGCCCGCTCGCCAACCCGGCGTCGGTGCGGCGCCAGCTCGTGGGCGTATTCGACGCGCGCTGGGTGGAGCCGGTGGCGCGCGCGCTGGGCGCGCTGGGGGCGGAACGCGTGCTCGTCGTGCACGGCGCCGGGCTCGACGAGATCGCCACGGAGGGCGAGACGGAGGCGGCGGTGTGGGAGGGCGCCGGCGGCGAGGGGCGCCTGGAGCGGCGAGTGCTGCGCCCGGACGACTTCGGGCTTCGGGCGGCGCCGGTGGCGGATCTGGCGGGGGGTGATGCGGCGGAGAACGCGCGCCTGCTTCGGGCGGCGCTCACCGGCGGCGACGCGCGCCGCCAGGGAGCGGCGGGCGTGGCGGCGCACGCGGCCCTGTGCGCGAACGCCGGCGCGGCGCTGTGGGTCGCGGGGCGAGCGGTCAGCCTGCGCGAAGGGGCCGAGCACGCGGCGGCGGCGCTGGACGCGGGAGAAGCCGGCGCGAAGCTGGAAGCGTTCGTCGCCGCCACGCGCGGCGCGGCCGGCGCCGGCGGATAGCGCAGAGCGGGCATGGCGGTGCGCGCGCGGGGGGCGGTGGGGGAGAGCGGCGCGGGCGGCGGCCGCGCCGGCGAGACGATCGTCGGCGCGATCGTGGCGCGCAAACGCGCGGAGATTGCCGCGCTCCTGCGCGCGCCGGGGCGCGAGGCGGTGCGCCGCGCCGCCGCCGCCATGCCGCCGCCGGCTCCTTTCGTCGCGCGGCTGCGTCGCCCGGATCGGATCGCCGTGATCGCCGAGTTCAAGCGTGCGAGCCCGCGCGTCGCCGCCATCCGCCGCGGCGCCGACCCGGTGGAGCTGGTGCTGCGCTACCGTGCCGCCGGCGCCGACGCCGTCTCGGTGCTGACGGACGCGGCCTTCGACGGCACGCTCGGCGACCTACGGCGCGCCCACGCCGCCGACCCGCACACGGCGCTGCTGCGCAAGGACTTCCTGCTCGACCCCATTCAGGTCGACGAGGCGCGCGCCGCCGGCGCCTCGGCGGTGCTGCTCATCGCGGCGCTCCTCGACGGCGGCGCGCTGGACGAGCTTTGCGCCGCGGCGCGCGACGCGGGGCTGGAGGCTCTCGTCGAAGTTCACGACGAGGCCGAGGTGGCGCGCGCGCTCGCCGCCGGCGCGCCGGCGATAGGCGTCAACCACCGCGACCTGCGCACGTTCGCGGTGGACCTCGGGCTCTCGGCGCGCCTGCGCCCGCTGGTCCCGGCCGACGTTCCGGTCGTGGCGGAGAGCGGCTTGCGCGTCGCGGCCGACGTGGCCCGTTGCCGCGCCGCGCGCTGCGACGCCGTGCTGGTGGGCGAGGCCCTCATGGCCGCCTCCGATCCCGGCGCCGCGCTGCGGGCGTTGCTCGGCGAAGCGGAGTTGGTGCCGTGAGCGGCGTGGTCGTGAAAGTGAAGGTCTGCGGGGTGACGCGTGTGGCGGACGCGCTGGCCGCCGCGGCCGCCGGCGCGGACGCCGTGGGGCTCAACTTCTGGCGACCAGGCCGCCGCTGCGTGAGCGCGGCACGCGCGCAGGAGATCGTCGCGGCGCTTCTCGCGGCGCACCCGCGCGTCCTGCCCGTCGCCGTGTTCGTCGACGCGCCGCTCGACGAGGTGGAGCACACGCTCGTCTCGACGGGCTGCCGCGCCGCGCAGCTCCACGGCGACGAGCCGCCGGCACTGGTGGCGGCGCTGGGCGCACGCGCCTGGAAGGTGCTGCGTCACGGCGGTCCGCCCGGCGCCGGGGCCGGTGCCGCGGCCGCGGACATCGAAGCGCGCGCCCGGACCTTCCCGGGGGTGACGCTCCTCGTCGACACCGCGGGCGCGGCACTGCCCGGCGGCACGGGAGTCGCGTCCGGCGCCAGCTGCGCGGCCGTTCGGCGACTGCGCGCGGGCGGACGCGAGGTCTGGCTTGCAGGCGGCCTCACGCCCGCCAACGTCGGCGCGGCGATCGCCGCCTGCGCGCCCAGCGGCGTGGACGTCGCCTCGGGCGTGGAGACGGCGCCGGGCGTGAAGGACGAGGCCCTCGTGCGCGCCTTCGTCGCCGCCGTGCGCGTCGCCGCCTCACCGCCCGCTTGACCGGCGCCCGCGCCCGCCGCGAGGATGCCGCGGTGAACGACACAGGCTGGTTCGGCGACTTCGGCGGTCGTTTCGTCAGCGAGACGCTGGTGGCGCCGCTGGAGGAGCTGGCGGTCGCCTGGGAGCGCTGGCGCGCCGAGGCGGGCTTCGTGGCCGAGCTGGGTGCCGAGCTGCGAGATTTCGCGGGTCGCCCCACGCCGCTGCTGCGCGCGCGCGGACTGGAGGCGCGCCTCGCCGCCGCTTCGCCTGCCACGCGCGCCAGGATTTACCTGAAGCGCGAGGACCTCGCGCACACCGGCGCGCACAAGATCAACAACGCCGTCGGTCAGGCGTTGCTGGCGCGCCGCATGGGCAAGCGACGGCTCGTCGCCGAGACCGGTGCCGGCCAGCACGGCGTGGCCGCCGCCACGGTCGCGGCGCGCTACGGACTTACCTGCACGGTGTACATGGGCGCGCTCGACGTGGAGCGCCAAGCCCCCAACGTCGGCCGGATACGCCTGCTGGGCGCCGCGCTGCGACCCGTCGTCGCCGGCACGCGCACGCTCAAGGACGCCATGAACGAGGCGATGCGCGACTGGGTCACGAACGTTGCCGACAGCTACTACCTCATCGGCAGCGCCGCCGGCCCGCACCCTTACCCGTCGCTGGTACGCGCGCTGCAATCGGTCATCGGGCGCGAGGCGCGCGCACAGCTGCGCGCCGCGGAAGGGCGCGACCCCGACGCCGCCGTTGCCTGCGTGGGCGGCGGCTCGAACGCCATCGGCCTGTTCGCCTCGTTCCTCGACGAGCCGGGCGACCCCGCCCGCCCGACGCGCCTCTTCGGCGTCGAGGCCGCCGGCCGCGGCCTCGACAGCGGCGCGCATGCCGCGACCCTGGCGCGCGGCTCACCCGGCGTGCTGCATGGGGCACGCTCATTCGTTCTGCAGGACGCCGACGGCCAGATCCTCGG
>DASYRF010000311.1:0-3127 GCA_036004705.1 Myxococcota bacterium
TCCCGGCTGCGTCGGAACCGATGGTCGCCGCGAAGAGGCTCTCCTGCCGGTGGGCGAGTCGCTGGTGGCGGCGACGCTTTCGTGTCCCGCGCGCCAGTTGATGAGCGTCTGACCCACCGAAGAAAGACCTAGCACCGTCACCCCTTCTCGCTCGGACGTAGGAGCCGAGGAGGAGAGACGTGATGAGTCCGAGGAGGATCCGGAAGTACGGAGGTCCGGGCAGCTGGGGCCGTCGAGGATCAAGCAAACGCGGCGAGGAGAGAGACCCAGGCTCCGGAAGCGGCTACCCCGTGGAGCTTAGGCTTCGCGTGGTGAAGGAGCTGGTCGAAGGGGGAGGGAGTCGCAGCGAGGTCGGACGCGTGTTCGGGATCCATCCGGACACGATCCGGAAGTGGCAGGCGCTGTACGAGGCCGGCGGGGTGGACGCGCTGGTGCCGAAGCCGTCGGGACCTTCGGCGCCGCGACGTGTCCCGGGGGACGCGCAGCCCCTTGCCCGGGGGGGCGACGAACGACGTTCTTTACGGTGATGGACTTGTCGTCGCGATTACAAGCATCGACATGGTCAACGCGATGGAGGGCGTCACGATGGGCGCCTCCGCGAACATCAGCGCCGATCCGGTGTTCACTGACGAAGCGGCCGGGGACTTCCACTTGACCACAGGATCGCCGTGTGTTGACGCGGCGGGATCCGCAGGAGCCCCGTCCGTGGACTTCGAGGGCGATCCGAGGCCGGCGGGCGCGGGATTCGACATCGGCCCCGACGAGCTCTGAGGGCGGTGGCGCGTCGTCACATGCTCCGACCCGAGGGCGTCGGCGCGACCGCGGGCTTGGGGGGCGCGGACGGCGCGGGGGGTTTCGTCGCGGCGGCGGCGCTGGGCGTCTTCGGGGACGTGGCCTTGGGCGGCGCGGCGGCCGGCGCGGCGGGACGGCTGGTGGGGGTGCGGTCCACCTCCTCCCAGAGGCGCGCGTAGGCGACGTGCGGGCGCGGCTCTAGGCGCAGGGCGCTCGCCCCGCTGGCGACAACGTCGTCGCCGACCAGGAAGCGCCGCGCGCCGCCGGCGGTCTCCGCCCACAGCGCGGGCGTGCGGCCGCCGAGGTCCAGCGCCACGGGGTCGCTCACGACGCCGGCGGCCTTCAGCGCCGCGCCCAGCGCCGTGGCGTCGCCTTCCTCAGAGAGACCCAGCACGAGGAAGCCGTCGGCGTCAAAGCCGGCGGCCGCCCAGGCGGCCGTGCCGGGCACGAGGGCACCGCCCTGCTTGAAGTCGTGCAGCTCGGGGCCGAGGTCGAGCCCGCTGCCCCAGCGCGCCACTTCGGCGCGGCACTCCGTGCGCTCGCCGAGCGCGCCAAGGGCGGGCGTGCAGCGCACGCCGAGCGTCGCCAGGCCGGCACGCGGCGGGAAAAGGATCGACCGCCCCGCCATGAGCCCCGGCGACTTCACGGGGTCGGTGACGCCGAGCGACAGGTAGAGCGCGGCGCCGCCGCCGGCCCCGCCGCCCGCCGCGGTGCCGGCCCCCGCCCCTGCCGCGGCGGTCGCGCCGCCCTTGGCCCGCACCGACCCTGTCGTCGACTCGGGCTCCGCCGCCCCCGCGCGGATCTCCAGCGCGGCGCGCGCCGGGTCCACCTTCAGCAGCGTCACCTTGCGCGGCGCCGCCGCCCCGCCCGAGACGAACGTCCCCACCACGAACGACGGCGGCGACCCCGCCTGCGGCAGCCCGGCCGCGCTCCACTTCACGCCGCTCGCCGCCGCCGCCGCCGCCTCCGCCGACGGCAGCACCGGCCGCAGCGTCAGGTAGAAGAAGTCGCGCGCGTCGGTCTTGATCCAGCGCGGATAGTTCATGTGGCCCATGCGCTCGGTCATGCGCGCCACGTCGTACTTTTTTGCCTCGGGGTCGTACACCCGGTAGAACTCGGCGCCGCAGTGGCCCGGGTTCATGTCGAGGTGCACGCCGTAGGTGCAGCCCGCGTCCTTCATCACTTCCGCCAGCTCGCGCCAGTTGGCGCGCCGCGCCCAGATGTACGCCGCCTTGCCCTTGTCGGTCAGGCACACGCCGGTGCGCGTCGTGCGGCTCTCGTCCTCGAGGTCGTCCTTCACCACCGACGTCCCCCACCACGTCCGCCCGTGCGGGTTCAGCAGCCCCAGCGCCACCAGCGGCGAGAGGTTCTGGCGGAAGCTGACGATCGACGCCGGCACCGCCAGCCCCACCGGCCAGCTTCCGAACCCGGCGCTGCCGTCCGGGAAGAGCGCCACCGTCGCCGACAGGTCCTTGGGCGGCAGCAGCGTGGCGCGGTCGACCATCATGCCGAAGTTGCCGTGCTCGCCCTGGAAGCCGCCGTTGAAGGTCCCCAGCAGCCGCAGGATGCCCGGACCGCGTGGGATCTTCCCCGTGCCGATGTGGCCGGTCGCGCTCATCGGCTCGCGCGTGCCCGCCACCATGTGCAGCTCCACCTGGCCCGTGTCCCACTCCACCACGTCGAACCAGGCGCCGGGGCGCTCGTCGTAGGGACGCACCGTCGTCAGGTAGAACGGCTCGGGCGCGCCGGCGTTGCGCAGCAGCCACGGCTGCGGGGCCGGATGCCAGCCCACGCCCTTGAGCTTCGTGTGCAGCGCCACCGGCGGCCAGCCTTCCAGGCGCGCGCCGGAAAAGTCGGAGGCGTCGGCGGTGCGCGCCGCCGCCGCTTCCTCGTCGGCGCCGATCTCGTCGTCCACGCCGCCGACCTTGTAGCGCAGCCAGTCCCACACCTCCGCCACCGAGTAGAAGCGCGACTTCGCCCAGTCGACCGCGCCGTCGGGCAAGTAGCCGCCGTCGCGCACCGTGTCGACGAACCAGTGGATGAACGCGCGGCGGCCCTTCTCGCGCGTGAGGTAGCGCAGCGTCTCGCCGCCGCCGGCACCGGTGGCGGGGTCGACCAGCAGCGGCGTGCCCGCGGCGACGCGCACCTCCAGCGCGCCCCCGGCGTCGCGCCAGCGCAGGTCGACGCGCGGCGCGGGCACCGCCAGCTCGAAGCGGCGCACGTCGATGCCCGCCAGCGCGCCCGTCTCCTGCCAGCTCGTGAACGAGTCCATCGCGCGGTCGAGCCACTGCCAGCCCGCCGTCAGCGCCGGGTCGTCGCCGCGGAAGTCCATCAC
>DASYRF010000312.1:0-8626 GCA_036004705.1 Myxococcota bacterium
CGCTGGAGTTCACCACCGACGAGCTGCTCGAGGAGCTGCGCCGGACGCCGCGCGCGGGCCTCTCCTTCGACCCGCTGCGCCGCTTTCTTCAAGAGACCGACCTCGTGAAGTTCGCGCGCTACCCCGCCTCGGAGCCGGTCATGCGCGAGCACCTGGCCGTGGCGTACGACACGGTTCGCCGGACGATGCCGCTGGAAGCGCCACCGCCAGGCGCGGCGCCGCCCGCGGCCACGGGGAGCGGACCTGGTGGCGCGTCGGCGACGCCCCCGACGACCGCGCCGCCGTCGCCGACCTCGACCGCGCCGGCGGCCGGGACGCCTGCCGCGCCCGCCGCGCCGTCCGTGGCGCCGGAGCCGCGTCCATGAGCCTGCTGGGCGCGCTCGGCGCGGTGGCCGGCGAGCTCGGCATGCCGGAGCACCGGCTGCTGCGGCCGTGGGCGCTCTTGCTGCTGCTCGGCGCGGTGCTGGCGGCGTACGTGCTCTTCTGGCTGCGCCGGGAGCGCGTGGCCCGGCTCTCGCACCCGCGCGCCGGGCGCGCCGGCGCGCTCCCGCGCGGCTGGGCGGCGCGCGTAGGGTGGCTGCCGGCGGCGCTACGCGTGGCGGCGCTCGCGCTGCTGGCGGTCGCTCTGGCACGCCCGCAGACCTTCCGGCCTGACCTCGTGGAGCTGGAAGGCATCGACATCGTCGTGGCGCTCGACATGTCCCTGTCGATGAAGGGGATGGACCTGCGGCCGACGCGCCTCGAGGCCGCCAAGACGGTGCTGGAAGACTTCATCGTCCGGCGCCCCAACGACCGCATCGGGCTGGTCCTGTTCGGGCGCGACGCCTTCACCCGCTGTCCGATCACGCTCGACCACGCGCTGCTGAAGGACATGGTGGAGGAGCTCGACTTCGACATCATCGACGGACACGGTACGGCCATCGGCGACGCCATCGGTGTGTCGCTGAACCGGCTGCGCGCGTCCGACGCCAAGAGCAAGATCATCATCCTGCTGACCGACGGCGATTCGAACTCCGGCAAAGTGGCGCCGCTGGAGTCGGCCCGCTTCGCCGAGACGCTGGGCGTGAAGGTCTATCCGATCCTCGTCGGCGCGCGCGACGAAGTGCCGGTGGAGGTGGGCAAGGACCTGTTCGGCCGCCCGATGACCGAGATGCAGCGCTTCCCGGTCAACCCCAAGCTGCTCGACGACATCGCCTCGACGACGGGGACGGGGACGCACTTCCGCGCCACCGACGAGGAGGCGCTGCAAGGCCGGCTCATGCAGATCCTGGACGAGCTCGATAAGAGCCGCCGCAAGGACGCGGCGAACGAATTCTACGCCGACGCTTTCGCGCTGTTCGCGCTGCCGGCGCTGGGGCTGTTGGGGCTGGAGACGGGGCTGCGGCGCACACGCTTGCGCCGCGTGCCCTAGGAGGCGAAATGCGCTTCGCCGCGCCCACCTGGTTGTGGCTGCTCGCGCTGGTGCCCGCGCTGGGCGCGCTCTACGTGCTGGAAGCACGCGCCCGGCGCGCGGCGCTGGCGCGCCTTGGCGACCGCGCGCTGGTGGCACGGTTGACGGACGACGCCGCGCCGGGGCGCAGGATCTGGAAGGCGGTTCTGACGCTCGGCGGCGTGGCGCTGCTGGCGCTGGCGCTGGCGCGCCCGCAGTTCGGCTCCACGACCGAGATCGCCAAGAAGCGCGGGCTGGACATCGTGGTGGCGCTCGACTTCTCCAAATCGATGCTCGCGCGCGACACCAAGCCGGACCGCCTGACGCGCGCGAAGCTGGAGATCTCGCGGCTGCTGACGACGCTGGAGGGCGACCGCGTGGGGCTGGTGGCGTTCGCCGGCGAGACCGACCGCTACCCGCTGACGACGGACTACGACGCGCTGCGGCTCTTCTGGCGCGACCTCACGCCGGATGACATGCCGGTGGGCGGGACGGCGCTGGGGCGTGCCATCACGGCGGCGACGGATCTGCTGACGGCGCGCCGTGGGGGCGACGCGGCTGCGGGCGCGGCCGCAGCCGCCGGAAGCGCGGCCGGAGGCGGGGGCGACGGGACCGGGGCCACGGCGGGGATGGGGGCGGCGGCTCCGCCCGACCCCAATCAGCCCGACCGCGTTCTCATCCTCATCACCGACGGCGAGGACACGGAGAGCGAGCCGCTCGAAGCGGCCGAGACGGCGGCGGCGGCGGGCATCAAGATCTACACCGTGGGCATCGGGTCGGCGTCCGGCGGGCCCATCCCGCTGCTCGACCACGGCGACCTGGTGGGGTACGTCAAGGAGAAGGGCGACGACGGCAAGGAGCGCCCGCGCACCTCGCACCTGGACGAGGACACCTTGAAGAAGATCGCCGAGAAGACGGGGGGCAAGTACTTCCGGAGCGGCGGGACGTCCATCGGCGTGGAGGCCGTGGCGGAGGAAATCCGCGGGCTGCGCAAGGTGGACATCGAGCAACGTCTGACGCGGCGCTACACGGAACGGTACGCCCTGTTCCTGTTCCCGGCGTTCGCGCTGCTGCTCACGGAGGTCGTGCTGAGCGAGCGACGGCGGCGGCGCGGCGCGGCGGCGGCGGCAGCGGCGGCCACGACAGAGGCGGCGACCGCGAAGGCGACGGCGAAGGCGACGGCGACGGCGACGGCGGCCGTCCCCGCGGGAGACGGGCGTGCCGCGACGCCGGGGCGCGCGACGACGCGCCGGAGGGCGGCATGACCACGAGGCGGCGGCGCTTCTGGCTGGGCGTGGCGATGCTGATCGCGGGCTTCTCGCCGGCGCTCGCCGGCTTCGACCCGCTGCGGTCCGAGAACGACGACGTCACCGAGGGCAACGCCCTGCTGGCAGACGGCAAGGTGGACGAAGCGCTGGAAGCCTACGGGCGCGCGGCGGCCGTGCACCCGACCGAGCCCATCCTGTCGCTCGACCGCGGCCTGGCCTTCTACAAGAAAAAGGACTTCGCGCGGGCGCGCGACGAGTTCTTGCGCGCGACCGCGGCGGCGTCGAGCGCGGTGCGTGCCGACGCTTTTTACGGGCTCGGCAACGCCTACTTCCAGACCGAAGACTGGGAGAAGGCCATCGAAGCCTACAAGCGGTCGCTGCTCATCGACCACACGGCGGCGGACGCGAAATGGAACCTGGAGCTAGCGCTGCGGCGGCTGGAAGAGAAGAAGAAGAAAGACGAGGAGGAGAAGAAGAAGACCCCGCCCGAGTCGAGCCCGGAGTCGAAACCCGAGTCGAGCCCGGAATCGAAGCCCGAGTCCAAGCCCGCGCCGGAGTCGTCGCCGTCGGGGCCGCCGGAGTCGAAGCCGGCGGCGCCGGACACCGGCGCGCCCGACACGGCCTCGCCGGAGGGCGGCACCGGCGCGGCCTCCAGCGCGCCCAAGCCCGACGAGCCGGCGGGGCTCGACCCCTCGGCGGTGCTGGACGCGCTGAAGGACCACGAGAAGGCGGTGAAGAAGGAAGACCGCATGAAGGCGCTCGGCATCAAGCCGCGCGCCGTGGAGAAAGACTGGTGAGCGGGGCGCACGGCCGCACGGTGCTGTTGGCCGCGGCGCTCGCGGCCGCGGCGGGCGCGCTCGTGGCAGGCACCTTCCCAGAAGCGCGCGCGGCGCGCGGCGGCGGCGGGGGTTTCGGCCCGCGCGGCCGGCCGGCGGGCCCGTTCGGCGGCATGATGCCCGCCGCCGGCGGCGACGACGCCCCCGGCATCACGCTGAGCGCCGACAAGGACGACCTGCGCATCGGCGAATCAGTGCTCGTGACGGTCGAGGCGGGCATGAACGCCGACAGCGGCCGCATCGACGACCTCAAGACGGATGGGTTCGAGCTCGTCGACGGCAGCGAATCCGTCCCCGAGTTTCGCATGTCGATGGGGTTCGGGACGCGCGGCACGAGCGTCTTCAAGCGCGTCGTTCGACAGTACCTGCTGCGCGCGCTCAAACCGGGGCGGTTCGTGCTGGGCCCCGTCGGCATGGACGTCGCGGGCAAACGCTATACCAGCGCGACGTTGACGCTCATCGTGCGCGACGCGCACGGCAAGGTGCCGCCAGGTGCGCCCGCGGCGCCGAGCACGGCGACGGACGGCACGACGGGGGCGAGCGGTACGGCAGGGCCTGGTGCGGGCGGCGGTGCCGCCCCCGCTACCGCAGTCGGCGCGCCCGCGCCGGGGACGGACGATGCGCTCGGGCCCATCCCGCCCGAGCGGCGCGGGCTGGAGGAGGACAACGACGCGCTGAAGGGGCTGACCGCCGACGAGGCGGTGGGGGTCGCTTTCACCCACGCCGTCGTCTCCAAGGAGCGGGTTTACGTCGGCGAGCAGATCACGCTCTCGTACTACCTCTTCATCCCCGACGACTACGGGCTGGCCGGCTTCGAGGTGACGGCCGAGCCAAAGTTCGACGGCACCTGGGCGGAGGAGCTGCTGCCGCCGGACAAGAAGGAGCCGTTCGTCCGGCGCGACGTCTTCGGGCGGACCTACGGCGTGGCGCTGGTGCGGCGCAAGGCGCTGTTCCCGACCTCGCCCGGGGCACTGGATATCCCGCCCATGGGATTCCACGTGGCCGTGGCACCGGCGCGCTTCTTCGGAATGCGCGCACCGCGCGAAGCCGACATCACGACACGGCCCATCGACGTGGAAGTTGCGCCGCTGCCGGCGGCAGGGCGGCCGCCGGGGTTCGACCCCGCCAACGTGGGTGCCTATGCGCTGACGGCGAGCGTCACCGACGGCGCGCTACGCGTGGGCGACGCGCTGACCTTCCGCGCGGCGCTCGACGGGATCGGCAACTACCGCGTCGCGCACGTGCCGACCTTGAAGAAGGCCGCGCTCGACGGCTGGGACGTGTACGACCCGACGTCGACGACCGAGGACGACTCCAACGACTTCCTGGTGCGCGGCAAGCGCGTCATCGAGCAGCTGCTGCTGGCGAAGCGCGCCGGGACGTTCACGCTTCCGTCGCTGGAGGTGGCTTACTTCGACCCGGCCGACGGCGGCTACCACGTGGCGCGCTCCGTGCCGATCGCGGTGACCGTGGCGGAAGCGGACGGGTCGGCGGCTGCCGCGGGTGCGGCCTCGGGCGTGGGCGCCAAGGGGGAAACGGCGGGCGCGAGCGCCGAGTCGGCGCCGGCCATCGGCGAGATCCGCGAGGTCAGCGCGCTGGCGCGCCCGGGCGTACCGCTGCACGCACGCCCGCTGTTCTGGGGTGGGCTGCTGGCGGTGGGTCCCGGGCTCCTGGCGCTGGTATGGGCGGGGCAATCGCTGGTGGCGTGGCGGCGACGCATCGCGCCGGCGTTGACGGTAAAGCGTGCCGAGGGGCGCGCGCTCCGGCGGCTGCGCGCATCGAAGGGCGGGAACGGAAGCGCGGCGGCGCACCTGGCCGAGGTACACCGTGCGCTCCTCGATTACGTGCAAGAACAAACCGGCGAGCGCATCGGCGGCTGGACGCGCGACGAGATACGCGCGCGCCTGCCGGCCCTGGGCTTCGCGCCGGCGGCGGTCGAGGCGCTGGCGGCGCTGCTGGAGGAGTGCGAGGCGGTACGGTACGCGCCCGCGCCGCCGCCGTCCGAGCAGGTCGCCGGCGCCGCGACGCGCGCGGAGACGATCGTGCAGCACCTCGCCCGTGGGCGCGCCGCCATCGCCGCATGACGCATGGCCGTTCCCCAAGGCGCGGGTCACGCGGCCGCGGCGCGCTCCCAGCGATCCTTCTGGCGCTGGTGATGCTCGGCGGCGGCGCCGCCGTGGCCTTCGCCGACAGCGGGGACCGGAGAGCGGCGGCGCCCGCGCGCGGGGACGCGCCGGCGCCGGTGACCGACGGCGACGCCCGGATGCGGCTCCTGTGGGACCGCGGGCTGGAAGCGTACCGGGCCGGCAAGCTCGCCGACGCTGCCGCGGCCTGGCAAGGCCTTCTCGCCGCAGGCGTCGACGACGCATCGGTGCACTACGACCTCGGCAACGCCTACTTCGAAATGGGCCAGTTCGGGCGCGCCATCGTCTGCTACGAGCGCGTGCTCCGGCTGGAGCCCGGCGCCGGCGACGCCGAGCTGAACCTCGCCGCCGCCGACCGGGCCGCGCTGGCCGCGGCGCGCGACGATCCCGCCGGCGCGCTCGGCCGCGCCGAGGGCGCCTGGACCGAGCGGCTGGCACGCCGCCTCCGAGCCGACGACTGGGCGATGCTGTTCGCCGCGGCCTGGCTGGCGTGCTTCGGAGGCTTGACGGCGCGGCGGCTCGTTCCGGGCGGCGCCGCCCGCGCCGCGGCGCTGGCGCTGGCGATCGCCGGCGCATCGTTGCTCCCTTTCGCCGGCGCGTCGCTATGGGCGCGGGCCGGGCTCGACGCGTCGCACGACCGCGCCGTGGTCGTCGCGCCGCGCGCCACGCTGCGCCGCGGCCCCAGCCCCGACAACGCGCCCGCCTTCGACGTGCGCGAGGGAATCCGCGTGAAGGTCTCCGGTGAGGACGCCGGCTGGCTGAAGGTGCGCCTCACCGACGGGCTGGAGGCCTGGGCCCCGCCCGGCGTCGCCGAGCGGATCTGACCCAGGCCAAGGGGCAGGTGGCGCCGCTCGGCCGCGCCAGCGCCGTCGGCATGATCGAGTAACTGCCACGCGCCGCGTGCGGAACCCCCACCGGGCGCTCGACCGCGCGAGTACGGTGGCCATGCCATTGCCCTGATTGAGGGACGAGGAATCTGGCCCTAGGCCGAGACCCGTGTCATCACCGTCCTGATGCGCGCGGCGGCGAAGGCGAAGGCGGTGTTGGCGCTCGGCCTGGCCTTCGCCACGGCGGTGGTCGCGGTGGCCTTCGCGGCCCCGGAGCGCCGCGCCGCGGCGTTCTTGCCAGTCGTCGTGCCGGCGCCACCCGCCCCGGCGCTGGAGGGCACGGTGTTCGCGGCGCGCGACGGTCTGGCCGCGCGGATGAAGAAAGTGCGGGCGCGTCTAGGCGCGGCCGCGCCCGCGCTGGGCGCGCGAACCATCCGCGTCGACAAGAGCGAGCGGCGCATGGACCTACGCCTGGGAGACGTGCTGCTTCGCAGCTACGTGGTGAACCTCGGGTTCGACCCGCTGAACGACAAGCAGCGTGAAGGTGACGGCTGCACGCCCGAAGGGAGCTTCTACGTCTGCACGCGCGGCCCTTCCAAGGCGTTCCATCGCTTCTTGGGGCTGAGCTATCCGAACGCCGAGGACGCGGCACGCGGACTTCGCGACGGGCTCATCGGGCGCAGTGCCTTCGACGACATCCGCGCGGCGCTGACGCGCCACGAGCGCCCGTCGTGGGCGACGCCGCTGGGCGGCGCGATCGGCATCCACGGCCGCGGCGTGCGCGCCGCCGCGCCAGGCGGCGGTGTGGCCGTGGTGGACTGGACCGCCGGGTGCATCGCCGTCACCGACGAAGAGATCCAGGAGATCTACGAGCAGTTCGTAACCTCGACCGGCGTGCCGGTCGAGGTCGTCCCCTGACTCCGCCGCCACCCGCGTAACCTTTCGCGCTCCTCGCGCGTGAAGAGGGTAGCGGACCCGAGCGGGTCGCGAACGGAGAGCGACGATGAGCGTGGAGCTGGAGGCGGCGCGAGCGGAGGGCGATTTGGCCGTGGTGGTGGTGGGCGGCGGGCTGGCGGGCCTGGCGGCGGCGACCTTCCTGGCGCGCACGGGCCGGCGCGTGACTTTGCTGGAGAAAGCGCGCGCGCCGGGCGGGCGGGCCGTCACGCAGCCCGCCGGCCCTGGAGGGTCGTGGCGGTTCAATCTCGGCCCTCATGCGCTGTACCGCGGCGGCCCGGCCGAGCGGATCCTGAAGGAGCTGGGCGTGACGCCGCGCGGCCGCATGCCGGCGACGGCGGGCGGCTTCGCCGTCGAGGCGGGCGTCGCGCACACGCTGCCGGCCGGACCGCTGTCGCTGCTCGCGACGGGGCTATTGCCGCTGGCGGCCAAGCTCGAAGCGGCGCGCCTCTTCGCCGGGCTCGGGCGCGTCGACCCGGCGCCGTGGGCGTCGCGCACCGTGCGCGCGTGGGTCGATCAAACGGTCCGGCAGCCGGCGATGCGCCGCCTGCTACATGCGCTGACGCGCGTGGCGACCTACGCCGACGAGCCCGACCGCCAGAGCGCCGCCACCGCGATCGGCCAGTTGCAGCGCGTGGCGCGCCACGGCGTTCTGTACCTCGACGGCGGTTGGCAGAGCCTGGTCGACGGCCTGGCCGGCGCGGCCCGGGCCGCCGGCGTGCGCGCCGTCACGGGCGTGCGCGCCGCCTCGGTCGTGCTGGAAGAGATCGGCGGCGGGCGCGCCGCCGTCCGCGGCGTGCGGCTGGAGGACGGGACGACCCTCGCGGCGGCGGCCGCCGTGCTTGCAGTCGACCCGGAGACCGCCTGCGGCTTGACGCGCGGGGGCGCCGACCCGAGCCTGCGCGCTTGGGCGAGCGGCGCGGTGCCGGTGCGTGCCGCGACGCTGGACGTCGCGCTGTCGCGCCTGCCACGCGCCCGCGCGCTCTTCGCGCTGGGCATCGACCGCCCGCTGTATGTGTCGGTGCACTCGGCGGCCGCGCGCCTCGCGCCCGACGGCGGCGCGGTCATCCACGTCGCGCGCTACCTGGGCGCCGGCGACGCGGGCGACGAGGCAGAGCTGGAGGCGCTGCTCGACGGCCTGCAGCCCGGGTGGCGCGAGGCCGTCGTC
>DASYRF010000313.1:0-2283 GCA_036004705.1 Myxococcota bacterium
AGAGCGGGTCGGCACGTCGCCTGCGCCGGGGGTGGGCGTGAACCCCACCACGCAAGGAGACGCTCACATGTTCGACGCCTTCGAAGTCTCGCTCCAGCTCATCGGTGCGCTGCGCGGTCCGCTGTCGCAGCTGCAAACGCACGACGCGGACCTGGCGAACCAGCTCCGGCGGGCGGCCTCGTCGGTCTCGCTCAACCTCGGCGAGGGGAGGCGCCGGGCGGGGCGCGATCGCAATTTCCACTTCCGGGTCGCGGCGGGCAGCGCCGGCGAGGTCCGGGCCGCGCTTCTGGTGGCCGAAGCGTAGGGCCACCTGGAGGCGGCCACGGTCCGCGAAGCGCTGGCGCTCGTCGATCGCGTGCTGGCGATGTGCTGGCGGCTGGCACGGTAGCGCGCGGGTGGTCGGGGCGCCGGGACCCAACCGGCGCCGCAGCCGCAGCCGCAACCGCAGCCGCAGCCGCAGCCCGCAGCCGCAACCCGCAGCCGCAACCCGCAGCCGCAACCCGCAGCCGCAGCCCGCAGCCCGCAACCCGCAGCCGCAGCCCGCAACCCGCAGCCCGCAACCCGCAACCCGCAACCCGCAGCCGCAGCCGCAGCCGCAGCCGCAGCCGCAGCCGCAGCCCGCAACCCGCAGCCGCGAGGGCGGGCGAAGGGACGTCAGTGCTGCGTGCCGCGGGCCAGCAGTAGGAGCGCCAGGGAGGAGGCGCGCCAGGGATCCAGCGCGGCGCGCTGGGCCAGCGCTTCTTCGGCGGGGGAGAGCGCGTCGTCCAGCGATTCGCACTGCGCGAGCGCTACGAGGCGGGCGGCGCAGGCGGGGCAGCGCTCGGTGTGCGCGTCCAACCGGGTCAGCGCCGCGCGGGGCAGTGTCCGCCCTACGTAGTGGTCCAACTCGGTCTCGGCGAGACAGGAAGTACGCATCACGGCCTCCCTTCCGGCTGCGCTCTAGAACGGATCCTGCGTGATGATGATCTGACCCTCGGGGATCCCGGCCACGAAGAGGGTGTAAGTGTTGTTGCCGACATAGCTGGCGGAGGCCGATCGGGCGTACGTCGCGCCGTTCTTGTCGGTGCCGAAGGCGTAGACGCTCTCCAGCACCCGGTTGGGCGGGTTCACGTCGCCGTTGGCGTTCAGGTTTCCGTTCGGGACGACGGTGTGGCTCGGCAGCGAGTAGCTGTTGCTGGTGTGGTCCGTCCAGTTGAGGACGACGTTCGCGGTCGTGACGTCCGCCGTCCCTTCCAGCGCGGGGATGTGAAGCGTCAGCGTCACGTCGCTGGCGGCGGCGTCGGCGCGCGCACTGACGGTGGCGGCGATCAACAGGGCGGAGGCGATGCCGAGGATCGGGGCGCGCTTGAGTGAACGGTGCGTCATGGGGGCTCCTTGGTTCTTGCCCTTCGGGGCGGTCTTTCCCTGTTCATCGCGCGAGGCGCGCGAATCCCGTCATCGCCTCGTTCATTTTTTTTCAGGGGCGGCGGCTGGTATCCTCGGGCCGGACCGCATGACCGCGATCTCGAGCGAGCCGCTGCGCCTCGTACACGGCCGTTACCTCATGGCCGCCGGCGCGGATCTCCGCGCGCGCGTCACGGCGGCCTTCGACGTCCGCCGGCGCCGGCACGTCGTCCTGAAGCGCGGCGCCGACGCGGCGGCGCTGGCGGAGGAGTTCCGGCTGCTACGCGCGCACGAGCACGCGGGCTTGCCCCAGGCGCTCGACTTCCACGTCGGGGATGGCCGCTGCGACCTCGTCGAGGAACGCGCCCTCGGCACGCCGCTGTCTGCGCTACACGGCGCGCTCGGGCCGGCAGAGCTGGCGCTGGTGGCCGTGCGTGTGGCGGAGGTGCTGGCGTTCCTTCACCGGACTGGAGTCTTCCATCGCGACGTGAAGCCCGACCACGTGTTCCTTCGCGCGGGCGCCTCGCCGGGCGAGGAGGTGAAGCTCGTCGATCTCGACCTGGCGGTGCGCGCGGTGGTGGCGGGCGCGGCGCCTCCGGCAGGGACGGAGCCGTTCATCGCGCCCGAGGTGTTGGCCGGGGAGGAGGTGGGCCCGGCGGCCGACTTCTTCGGCCTCGGTGCGACGCTCGCGGCGCTGGGGCCGCCCCCCGATCCTGCCTTCACGGCGTTGATCGCTGCGCTCTGCGCCCAGGACCCGCGCGCCCGTCCGACCACGCCGGAGGCGGTGCGCGCGCTGGTGCCCATCGCGATACCCGAGCCGGGGGCGGGGCCCGGTCGCTCGATCTTGCCGCGCCCGGCGCCGCTCGCTGCGATCATGGAGCGTTGGGCGGCGGCGGCAGC
>DASYRF010000314.1:0-21475 GCA_036004705.1 Myxococcota bacterium
TACCGCCACCCGCCGCGGATCCTCCTGCGCCAGCGCGCGCAGCGCCGACTCGGCCTCACCCAGCTCGCCGCGCGCAAAGAGCGCGGCGCGCATCGCCGGCCACATGCGCAGGGCCAGCGCCGGCGCTTCGTGCAGCGCCGCACGCCACAAGCGCACCGCCGCCCGTGCGTCACCCTGCGCCGCCGCCACCGTCGCGCGCGCGTGCGCCAGGTGCGCGCGCGCCCCCGCCCCCGACGGCCGGGGCGCCCCCTTGGCCGCTTGCGCCGCCGCGCTCGCGTTCCCCGCGGCGCACGCGCGCAGCGCCGCCGCGGCGTGCAGGTGCACGATGCGGTCCACCACGGCCGGGTCACGCCGCCACAGCCGCAGTTGCCGCCCCAGCGCCGCCGCGGCGCGCTCCCATTGCCCGGCCGCCTCGTACACGTCCGCCGCGGCCGCCAGCGCGAGCGGGTCGTCTGCCCGCTCCTCGAGCGCGACGTCGACCTCCGCGGCGGCGTGGCCGTGCCGCCCCAGCCGCCGGTAGTCCTGCGCGAGCTCCAGCCGCGCGCGGGCCCGCTCGCGCGGCGGGAGACCCGGCCGCACGGCGAGGCTCTGATGGATGCGCGCCGCGCGTTCGTGCCGTCCCAGCGCGCGGTGCTGCGCCGCCAGCGCGAAGTACACCTCCGGCTCGTCGGTGCGTTCGCGGACCACCTTCTCCAACAGCGCATGCGCCGCGGCGCCGTCGCCGTCGGCGCTCGCGGTCAGCGCGCGCAGATACGTGGCCGCCTCGGCGCGCAGCCTCTGCGGCAGCGTGCGGTCCATCGCCGGGGCCAGCCAGCGGCCCACGGCGTAGGCCACGCCGGCCGACGCCGCCACCGCCACGACGAGCGCAAGCCACACGCTAGCCCGCCCGTCCCGCCGCGCGCCGCGTCCGCCGCACGCGCCTACACTCCCGCAAGGTCGGGGTCGGGCTCCGGCTCCTTGGCGCGCGCCCGCGGTCCGCGCGCCTCGGGCAGCAAGGCGCCGGCCGCCGCCCCCGCGGCGCCGCCCGCTCCTGCCAGGGTCCCGGTCGCCGTCTCCGACGGCCGTCCCGCGGCAGCCGGCGGCGTCGCGGCGCCCAGGCCGGCCGCGCCGCCCGCGACCGTGACCGTGCCCACCGCCGGCTCGCCCGGAAGCGGCT
Source organism: Myxococcota bacterium (assembly GCA_036004705.1). Classification (GTDB taxonomy): domain Bacteria; phylum Myxococcota_A; class Polyangia; order DASYRF01; family DASYRF01; genus DASYRF01. The sequence goes on from DASYRF010000314.1 coordinate 1,157, forward strand.
CCACGAGCGCCACGTTGCGCAGCGCCACCAGCTCCTGCTCCAGCTCGGCCACGCGCCGCCGCAGCGCGCGCTCGCGCCGCGCCGACGCCAGCCGCTGCGCCACGACGAAGCCGGCCGGCAGCACCAGCCCGATGCACAGCGCGATCATGGCGAGCGCCCACGTCTCCACCCGGTAGCGCCAGCGCAGGAGGTCCACCACCACCTCATCGTGGTTGTGGATGGCGAACAAGATGAACAAGAACGACAGCAGCGCGCCGAAGCTCATCCACCACACGCGCCCGAGGGCTTTCATCGGTCGCCGTCACCCGAGGCGCCCGCACCCGCGTTGGTCGCGGTCGCCGCGCCGGCTCCGCCGCGCGTCCCGGGGTCGGCGCGCAGGGCCGCGAGCCCTGCGTGCAGGCGGTCGTACGTGGCCGCGACGTGCTCGGGCATGACCTTGGCCTGGCCCACGACCGGCATGAAGTTCACGTCGCCCGACCAGCGCGGCACCACGTGCCAGTGCAGGTGCGCGTCGATGCCCGCGCCCGCCGCGCGCCCGAGGTTCATCCCGACGTTGAGCCCATCGGGACGCAGCACCGCGCGCACCAGGGCGATCGCCCCCCACAGCGCCCCCTGGAGCGCCGCCGCCTCGGCGTCGCTCAGCTCGTCCGGCCAGCGCGCGTGGCGGCGCGGCACCACCAGGAGGTGACCGTTGTTGTAAGGATACTTGTTCAGCAGGACCGCGGTGTCGGCGCCCGCGGTCAGCACCAGCCGAGCCCGATGCTCCGGCTCCGGCGCCGCGGGGTGGTCGCAGAAGATGCAGCCCTGCGGCTCCGCGGCGGCACCGCCGACGTACTCCATCCGCCAGGGCGCCCACAGAACCTCCATGCCGGCATTGTCCTGCGGCAGGCGCAGCTCGGCAAGAAGTCGGCACGACACGTGCATTTGCCGGTGCCCTCGAGCGGCCCCCTCAACGGGCCACCGCGGGAGGCGGTGCCTACCGCGCGGTGAACCGCGCGGAGACGGGCGGGTTGGAAGCGGGGCGCTACCGAGGCTACTTGGCGGGGGCGGGCGTGGCCGCAGGAGCGGCCGGCGCGGCGGCGGGAGCCGCCGGAGCAGCGCCAGGCGCCGCAGCGCCTGCGGGGGCCGTGGGAGCTGCCGCCGAGCCGGCGCCGGCGCCCATGTGGTCCTTCATCACGTCGCCCATCTTGTCCTTCATCGCCGTCATGTGCTTTTCCATGATCGGCGTGAAGCAGGCCACGCGCTCCTTGCAATCGGCCTTCGCCACGCACGCGTCGATCGCCGCCATGTCGGGCTTGATCACGTCGGCCATCTTCGCCGCCATCGTCGTGCACATCTCGGTGCGCTTGGGCTCCGCACCGTTCGCCTTCATCTCGGCGAGCTCCATATCGACCAGCGACTTCATGCCGTCGGGCGTCTTCGACTTCTCCACGATCTCCGGCGGCATCATGCCCGACTTCAAGTTCACGCCGATCACCGCCGGCGCCGCGTCGGCCGAGCACTCGGTGAAGATCTTGTCCGTCACGGCGAGGCACTGCTTCACCACCGCGTCGTCCGCGACCGCGGCCACCGGCGCCGCGCTCCCCGCGGCGCCCGTCGCCGTTACCGCGCTCCCGCCGCCGACTTCACCGGCGCCCGTCCCCGGCGCGCTCGTCCCCTCCGACGGCGGACAGCCCGCCAGCAACGCCGCACAGAGACCTCCTACCACCGCTGCCGTCCAAATCGTCTTCATGACAAGTTCTCCCGTGCACGCCCACGGCGTGCGTGTTTGTTCCCGGGGCCCGTGCACGCGGCGCGGACGGCTCCGGCTCTTGTTCTTCGGTTGTGACGTCGGAGCTACTTCGCGCTGCCCGGAGCGGGCGCGGCGCCTGCGGTGCCGCCGGCGGGCGGAGCGCCGGCCGCGTCGTCATGCTTCATCATGTCGCCCATCTTCTCGTTGATCTCCTTCATGTGCTTCTCGGAGATCGGCGCGAAGCAGGCGACGCGCTCCGCGCAGCTCGCCTTCGCCATGCAGGCGGCCAGCGCATCGTGATCGGCCTTCATCGTGTCGGCCATCTTCGTCGCCATCGCCGTGCAGAACGCGGTGTTCTTCGCCGCGTCGCCCATGTCCTTCTTCATCTCGGCGATCGCCGCGTCGATGACGGCCTTCTTACCGTCGGGCGTCTTCACCTTCTCGGCCGCGTCGGCCGGCAGCATGCCCATCTTGATGCGCGACTCGACCGACATCGCCGCCGCCTCGGGAACGCACTCGGTGAAGACCTTGGCAGTGACCGACATGCAGTCCGCCATCACCGTCGCGTCCGGCGTGCCCGCCGCCGCCATGTCAGGCGCCGCCGTCATCGCCGCGGTGCCCGCGCCGCCCACTTCGGCCGTCGTCGCGCCCGTGCCCGTCGCGGTCCCGGGGCCGCCCGTCCCCTCCGAGGGGGGACAGCCGAACGAGAACAGCACCACCGCCAACATCGAGCCAGCCACTGCAATACCCATCTTCGTCATGGTCTCTCTCCTTCTTCTGGTTGCGCGCCCGTGCGCCGGAAAAATGCCCCTGCCTTCAACGACCGGGAACCAGGACCAGGGTCACTCCCCCTCGCCTTCGCCCGAGCCGGCGCCGTCCGACGCCTCGTCGGCCTCGGCACCCTTCTTCCCCTTCTTGCCCTTCTTCTTGAGCGCGCTCTTGAGGGCCGCGCCCACGGCGGTCTCCACGACCACCTCGTCAGCCTTCGCCTTCTGAACATGCTCGGCGTGCGCCGACCGCTCGTCCGGGGAGCCGACCGCCTTCGCCGACAACGAAATCTTCCGCTCGCCCGGGTCGACGGCGATGATCTCCGCCATCACCACATCGCTCTTCTTGACCACCTCGCGGGGGTCCTTCACGCGCTCCTCGCGCAGCTCGCTGACGTGGATCAACCCTTCGATCCCCGGCTCGAGCTCGACGAAGGCGCCGAAGTCCAGCACCTTCATCACCTTCACCTCGACGATCTTGCCCACCGGGTAGTCGCGCGGGATGCGGTCCCACGGGTCGGGGTAGAGCGCCTTGATCGACAGCGAGAAGCGCTCGTTGGCCGGGTCGATGCTCATGACCACGGCCTCGACCTCGTCGCCCTTCTTGAACAGCTCGCTCGGATGGCGCACGCGGTGCGTCCAGCTGATGTCGCTGATGTGCACCAGCCCGTCGATCCCTTCCTCGATGCCTACGAAGACGCCGAAGTCGGTGATGTTGCGGATGCGCCCGCGGATCGTGCTGCCGAGCGGATACTTCTCGGCGAGCTGGTTCCACGGGTTCGCCATCAGGTGCTTCATCGACAGCGAGATGCGCTTGTTGGCGACGTCGATCTCCCGGACGATCGCCTCGACGCGGTCGCCCACGTTCACCAGCTTGCTCGGGTGCTTCACGCGCTTGGTCCACGTCATCTCGCTGACGTGCACCAGCCCCTCCACGCCCTGCTCCAGCTCCACGAACGCGCCGTAGTCGGTGATCGACACCACCTTGCCCTCGACGCGCGCGCCGATCGGGAACTTCTCCTCGGCGTGGTTCCACGGGTCGTCGGTGATCTGCTTCAGCCCGAGCGAGACGCGCTCCTTCTCGGGGTCGAACTTCAGCACCTTCACCTGCACCTCGTCGCCGACGTTGAACACCTCGGACGGGTGGTTCACCCGCCCCCAGCTCATGTCGGTGATGTGCAGCAGGCCGTCGATGCCGCCCATGTCCACGAACGCGCCGTACTCGGTGATGTTCTTGATGACGCCCGTCCGGATCGACCCCTCCTGCAGGTCGTCCAACGTGCGCTTCTTCTGCTCGTCGCGCTCCTTTTCCAGGAGCACGCGCCGCGACAGCACGATGTTGCCGCGCTTCTTGTTGAACTTGATGACCTTGAACTGATGGCGCTGGCCGATGAGCTTGTCGAGGTTGCGGATGGGGCGCAGGTCCACCTGCGACCCGGGCAGGAAGGCCTTCACGCCGATGTCGACGCTGAGCCCACCCTTGACGCGGGCGACGATGACGCCCTCCACCACCTGGTCCTGCTCGCAGGCCTTGGAGATGTCGTCCCAGATCTTCAGCCGGTCGGCCTTCTCCTTGGACAGGATGCACAACCCGGAGTCGTCTTCGCGCACTTCCACCAGCACGTCGATCTCGTCGCCGACCTTCACCGACAGCGCGCCGTCCGGCTCGCGAAACTCCTCGATGGGAATCTGGCCTTCGGACTTGTAGCCGATGTCGACGATGGCGAAGTCGTTGCCGAGGGCGATGATCTTGCCCTTGACGATGTCGCCTTCGCTGATTTCGCGCGCGCCGATGCTCTGCTCGAACAGGGTGGCGAAGTCCTCGCCGCCCGCGGCGCCCGCGCTCGCGCTCGCGCCGCCGTTCTTGCCCGCGTCGGGCGCCTTGCTGCCGGTCTTCTGGATTTGCTGTTCCATACTGCTTTGGTTCCTCTCCAAAACCTTGATACTCGCCCGGCACGGGGCTGCGTCCACAGCTTCCGGCTGAGCGGCCCGCGCAACCTAGTCGGCCGAACCACGAAAGTCAACACATGCTGGCGCGCTGCGTCAGCGAGTGTGCCGTAGCGGCACAAGCCGCGGGCGCCCGCCCCGCGCGGGGCGGCGCCGCCGGGCTCACCCCTCGAAATCGGCGGCGTTCTCGGCGACGGAGGCGACCACCGCGGCGTCGGCGCCGTCGGTCCGGCCCACGTCTACCGGTGAGCCGCCGAAGCTCACCAGCCGCGCCACCAGCGCATCGATCAGATCCGTGGGCGTCGACGCCCCCGCGGTGATGCCCACGTGGCGGGCGCCGGCGACGAAGGCGGGGGCCACTTCTTCCGGGCGCTCGACGTGCACCGCGGCGGCGCCGGCGGCGCGCGCCACGTCGGCGAGGTGGCGCGTGTTGGCGCTGTGGCGCCCGCCGAGCACCACCACGTGGTCGCAGCGCGCCGCCAGCTCCTCGGCGGCGGCCTGGCGCATCTCCGTGTCGTTGCAGACGGTGTTCACGGCGCGGACCTCATGGAACAGCTCGGCGGCGGCGGCGCACACCTCGGCGAAGCGGCTGCGCTGCAGCGTAGTCTGCGACAGCAGCGCCACCTTGCGCGAATGGATGCCGCCGGCGCGGTCCAGCGCGCGCAGCTCGGCGGCGTCGCGCACCACCGAGCTTCGCTCCGGCGCGGCGTGCGACAGCACGCCCTTGATCTCGGCGTGGTCCGGATCGCCGACGACCACGACGTGATAGCCGTCGCCGGCGAGCTTGGCGGCGTACTTCTGCGGGAGCGTCACGTAGGGGCAGGTGGCGTCGGCGACCGTGACGCCGCGGCGCGCCAGCGCCTCCGTCGTTCCGCGCGGCGCCCCGTGAGCGCGCACCAGCGCGCGCCCGCCGTCCGGCACGTCGTCCGCCGCGGCGACGGTGCGCATGCCCTCCGCCTCCAGCCGCTCGACGGTCTGGGTGTTGTGGATGACCGGCCCGACCGAGAACGTGGGCGCGCCTGCCGCCGCGCCGGCGCGCGCGAACTCGAACGCCTTGTCCACGGCCAGCCGCACGCCCCAGCAGTACCCGGCGACGCCCGCGACGTGGATCTCGAACGTCGCGTCACGCTCCGCCATCGGCTCCGCCGTCGGGTCTGCCGTCGGGCCTGCCTTCGACTCTGGCATCGACCTCCGCTCCGGTGCGGGCGGCGACCAGCCCCGCGAGGCGATCGACCACGGCGCCGGCGTCGAGCCCGTCGGTGACGAGCTCCACGGCGTCGGGGGCGGCGCGCAGCGGGGCCAGCGCCCGGCTGGCATCATCATGGTCGCGCCGGCGCTGTTCCTCAAGGACCTGGGCGAAAGGAATCTCCTGGCCGCGCGCCGCCAGCTCAGCGTGGCGGCGGCGGGCGCGCTCGGCGTCGCTGGCGGTGAGGAAGACCTTCACCTCGGCGTCGGGGAAGACGACGGTGCCGATGTCGCGGCCCTCCAGCACGGCGCCGCCGCCGCCGGCGAGCCGCCGCTGCAGGTCGAGCAGCCCCGCGCGCACGGGCGCGCGAGCCGACACCGCCGACGCCGCCGCCGAGGCGGTGGGAGTGCGGATGGCGGCCGACACGTCCTCGCCGTCGAGGAGCACGGTGGTGGCGCCGGCCGGGTCGGTGCGCAGCTCCAGGCGGAGGCGCGGCAAGAGAGCGGCCAGGCCCGCGTCGTCGTCCGTAGCCACGCCGGCGCGCCCCGCGGCGAGGCCCACGGCGCGGTACAGCGCGCCCGTGTCGACGTAGACGAAGCCGAGGCGCCGGGCGAGGGCGCGCGCGACGGTGGACTTGCCCGCGCCCGCCGGGCCGTCGATGGCGACGATGGGCCGCACCCTCGCGCCGCTGCTCACGACGGCTCCTCTTGGATCACGCGCTCGCGCACGCGCACGCGCACGTGCACGTGCACGTCGATGGCGACGAGGGGCCGCCACACGGCGCCGGCGCTCACGACGGCTCCTCGTCGATGTCGGCGCCGAGCGCGGCGAGCGCGGCGGCGAACCCCGGGAAGCTCGTCGCCACGCCGCCGGCGCCGTCGATGACCGTCTCGCCGGGAAGCGCGGCACCCAGCACCGCGGCGGCCATGGCGATTCGGTGGTCGCCGGCGGCGTCGACGCGGGCCGGGTGGAGGGCGGCGATGCCGGCGGCGCCGTGCACGACCAGCCCGTCCGGACGCTCGTCGGCGCGCGCGCCGAACGCGCGCAGCATGGCGGCGGTGGTGGCGATGCGGTCCGTCTCCTTGACGCGAAGCTCGGCGGCGTCGGCGAACACCGTATCACCTTCGGCCACGGCCGCCAGCGCGGCGAGGACCGGCACCTCGTCGATGGCGGCGGCCAGGCGCGCGCCGTCGACGCGCGTCGCGCGCAGGCCCGGCGCCGCGCCGGCGGGGCAGGCGGCGTGCAAGTCGGCCACCGGCTCGCCCCCCGCGTCGCGCTCCGCGCCGCGCGTGAAGGCCGCTCCCATCGCCGCCAGCGCCTCCAGCGCGCCCGCGCGCGCCGGCTGCACCGTGACGCCGCGCGCCGCCACCTCGGAGCCCGGCACCAAGAGCGCGACCGCCAGCGGGAAAACCGCCGCCGAGAGGTCCGCCGGAACGTCGCGGTCGAGCGCGTGCAGGCGGCGCGCGGCGCGCGGCCCCCAGGCGGCGGCGTCCAGCGAGGCGCGCCCCGGCACCGACCGCAACGGCGCGCCCATCGCCGCCAGCATGCGCTCGGTGTGGTCGCGCGTCGGCGCCGGCTCTTCGACGACCACGTCGTCCGGCGCGCGCAGCCCGCAGATCAGGATCGCCGACTTTACTTGCGCCGACGCCACCGGCAACGCGAACCAGCCGCCACAGGCGGGCGCCTCGACGCCGCCGAGCACCAGCGGCGCCACGGTCGTGGCCGCGGCGTCGACGCGTCCGCCCATCGCCCGCAGCGGCGCCGCCACGCGCCCCATGGGCCGGCGCCGCAGGGACGCGTCACCGTCGAGGCGCACTTCGAACGGCCGCGCCGCGAGCAGCCCCGCCAAGAGCCGCATCGTCGTCCCGCTGTTGCCGCAGAAGATTTCGAGCGGTGGCAGCGCCGTCCCCGGCCCCGGCCCCGACCCCGACCCCGACGCCGCGCCGGCGCCGCGCAATCCTTCGAGCCCGACGCCCTCCACGTCCAGTACGCCCGCGGCCGGGGCCTCGACGCGCACGCCCAGCGCGCGCATCGCCTCGACGGTGCGCGCGTTGTCCTCGCCGCCGCTCAGCCGGCGGATGCGGCTGGGCCCGTCGGCGATGGCCGCCAGCAGGACGGCGCGGTGACCGATGGACTTGTCGCCCGGCACCACCGCCTCGCCTCGCACCGCCCGCCCGCCCCGTACGCGCAGCCGCATGGCGCGCGACTACTCCACGCGCCGGCCTTCGTCAAACGCCTTGTTGCCGCGCGCCGTCGCCCGCCGCACGCCGACTCGTCGACGTCTCCCCTTGCGCGGCCCCGGCGATGGCGAAACACTGGGGAACCTGGCACACACCGTGCTTTCCAACGCAGAGGGCAGGCCTTGGGCCCGCTCGCGCGTATTAAGGAGGAAGTTCGGCGGATCCCGGCGCGGCGGTGTGCGTCGGTGGCCACAAGGCGTGAAGGGCCGGCGCGCCCTTGAATCGGGAAGATGTGGCGGGCGTCAAAGGTTGCTCAAGTGCTCGGATCGACGAGGAAAGGCGAAGGACCCATGCAGGTACAGGCGCAACGGCTGCTCTCGACAGTTCTGGCGGTGGGCGCGCTGCTCGCCGCCGGCACCAGCCTCGGTGCGGGGAAGCCGAAGCCGCCGCCGATCATCGGCGAAGCGATCGGCACCCGACCGGGCGCACGCGTGGACCTCGTGCTCGTGATCGACGCCACCGGGTCGATGTGGAGCCACCTGGACGCCGCCAAGAACGAGGCGGTGGCGGTCATCGAGGCCTTCACCAAGGCCGATCCGCCCGCCGACCTGCACGTGGGCGTCGTCGCCTACCGCGACAAGGGCGACGCGGACTTCCGCGTGGCGAAGCTTTGGGAGCTCAGCGCCGACGTGGAAGGCGCGAAGAAGAAGATCTTCAAGCTCGAAGCCCACGGTGGCGGCGACCGCCCGGAGGACGTGAACTTCGCCCTGGCCGTCGCCATCCGCGACATGGACTGGGACAAGGACAAGAACACCGCGCGCAACGTGATGCTGATCGGGGACGCCCCGCCCAAGGTCTACACCGACGAGCCGTCCATCGGCGTGCTGGCGCTGGAAGCGAAGAAGAAGGCCATCGTCCTGAACACCATCGCGCTGAGCAAGGCGGACGACACGGCGAAGGCGTTCAAGAACATCGCCGACCTCGGCGGCGGGTCCTTCCTCAGCGTCGCGCCCGACCCGGGCGTGCCGGGCAAGGTGCCGCCGCGCCCGCCCCCCGGCGAGCGGCGTGACGTCGTCTTCGTCGTCGACACGACCGGCTCGATGGGCGGCACCATCGACACGGTGCGCACCAAGGTGCATGCGCTGGCCAAGTCGATGTCCGACGGCACCGGCGACAGCGACCTGCAGGAATCGTCGGAAGTGTACTTCGGCCTCATCGACTACCGTGACCGCGGCGACTCGTGGATCGCGAAGGTCGCTTCGCCGCTGAGCGCCGACGTCGGGCGCTTCCTCGCCGCGGTCGACCTGCTCGAGGCCGGCGGCGGCGGCGATTACCCGGAGAGCGTGAACAAGGCGCTCATGGTGGGCATCGACAGCATCAGCTGGCACCCGGAGGCCTCGAAGTCGATGGTGCTCATCGGCGACGCCATCCCGAACATCTATGCCGACGAGCCCGACACCAACACGATCGCCCACCGCGCCAAGAAGAAGGGCATCGCCATCAACACCGTCAATTGCGGCGGCGACGACGTGGCGACCATCTGGAAGAGCATCTCTTCCGTCACCGGCGGCGACTACTACTTGCTCGCCGACATCGGCAAGGCGATCGACTCGACGGTCGGCGGAGACTGAGCCGAGGGATCGCCCGAAGGGCGACCCCCTCGGCGAAGCATTCTCGGCGCTAGGACAATCTGGGTGGTGTCCGAGGCACAGCGCATCGAACCCCTCCTCTTTGCCCAGACCCTACGCGCGCACGGCGAGCGACGCCGGGCCGTCCATCACGGCGGCGAGCGTGTCGATGAAGCGGCGGTTCTCGGATTCGGTGCCAACGGTCACGCGCACGTAGCTGGGCAGGCCGTACGCCTGCATCGGGCGCACGATCACCCCGCGGCGCAACAGGTCCTGGTACACGCGCGCCCCGTCGCCTGCGCAATCGACGAGCACGAAGTTCGTCTGCGAGGGGACGTAGCGCAGCCCGAGCCGCTCCAGCTCGCGGTACAGGAAGGCCAGCCCCGCCGAGGTGCCGGCACGCGTGCGCGCCACGTGCTCGTGGTCGCCGAGCGCGGCCACCGCCGCCGCCTGCGCCACGAGGTTCACGTTGAACGGCTGGCGCACGCGATGCATGTTACGAGCGATATCCGGCGTCGTCAGCGCAAAGCCTACGCGCAGCCCCGCCAGGCCGTACGCCTTGGAGAAGGTGCGCAGGATGATGAGCCGCTCCACGCGGTCGCGGTACTCCAGCCCCGACGGGTAGTCGGGCGCGGTGGCGAACTCGTAGTAGGCCTCGTCCAGCACGAGGATGCAGTCGGGCGGCACGCGCGCGGCGAACGCGTCGAGCTCGGCGCGCGTGACGTACGTCCCGGTGGGATTGTCGGGGTTGGCGATGAAGACGGCCTTCGTGCGCTCGTTGAGGTGCGCCGCCATCGCCTCGAGGTCGTAGCGCAGCTCGCGCATCGGCACCTCGACACGCTTGACGCCGTGCCCCTGCAGCGCCAGCTCGTACATGACGAAGGAGCCGCGCGCGATGAGCACCTCCTCGTCGCCGCCGACGAACGCCTTGACGATGATCTCGATGAGGTCGTTGGAGCCGTTGCCGGTGACGACGCCGTCGAACGGGGTGTCGTAGGTCGCCGCCAGCGCCTCGCGCAGGTAGTAAGCGTTCCCGTCGGGGTAGCGGTGCACGCCGGCGAGCGCGCGCGCCCCCGCCTCGAGCGCGCGCGGACTGGGGCCGAAGGCGTTCTCGTTGGAGGCGAGCTTGATGACGTTGGACACGCCGAGCTCGCGCTCCAGCTCCTCGATGGGCTTGCCCGCCGGATACGGGGCGAGCGCCTCGACGTGCGCGGCGGAGAGGGGCTTTGGCGGCCGCGGCGGCAGCCCGTCGTGGTTGCCTCTCACGGGCAGGCACTCTACAGGGCGCCTCGGTGAGGGCGCAAGGGTTTGCGCCGCGCGCGCGACGCGTCAATGCCGCGCCGCGGCAGGGCGCGCGAAGAACGGCTGCTGCTGGAACACGGCGTCGGCGAAGCGGTGCTCGACGCCCGCGGCGTCCACGACGCGCAGCGCGCGCTTCAGCACGAAGTCGAACAGCAGCGCGTTATAGGAGAAGACGTCGTTCAGCACGGCGCGCTCGTCGGGCGTGATGTAGCCGGCGTCGGCGAGGGCGCCGGTGCGGATGAGCGGGTTCACGCCGGGGAGCGGGTAGTCCGAGCCGTTGAGGAGCCGGTGGTGCAGGTGGCCGGCGAGCAGCATCTCGCGCAGCGGGCGGCCGGAGCGGTTGAACTGCGGCATCGCCGAGACGTCGCCGAACAGGCGCCCCTCCCAGCGGGGCTCGTTCATCAGCCGCAGGAAGAGGTCGAAGGCATCGGCCGGCGGGGCGGCGGGGAGGTCCAGGTCGGGGCACTGCCCGGCCGAGGCGCAGTGCGCGACGACCACGCGCACGCCCTCCTCGAGCGCCGGGCGAAGCTTGAGCGGATTGCCGAGGAGCTGCGCGTCGGCGGCGTCCACGGCGCGCTCCTCGCCGGCGTGGGTGATGAGCGGCAGGTCCAGCGCGGCGAGCTTGCGGTAGAAGGGGCGGCAGCGCGGGTCGGCCGGATCGATGCGCTGGGCGTTGGGAAGCCATTTCACGGCCACGGCGCCGCGGGCGGCGTCGGCGTCGAGGCGGTCGAGCGCGTCGGCGCGGTAGGGGTGGACGGAGGTGGCCACCAGGAGGTCTTCGGGGTGGCGCGCGCCCAGGTCGAAGGCGTAGTCGGGCGGCAGGTAGAGCTCGGAGTCGGCGAGGTCGACGGTGCCGTCGGCGCCGTAGGCGTGGTCGAAGGCGAGCACCACCAGGCGCGCGCCCGGCGGAAAGGCCTCGCGCTTGAGGGCGACCAGCCGGTCGGCGTAGTCCTGGTCGGCGCGGTCGAGGTCGGTGATGCAGGCGGCGTTCCGGTAGAAGAGGAACTTCAGCGATTTGATGGGGTGGGCCCAGGAGGTCATCTCGGGGTTGATCCAGGCGCCCGTGCCGCCGACACCGACGCCGACGAGGTGAACGTGCATGTCGACCAGGCGCGCGGGGTCGAGGCCGCGAAAGGCGGCCTGCACGAGCGGGTGGGTGGCGAGCGGCTCGGGCAGGCGGACGCGGCAGGGGTTGCGCAGCCCGTACCACGCCGCGCCGGACCCGCCCGCGAGGGCGGCCGCGGCCCCGCCGGCGCCGAGCCACAGAAAGCGCCGTCGGGTCAGCATGGCGGGGTGATCTTGGAGTCGTGGCACGAAGAAAGCAAGGCTATTCCGAAGGCTTAGGGAATACGGCCGACTGGCGCTACCCGCGCGCGACGAACCCTGCTATGTGCCTACGTCCCGGGCGCGACCGGCGCGCCCGCAACTTGGCAGGAGGGCGGCGCCATGGCCCAGGACGTGCGCAACTTCATCAACGGCGAGTGGTGCGACGCGCGGTCGGGGGAGCGCGGCGCGAACGTCAATCCGGCCACCGGCGAGACGGTGGGACAGTACGCGAAAGGCGGCGTCGAGGACGCGCGCGCGGCCATTGCGGCGGCGCGGGCGGCGCTGCCGGCGTGGCGCTCGACGCCGCCGCCGGTGCGCGGGCGCGTGCTGGAGCGCGCGGCGCGCCTGATGGAAGAGCGCAAGGACGCGCTGGCGATGGCCATGACGCTGGAGGAGGGCAAGACCCTCGGCGAGGCCGCCGGCGAGGTGCAGAAGTCGATCAACGTGCTGGAGTTCGTCGCCGGCGAGGCGCGCCGGCTGAACGGCGAGACCATCCCTTCGGAGATGCCGCGGACGTTCGCCTACACGGTGCGGCAGCCGCTGGGCGTGGTGGCGGTCATCACGCCGTGGAACTTCCCGCTGTGCATCCCGACCTGGAAGATCGCGCCGGCGCTCGTGGGCGGCAACACCGTGGTGTTCAAGCCGGCGTCGCTGACCCCGCTGTGCGCACAGCTCCTGACGCAGATCTTCGCCGACGCCGGGGCGCCGCGCGGCACGCTGAACCTGGTGCTGGGGTCGGGCGCGTCGGTGGGGCAGACGCTGGTGGAGGCGCCGGAGACGGCGGCGCTGTCGTTCACCGGCAGCAACGACGTGGGGACGGCGCTGTACCGGGACGGGGCGTCGCGCGGCAAGAAGGTGCAGTGCGAGATGGGCGGCAAGAACGCCCTGGTGCTGCTGCGCGACGGCGACGTGGAGCTGGCGGCGGTGGCGGCGGCGCAGGGGGCGTTCGGGTCGTCCGGGCAGCGGTGCACGGCGACGTCGCGCGCCGTGGTGGAGCGCGCGGTGCACGACCAGTTCGTCGCGGCGCTGAAGGCGCTGGCGGCCAAGGTGGTGGTCGGCGACGGGACGAAGCCCGGCGTGACGATGGGCCCGGTCGTGGACGAGGGACAGCTGCGCACCGTGCTGGAGTACGTGGAGGTCGGCCGGAAGGAGGCGCGGCTGGTGTTCGGCGGGGAGCGGCTCACCGAGGCGGGGCTGGCGAAGGGCTGGTTCGTGGCGCCGACCCTTTTCACCGGCGTGCACGCGGAGCACCGCATCGCGCAGGAGGAGATCTTCGGCCCGGTGCTGAGCGTGCTGGCGGTGGACTCCTTCGAAGAGGCGCTGGAGGTGGCAAACGGCGTGCGCTACGGGCTGTCGTCGTCGCTCTATACGCGCGACCTGGTGCAGGCGCAGCGCTTCATCGACGAAGTGGAGACGGGGATCGTGCACATCAACTCGCCGACGGTCGGGGGCGAGGCGCAGCTCCCGTTCGGCGGGATGAAGGCGACCGGCGTCGGCCAGCGCGAAATGGGCAAGACCGCGGTCGACTTCTACACGGAGTGGAAGACCGTCTACGTCGACTACACGGGCACGAAGCGCGAGACCAACATTTATTAGGGGGGGCCTGCCCGCCCCCCCTCGCCCGGCAAAGCCGGGCGAGCCGCCCCCCTCCGCGCGATAACCGCGCGGGCGCCGATCACGTACGGTCTACCCTTTGAAGCCGCCGAACTTCTGCTTCATGGTGAGGAAGTCGACGAACTCCCACATGCGCTGGACGTCGGGGAGAAAGAGCGCGCCGTCGTCGTAGACGCCCACCAGGCCCTGCTCGACGAGCTTGTTGAAGACCTCGTCGACCTCGGGCTGGGTGAGGCCGACGCGGTCGGCGAGCTCGTCGAGCCCGAGCTCGAGGCGGATGCCCTCGGGGATGGCGGCGCCGCGCGTCTCGGCGAGGTAGGCCAACGCATGCACGACCCGGCTGGTGGGGTCGCGCAGCAAGAGATTCTCGATCTGCTTGTCGGCTTCGTGCAGGCGGCGCGACAGCTTCTTGATGAGGCGCACGGCGATCTCGGAGTTGCCGCGCACCATGGCCTCGAACGTGCGCGCCTCGATGACGAGGATCTTGGCCTGCTCGTGCACGGTGGCGGTGGCGGAGCGCGGCTCGTTGTTGAGGATGGCCATCTCGCCGAAGAACTCGCCCGCGGGGAGGACGGCCAGGACCTTCTCGGTCTCGCGCACCTTCTTGGAGATGCGGACGGAGCCCGACTGGATGACGAACATCTGGTTGCCGCCCTCCCCTTCGCGGAAGAGGACCGTCCCCGGAGGGAACTCTTGGCCGAAACGGGAGAAAAGCTGATCGTCCGCCATGGCGGGGCCTGTGCGCCCTCGCCGATCCTACCCCCGCCCCCGCCCGCGCGCCAAGAATGCGCTAAGGCCGCGCCGGCCCGGCGCAGGCGTCGCCCCCGTCGCAGGCGTACAGGACGTCGTAGCGGCCCGGCGGAAGAGCGCCGCCGCTGAAGAATTCGACGCGCCACCCGTCGGGGCACTTGGCGGTCGCCGAAGCCGGGCATGGCGGCAGGCCGGCGGCTTCGCCGGCGCACAGAACGTCGTAGTCGTAGGACGGCGCCAGCGTCGTGGCGACGTCCTCGTACGTTCGGTGCACGACGACGTCGTCGGCGGTGGCGCCGGGGCACGGTGGAAGCTGCAGGCAGCCGCTCGACAGCGTCCCCATGTACGCGCTGCGGAAGGCAAAGGCCGCCGCCCAGTCGGAGTCGCACACGTTGGCCTCGATGTGGTCGTCGAAGCTGCGCGTGAAGGCTTCGAGGCGCGGCGCGGGGGCGGCGGTGGCCTGGCCCGGCACGGAGCAGATGGGGCGCAGGCCGTCCGCGCCGCCGGCGACCTGGGCGACGAGCGGCCCCCACGAGTCGCCTTGCGGGCTCAGGCCGGTGACCGACGCCACGAGGAGGCCGTTGTCGCCGAGGATGCCTCCCTCGCCGTCGGGTAGCGCCTCGAGGTAGGCGGCGATGTCGCTGACGGGCGTCAGCTCGGCCGTTCGGCCCAGCGCGCAATCCAGGTCGCCGGCGCCGGGGAGCGGCCCACAAACGTCGCCCGTGCAGACCGTGCAGTCGTCGGCGTCGCTGACGAAGACGACGACGAGCAGGGAGCCGGGGATGTAGAACCCGGCGTTGGCGGTCGGGTCGTTCGCCAGGGTCGGGCCGAGGGCGAGCACCGCGGCGGCGAGCGGGGTCTCGGGCTCGGCGCCGGAGACGCCGGCGCTGGCGAGGCAGGCGAAGGTGCGCTCCAGGTCGGGCGTCTTCTCGTCGACCCATTTCGGCAGCGGCGAGGCGAGTCCGCTCGTGCAGTCGAGCGGTGGGGGCGGATCCGCACAGGCGGGCGAAGCAACCACCTCGACTGGCGCATTGCGCAGCCGGCCGGCGCCCGGGCCCAGCGTGTCGGTCGTGACGACGCCCATGTGGAACATCGCGGTTGGCGCCGCCGCGCGGAGAGACTCGACGAAGGACTGGATGTTCACGCGGAGGTTGAACTGCTCCTCGCACATCGAGGCGGAGTCGTCGATCACCCACAGGATCGTGGCGCGCACTGGCTCGACGCCGATGAAGGAATCGGTGGCGGTGCAGGTGGGATCCGGCGCCTCGGGCGGCGGGTGCCGCTCCGGGCATCCGGCACCGCTCAGCCCGGCGACGAGCAGCGCGACGCTGCGCGCCGCGGCCACGAGCCCGACGCCGCGCGCCGCGGCGTCAGTTCGACGTGCAGCCATCGCCGGTGTCCAGGCCGTAGTAGACCTCGACGTTCGCGCCGCGCTCGACGTCGGTCAGGAAGTTGATGCGCCAGCCGTACGGACAGGTGGCGTCGACGGAGCCGAGGCAAGCCGGCACGGGATCGCACACGGTGACGCCCGGGGGGCATGGCGCGGGGTCGGAGCACACAACCGCGTAATCGACGTCGGGCACCAGGTCGCGCAGGCCGGCGGCCTCTTCAACGTGGACGACGACGTCTGCGGCGCTGATGCCGGGGCATGGAGGCAGCGACAGGCAGCCGCTGCTCAGTCCTGCGCCGAAGCCCGCGCCGAGTGCCCCGAGCGTGGCGCCGAAGTCGCCCTGACAGATGCTGGCTTCGAGACGCTCGTCGAAGGCGCGGGTGAAGGTCTCGATCCGCGGCGCGGGCGCGGCAGTGCCCTGCCCCGCCACCTGGCAGATCGGCACGAGCTCGTCGGCCCCCGTAGGGTCGGCGATGATCGGTCCCGCGCTGTTGCCCTGCGGATCCAGGCCGATGATCGCCGCCGCGTAGACACCGAGGTTGCCGAAAGTCGAGCCGGCGCGGTCGCTCTGCGCGTTGATGTAGGCGACGATGTCGGCGACCGGCGTGAGCTCGTTCACGCGGTTGATCGAGCAATCGAGGTTGGAGCTCACATTGGGGAGAGGCCCGCACACGTCTCCGTTGCAGACGGTGCAGTCGTCCTCGTCGCCGAGAATGATGATGAGCACCTTCGAGCCGGGGATGTAGAAGCCGCCGTTGGCGTTGGGGTCGTCGAGCAGCGCGGGCGAGAGCGCCATGCGGGCTGCGCCGAGCGCCGTCTCGGCTCCGTAGCCGAGGATCCCGACCGAGGAGAGGCAACCGAACACGCGGTCCCCTTCAGGCGTCGTGTCGTCTATCCACTTGGGCAGCGGCGACGAGAGCCCGGTCGTACAGTCGAGCGCGGGCGGAGGCGTGGGGCAGCGCGCCGTCGGCATGGGGGCGATGGCCATGTTGTTCAGGCGGCCGGCGGTGGCCGACGTCAGCGTGTCCGTGGTCACGACGCCCATGTGGAAAGTGGCGGTCGGCGCCGCCGTCCGAAAGGAATTAAGGAACGACTGGATGTTCGATCGGAGATTGAACTGCTCCTCGCACATCGAGCCGGAGTTGTCGACGACGACCAGGATGGTCGCGGCGCTGTTCTCCACCTGCTGGAAATGGACATGGACGGTGCCCGACGAGTCCGCGGGGATGACGGCCAGCGGGCGATTGGTGCAGCCCTGGGCGGCGGCGACGGCGAGGCTGGCGGCGAGGGCGAGCAATAGGCGAGGCAGTGCGCGGGCGGTTCGCATCGGTTCTCCTCTTGGTGTGGCCGGCGGGAGCGAGAACGGGTCGCGAGTGGTTCGCCTCCGTTCTGCTCTGTCTGTGGCCGGGTGGAGCAAGAACCGTGCGCTGCGCGCCTTAGCGGGGTTACGCGTAGTTCGGTAGGCGGGACGTCAACGCGGTTGGCGGGAAGCGGCGGGGCAAGCGCCAACGCCGTTGTGGTCGGGCGCGGTGGCGGGACAGGCGCCAACGGGTTGTGGTCGGGCGCGGTGGCGGGACAGGCGCCAACGGCTTGTGGTCAGGCGCGGTGCAGGCGGCGCTCTAGCTCGGTCCAGGTCACCTCGACGAACACGGGACGACCGTGCGGGCAGTGGCCGCGGTGCGGGACCTGATCCAGGTCGCGGAGCAGGGCGGCGGCCTCGGCGCCGCCGAGCACGTCGCCGGCGCGCGCGGCGGCGTGGCAGGCCATGCGCGCCAGCGCCGCATCGAGGCGATCGCCGAGCGCCTCGGGGCCCTTCCAGTCTTCAGCCAGCTCTTCCAGCGCCTCGCGCGCCAGCGTCGCGGGGCTGGCGCGCACGAGCGCGGCGGGCACGGCCTTCACCAGAAAGGTGCCCCCGCCGAAAGGCTCGATCTCGATGCCGGCCGCGGCCAGGATCGGCGCCGCGGGCTCGGCGACGTGGGCGAGCGCCGGCGACAGCTCCAGCGTCACGGGCAGGAGCAGCGGCTGCGTCGCGACCTGCGCGCGCGCGCGGGCCGCGCGCAGCGTCTCGAAGAGGATGCGCTCATGCGCGGCGTGCTGGTCGACCAAGTAGAGCCCGCCGCCGCCCTCGCAGACCAGGTACGTTCGCCGTACCTGGCCCACGACGCGCAGCGCGGCGTAGAAGCCGTCGGGGGGCGCGTCGGCGTCGTCGTCCGGACGAAGAGCGCGTTCGCAGCTCGGCCCCTCCGTCACGGCGCCGGCGGCGTCGGACGATTCCGGCGCGCGCGCGCCCTCGCCCAACGCATGCGCGTAGGCAGGCGCCGCTTCATGCGCCCCGAGCGGCAGCTCCGCTTGCGGGCGGTAGGGGGCAGGCGGGAGCAGCACGTCGCCCGGTCCCGTTCCCACGCCGGGCGACTCGACCGGCGGCGCTGGTCCCCACGGGCGCGGCGCGCCCCAGCCGGTCCACGACGCGCGGCCCGCGACCGGGCCTCCTGCGCCCGACCCCGCGCCGGACGCGCCGGCGATCGCCGCCCCCCAGCCCGCCTCGCCGCCGACGCCCGCGCGCGACGTGGCCGCCGCCCAGGGCGCCTGCGCGACGGTGCGCTCCACCGCGCGGCGCACCAGATCGAACACCGCGCGCGCGTCGCGGAAACGCACCTCGTGCTTCTGCGGGTGGACGTTGACGTCGACTTCGTCGGGCGGGAGCCCCACGTGCACCACGCCGGCGGGCCAGCGACCGCGTTCGAGTACGCGCTGGTAGCCGACGGCCACGGCCTGCTGCAGCGCGCGGTCGCGCACCGCGCGCCCGTTCACGAACAGGTACAAGTGGTCGCCGCGCGCGCGCGCGCGGTCGGGGCGGCCGAGGAACCCTTCCACGCGCAGCGCGCCTTGCGCCGCGGCGAACGGGTAGAGCGCGCGCCCTTCGTCCGCGCCCAGGAGCTGGTGCAGCCGCTCGGCCGCGCCCGCGGGCCCGGCGGCCACCGCCGGCGCCTCGAGGACGGCGCGCCCGTCGAAGCGCAGCACGAAGCCGACCTCGGGGCGGCACAGGGCGACGCGCGTCACGACGTCGAGGATCGCCCGCCGCTCCGCCAGCTCACCGCGAAGGAACTTCCGCCGCGCGGGCGTGTTGTAGAACAGGTCGCGCACCTCGACGCTCGTGCCCGGCGCCGCGGCCGCCGGGCCCACCAGCGCGGGACCGCCGCCGTCTACTTGCACGCGCGTGCCCTCGCCCGCCGCCGCGGCGGCCGCGCCGCGGGGCGAAGTCGACAGCGTCAGTCGAGACACGGCCGCGATGCTGGGCAGCGCCTCGCCGCGGAACCCGAGCGTGCTGATCGCCGCCAGATCCTCGGCGCTGGCGATCTTCGACGTCGCGTGGCGGAGCACGGCCAGCGCCGCGTCGGCACGCTCCATGCCGGCGCCATCGTCCGCCACGCGGATACGCGCGCTGCCCGCTCCCTCCACCTCCACCGCCACCTGGCGTGCCCCCGCGTCGAGCGCGTTCTCCACCAGCTCCTTGACCACGCTGGCCGGCCGCTCGACGACCTCGCCCGCCGCGATCTGGTCGGCGAGCGCCGCCGGCAGCACCCGTACGCGCCGCTGTGGCGCCGCAAGCCCGCTCACGGGAGGCCCAGCCCAGCACGGTGACGCGCGCGGCCTGGCACACCACGAGACTCCGGTCCGCTCACGGCGGCTTCAGCCCAGCACGGTGACTGGCTCGGACTCGCACTCGACGCGGCTGACGAAGGCGGCGAGCGCCAGCCGGTGCGCCGGCGCGTCGAACGTGAACTGCACCCCCGCGCCGCGCGGCGCGCTCGACCGCCAGCGCACCTCGGCGCCGACGACGATGTGCTGCCGCGTGTACGGCGAATCGAACTCCAGCTGAAACTTGTCGGCGGTGGGCACGCGCTCCCCCGCGACGAACGCCCCGCCCTGGCTCACGTCGCGCAGCACCACGTCGACCGGGCCGCCGTTCCCCGCGACCGCCTTGGCCGGCAACGCGACGGGCGTGCGACGCTTGCGCCGGGTGAGCGCTTGCGTCACTTCGCCGCGCGCCAGCCGCCGCAAGAACGTCACCCGCTTGAGGCACGCGTCGCTGAACTCGATGCCCACGCCGGGAGGCTTCCCGCGCGCCGCTCCCGCCGCGCGCCGCACCCAGCGCACGCTGCCGTCGAGAAAGACGCCGTTGGGCGCACCTTGCACGTGCACCTCCAGAAGCACGGGATCGCCCGCCACCAGCGGCTGGTCGGTGGCGACGAACAGGCCGCCGCACGGCCCCTCCCACAACGTATCGTCGAGGAACTTCTGAGGGCGCCCGTAGAAGACCCGCAGGTGGCACGGCCCCGACCCTGGACTCACGGGCATAGACTAGCGGGCGCGTGCCGCCGACTCAACCGCGGCCGCGCGCCGCGCGCCCCGCCAGCCAGCGGCGATGGCGCTCCACCGCCTCGTCGATCGCCTCCAGCACCTTGGGGAGGCTCTCGAACGGCTTGATGATGTAGC
>DASYRF010000315.1:0-5992 GCA_036004705.1 Myxococcota bacterium
GCCGCCCCCCGACGAAGACGAATCCCCGCCGCCCGGGGGCTGGCTGCACTAGCGTGTCCCTATTTCGCGCGGAGCAAACTGGATCATTTCGATCGTTTGGTCGCAAGTCCGCCAAGAAGACGAAGCTCGCCCCTGGCGGCACGGCAGCAGCGGCGACCGCGGCGCCTCATGGGCCCGCCATCTCCCTGGCGATGTCGGAATGACGGAGTGCAGCTCTGGCTGAGTCGGTAATCGCACGCGGCTCGCGCGCCGCGAGCACCCGCACGACACTTCACCGGGCGACGGCGGTCGTCGTGCTCCTGGCGGGCGCGTGCGCGCCGCGGGCGCCGGAGAGCGCGCCGGGGACGAGCGCCGCGGCGGCCGAGACGCCCGATCCCGCCGTGGTGCTCGCGCGGGGCGTGCCGCGGCCGTGGGGCCTCGCCTCGGACGGCGCGTTCGCCTACTGGACCGTGCTCGCGACCGGCGAGATCGTGCGCGCCGCGGCCGACGGCACGGCGCCCGCGCCGGTGGCGAAGGACGACATGATGGCCACGGGCTGCGCCGTCGACGCCGACAGCGTCTACTGGCTGAGTGGCACCGGCGTGATGAAGGCGCCGAAAGCGGGTGGAGCGTCGCGCGTGCTCGTCCCGGAGCCGGCGATGTCCGCCGCGAAGGCGCCCATCGCGCTGGACGCCACGCACGTCTATTGGATCGACGCGCACGGCTGGCTGAGGCGCGCCCCGAAGGACGGCGGTCCGGCGCAGTCGCTGGGCCATGCCGGAATCGCGCCGAGCGCGATGGCCGTCGACGCGACGCACGCGTGGTGGACGGACGAGCTCGGCGGCGTGCGGCGCGTGCGGAAGGAGGGGGGCGCGCCCACGGAGGACTTCGCGGCGCACGAGCCGGGCCTCGATGACCTCGCGCTGGACGGCGCGTACGTCTACTGGACCAACGTGGACGCGGTGCGCCGCGCGCCGAAGTCCGGCGGCGCGGCGCTGACGGTCTACCGCGGCGACGTCGTGAGCGGGCTCGCCGTCGACGACCAGAGCGTGTTCACCACCACGCGCCCGCTGTCCTCGGCGGGGGAGCCTGGGGAAGCGCGCATCGTGCGCATCCCGAAGGACGGCCGGGCGCCTCCGGTGGAGGCGCGCGCAGGCGTCTGGGGGACGAGCGTCGACCGGGTCTATCTCGCAATCGGCGCCGCGACCCTGTTCGTGGCGGTGGACGCGATGGGTGCCGGCGGTGGCGTGCTCAGCGTGGCGGGGCCCGGATACACGGGCCCGGTCCCGCCGCCCTCCGGCGCCCCGCCGAAATTCGAGGGCGCGGTCTTCAGGATGGCGAAAGACTTCGCCGCCCGACCGTAGGGCCGTGGCCTCCCGTTTGCCCCGGCCACCCGGCGGCGCCTCGCCCGCGGTTGGGCGCCCCGCCGCCCGAAGCGGCGCCTGCGCCCAGCGAGAGCGCGACGACCACGCCGTAGCCATCCGTCTCGAGCGCGGCCGGCGCCCGCCCGTCGCCCCTTCTGTCGCTCGGCCGCGGCTCCGGCTGCGACCGCGGCTGCGGTTCCGGTTCCGGCTGCGGCTGCGGCTCCGGCTGCGGCTGCGGCTCCGGTGAAGCTCACCGAGCAGCCGGCGTCGCCCCCCTTCGGCGCGCCGAGCGCGCCGGCGCACTTGTCCGCGGTGAACGTCGCGCCGTGCACGCCGGGGACCGGCTTGAGCGTGTGCTCGCTTATCCCGATCGCCTCCTCCTCCTTCTCGTACTCCTCGTCGGTGTGCAGCTGCGCGACCGGCGGCCCGTCGCGCTGCTGCAGCGTGTGGACCAGCTCGTGCTTCACGGTCGGCGAGGACGGTACGCGTCCCTCCGGGAGCTCCGTCGCGCCCATCCGTCTAACCGCGCCGGTCGCTCCACGCGCGAACCGGACGGCGTCGCGCTCCCACGGATCACCCCGCCGTAGGGCCGCGCCGGGCCTCGTCCCCCGCGCCCACATGAGCGAATCATGTCATCCGCCGCCGTCGCGCCGCGCCGAGTCGTTCGGCTGGGCTGCTTCGACCTCCGCCGTGGACTCCGGTTCGGCTCCGGCCGCGGCCGCGGCTCCGAGCTCCTGCTGCGGTTGCGGCTCCGGCTCCGGCTGCGGCTCCGGCTGCGGCTGCGGCTCCGGCTGCGGCTGCGGCTGCGGCTCCGGCTGCGGCTCCGGTTCCGGCTGCGGTTCCGGCTCCGGCTGCGGCCGCGCCTGCGGCTCCGGCTGCGGCTGCGGCTGCGGCTCCGGTTCCGGCTGCGGCCGCGGCTGCGGCTCCGGATGCGGCGGGTGCTGCCGCTCCGCTTCGCGACGAGGGTCGTGGGGGCGCACGGACCACGCGCGTCATCGCGCGTGCGCCGTCCTGGGAGGGCCGCTCAGTCATGGATCATAGACAATGCCGAAAAACACGGTCGGTGAACCACCCGAACGAGGCCATTGGATGCCCACGAGGCGCGGGATGCGCGCCTTGACGGGCCGCTTCCAGAGGACGACCTGGAGCGCCCCGTCGAGGTCAAGAACTTCGGACGGCGCCTCGGGGTCGTGAGCAGGCCAGTGCTTGTACACCCGCATGAGCGTTCCCTCGCGTGCGCTGTTGAGGACCGCCTTGCTCCCCACGAGGGCCTCCACCTCTTCGGCGCGGGCCCCCGCTGCCGCGGCAGCCCGGACCGCGGCGATCAGGGTTCGGTCGGCCGCGTTTACGCCCACGAAGGCCTCGTGCCGCGGCCCGCACGCCGCCAGAAGTACCGCGGCGATCAGAACCCAATGTCGGCCTTCTCGTTGCCAGGCATGGCGCTCCATCGCAGCAGCGCGTCCATGAACTCCGTGGTGAGTCCGCAGCGCGCCACCGGTTTGGCCGGCCGAAGACGGATCTTGCCCGCGCCGTCGATGTAGTAGCCCCACGTGACGCAGCCGATGGGGACGGCCCGCTTGCCCGCGTTGTAGCAGATGGCGCACGTCTGAAGCTCCTTCCCCATGTTTCTGTCCGTCGGCCAGTCCGCCGGAGAGTCGCGCAGCCGGGCCGACGTGCGGGTCGTGCCGACGGACGTTCCATAGCCTCCGTATTTGGTGTCCGCGCCTCGCTGGAACCAGGGCGACCTCACTTCCTCGGGGACGTCAATCCGCCAGCCTCGCGACCGGGCCTTCGGGTCGTCCCAGCCCGAGCGTGCGCGGAGGACGTCTCCCTCCGGGTCCATCACTACGATGTGTCCGCGCGCCGTAGTGATGTTCCGTATGATCTGCACGTTCCGCACCTCCGAACAGTCGCCGCAGGCCGGTGTCACGCTGGATGCGATGATGACGTACGCGCCACGCACGTCGCCTTCGAGGTATGACGGGCGGTCACCGACATAGGCCTTTTCGAACGTAAAGCTCACCGAGCAGCCAGCGTCGCGTTCCTTCGGCGCCCCGAGCGCGCCCACGCACTTGTCGGCGGTGAACGTCGCGCCGTGCACGCCGGGGACCGGCTTGAGCGTGTGCTCGCTTATCCCGATCGCCTCCTCCTCCTTCTCGTACTCCTCGTCGGTGTACAGCTGCGCGACCGGCGGCCCGTCGCGCTGCTGCAGCGTGTGGACCAGCTCGTGCGCCAGCACGCCGCGGTCCGCCCCCGGCGCCAGGAACACGTCCTCGCCGACCGTGAACGCGCGCGCCGCCAGCGCCCTGTTCAGCGACGCCGCTTCGCCGTCGTCGTGGATGCGGACGCGGGCGAAGTCGTGGCCGAAGCGCCGCTCGTACCCCGCCCTCTCGGTGGCCGGCATCGGCTCGCCGGCGCCGCGCCTCGCGTCGATCCGACTCGCGACCGCCAGCGGTACGCGTCCCTCCGGGAGCTCCGTCGCGCCCATCCGTCTAACCGGGCCGGTCGCTCCTCGCGCGAAGCGGACGGCGTCGCGCTCCCACCGGTCAGCCCGCCTGCCCAGCGGCAGGCCCGCGCCAGGCCTCGTCGCCCGCGCCCACATGAGCGAATCATATCACCCGCCGACATCGTGCCGAGGCTCACGCGTCCGGCCTGACCGCCTTCGCTGCGTCGGGGACCCGGCTTCGGCTCCGCAGAGTCATGTGGCTCCGGCCGCGACCGCCGGTGCGCGGTCGCGGCTCCGGGCAGCGCCCGTCAGTGCACCATGCGCCACAGCATGGCCAGCAGCCGATCGAGCAACGCCAGCGGCTCCCGGAGGCTGCTCGCCTCGAGGTAGCCCCACGCCTCCGCGACGAGCAGCGCCGCGCGCACCTCGGCGGCGCTTCCCGCCGCCACGCGCCACACGTGCGCGCGATCCCGCCCCACGCGACGCCTTCCTTCGCTGACGTTGAGCGGCACCGACGACGCCGCTCGCCGGATCTGGCTCGCGAGGTCGGCGTCGTGCGTCTGGAGGCGGGCGACCAGCGCGCGCAGCTCCCGGATGAGGGCGACCGAGACTTCGAAGGCGTGAAGGTGCATGTCGTAGGCTCCTTGCGTGGTTGGGTTCACGCCCCCTTCCGGCGCACGCGCCGTGACAACCCGCCGCCGACGCCCCCGCGCAAACTGGGGTTGGCGCGGCGCGTGCGCCGTTCAGGGCGGGAACCCAACCACGCAAGGAGCGGGAGCGCCCCAACGGGCCGTGCTCGGTTGCACAAGGCGGCGGCTCCGGCGACGCTGACGGCGGCGGCGGCAACGCTGACGGCGGGTTCGGTGACGGTGAAGGCGGGCTCCGCGGCGCTGACGGTGGCTCGCGCGACAGTGACGGCGGGTCCGTCCACGGTGAAGGCGGGCTCGGCGAAGCTGACGGCGGGTTCGGTGACGGTGAAGGCGGGCTCCGCGACGCTGACGGTGGCTCGCGCGACACTGACGGCGGGTTCGTCGACGGTGAAGGCGCGCTCGGCAAAGCTGACGGCGGGTTCGTCGACGGTGAAGGCGGGCTCGGCGATGCTGACGGCGGGTCCGGCGACACTGAAGGCGGATCCAGCTACGCTGAACGCGGGTCCGGCGACGCTGACGGCGGAGTCGGCGACGCTGACGGCGGCGCAATCAATGCGCGCAGTCAGGTGCGCGCAGCGAGTGCTGCGCACGCAGGGCGCAGCCATTGCGCGGCGTGCCGCACTGCGTCAGGTGCCGGTGCCGCCGCCGGTTCCGCCCTGTGCCGAGCCGCCGCGCCTGCCGGCGCCGGTGCGGCGATGGAGGATCCGCAGGTTATATCGGCCGGCCGCGGCGGCGTTGTCGGCGTGAAGCTCGTGGCCTGCGTCGTTGATCACCTTGAGCCCCACGTAGAGCCGCCCCTTGGCCTCGAAGAAGTCGCGCACCTTGGCGGGCAGCGCGGACAGGCGCGCGAGCTCCTGCGCCGCGTCAGCGCTGTGCAGGGCGGCCCTGATCGCGGTTCCATCGTCGATGAGGGCTTGCGCGTTCGCGCCGCCCAGCGCCGCCTGGTTGGCGGCGAGCGCCGGCACCATCTGGTCGAGCTGCCGGATGAGGCCTGGCACCGTGCGCGCCTGCTTCACGCTGGTGAGCAGGTCGGGTACCGTGCGCCCCTGGCGCACCGCGCGCTGGGCGCGCCTCACCGCCCTGCGGCGCCACACCTTCGCGCGCCGAAGCTGCTCGTCCTGGCTGTCCGTGGCGGTCTTCGAGTCCTCCGCCATGAGCGCCTTGTCGCCCATGGCCGTCCGGACCTCGTCCGCCGCCGTCGCCACCTCGGCGACGTAACCCGGGTCGAGCAGGTCGTCGATCGCCGCGCCGTCCTCGGCGGCGATGCCCAGCGTGTATCCCGACTGCTCGATGAGGTACGGCGCGCGACGCCGCGACCCCTGCAAAACCAGATCGTCGATGCTGATCTCGGTGATCATCGGTCCCCTCTCGTGTCAGGCCCCGTAACAGATTCGATATCAGAACCGCTAAGCTACCTCCATCCCTCCCGCCCAAGCAACCGGTTTCTCGCACCGATCCGTCCCCCGTTGGCGCGAGCGATGGCCGGCGTCGATCGGAACGCGACGGCAACCGGGCCCTCAAGGCGCCCCGTGGGCGTCGCAAGGCCCCGCCTC
>DASYRF010000316.1:0-17401 GCA_036004705.1 Myxococcota bacterium
GCGCAGGCCGCCGACGACGTACACGGCGTCGCCGATGGCGACGGCGGCGGCGGCCGCGACGGGCGTGACCGGCGGCAACGTCGTCCACGCGCCGGCGACGGGATCGTACAGATCGACCTCGCCCCTCGGCTCGCCGACGGCGTCCTGGCCGCCGATCACCAGCACGCGCCCACCCAGCGTCGCGGCCGCGGCGTACTTGCGCGCCGCCGGGAGCGGCGCGACGAGCGTCCAACCGGACGCGGGATTCCATTCGCCGACCCCGGTCGTGATGCCGCCGCCGGGCACAATCCCGGAGACGACGTACACGCGCTCACCCCAGGTCGCACTGGCGTGGTGCGCGGACGCGCCCGGCAAGGGCGGCCGGAGCGTGAGCGCGAGCGTTGCGGGGTCGAGCCCCCACACCTCGGCCAGCACGTCGTCCTGGTCGTCGAGGCCGCCGGTGAAGAGGATCTGCCCGGCGCTGAAGCCGGCGCCCAGGCCGGAGCGGCCCGTCGGGAACAAACCGCCGGCGCTCCACTCGGAGCCGGACGGCGCGGCAGGGTCGAAGACCCAGATGTCGGTCGAGCGCGAGCCAAAGTCGAGGCCGCCGCCGAGATAGGCGCGCGCGCCGTCGGTCGTCACGCCGCCGAACGAAACAGGCTCCGGCAGCGACGGACCCGTGCGCCAGCCGAGCGCAGGGGCGTCGAAGTCGTAGTAGTACGCGCGGTCCATCGACCCGCAGCCGTCGTTGCCGCCCAGCACCCAGAGCTTGCGGTCGAGGAACGCGACGGCCTCCGCATAGAGCGACTCCGGCAAGGGCTCCGGGCGCACCAGCACACCGGGGCCGCCGTCGCTCCCGCCTCCGGCGTCCGCCGGCGCCACCGCCCCGTCCCCGCCGGGCCCGCCGCCCGCCTCGGGCCCGCCGTCCGGGAAGTGCAGCTCGCCGTGACCGCCGAGGCACGTGCAGCCGCCCGCCACGAACGCCAGCACCGGCAAGGCCCGCAGCATCACCTCCAGGATACCCGCCCGCCGACCCGAGCCAAAGCTGGCGCGCCGGGCGTCGCTTCGGCGCGATCCGCGGCCCGCGCCGGCACCGAAGGCCGACGCCCGCCCGACCGCCGATCCCGCCTTCCGGCGTGCGACGGGCCTCAGAACTCCCGATCGGCGCCGCCGGGGCCGGCACCGCCACCGCCACCACCGCCGTCGCCGCCGCCGCCGCCGCCGTCCTCGTCGTAGTCCTCGGCGAGGTCGCGGAACACGAAGTACTCGCCGCCCCAGAACAGCTTCGTCGCGCCCGTGGGGCCGTTTCGCTGCTTGCCGATGATGACCTCGATCGTGTCCTTCTTGTCCTCGCCCAGCGCCGGCATCCCTTCGGGCGGCGGCTCGCGGTGCAGGAACACGATGAGGTCGGCGTCCTGCTCGATGGCGCCCGACTCGCGCAGGTCGCTGAGCTGCGGCCGCATCCCTTCGCGCCGCTCCACGTTGCGGCTGAGCTGCGCCACCGCCACCACCGGCACGCTCAGCTCCATCGCCAGCGCCTTCAGCCCGCGCGAGATGGACGCTACTTCCGTCTGCCGCCCCTCGAAGCGCTGCGTCTGCGCCCCCGACATGAGCTGCAGGTAGTCGATGATCACCAGCGAGATAGGCGCCTCGCTCAGCACCCGCTTGCAGCGCGCCCGCACCTCCATCACGCGCAGCGCGCTCGAGTCGTCGATCAGGATCGGCAGCTTCGCCAGCTCGCTCTTCGCCGCCACGATCCCGCGGATCTCGCCTTCGGTCAGCCGCCCCACGCGAAGCTTGTGCGCCGGGACCTTCACCCCTTCGAACGACTGCCGCACCAGGAACCGCTCGGCGATCTCCTCGCGCCCCATCTCCAGGCTGAAATACAGCACGCGCGACTCGGGCTCCTTGCGCTTCATGGCCGCCGTCCACGCCAGGTTCAGCGCCAGCGTGCTCTTGCCCATCGCCGGGCGCGCCGCCACGATCGTCAGCGCCCCCTTCTGTAGCCCGCTCGTCCAGCGGTCCAGGTCGCGGAACCCCGTCGGCACGCCGGTGATGTGCGCGTCCGCCTCGTGGCGCCGCGCGTAGCGCGCCTCCACGTTCTCAAGGACCGTCTTGAGCACGTCCTTCAGCCACGCCGAGCGCTCGTCGGGACGCGAGCGCGCGATCTCCGCCACGCGCGACTCCGCCTCCGCCACCAGCGCGTCCACGTCGCCGAAGTCGCCGCGCCCGCGCGTGGCGATCTCCTCGCCCACCTTCACCAGCCGGCGCACGCTCGAAAGCGCCTTCACCAGCCGCACGTAGTGCGACACGTTGGCCGTCGTGTGCACGTCGCGCATGAGCTGCGCCACGAACTGCGCCCCGCCCACGCGGTCCAGCTGCTGGCGTAGCTTCAGCTCCGCCTGCAGCGTGACGGGGTCCACCGGCTCGGCGCGCTCCGATAGGTTCAGCATCGCGCGGAAGATCTCGCCGTGCGCCGGCCGGTAGAAATCTTCGACCACCAGCTGCTCCTGGACGTGCGGCAGCGTGGCGTTGTCGAGGAGCACCGCGCCAAGGACGGCGCGCTCGGCAAGCTCCTCGTGGGGCGGGGGACGTTCGAGGATGGCGGCGAGCGACTGCAGCTCAGCCATGATGCCGCCGCGTCAGTCTTCCTCGCCGCGGCGCGGCGGGCGCCGGTACGCCTCCTCGGCGTCCTTGCGGGCCAGCTCGATCTCCAGGATCTTCTGCGCCTCGGCCTCGCGCGCCGCTTCCTCGGCCGCGCGCACCGCCGCCTCGGCCTGCGCCTTCGCCCGCGCCTCCGCTTCGGCCGCCAGCACGTCCTTGGACTTGTCGCTCGACACCACCCACAGCTTCACCTTGGCGCTGACGTTGGAGCTGAGGCGCACCTCCAGGTCGTACACGCCGAGCTGCTTGATGGGATGGGCCAGCGCGATCTTCCGCCGGTCGATCTCCACGCCCTCCACCGCGAACGCCGCGGCGATCTCGCGCGTCGTGACCGACCCGTAGATGCGGTCGCTCTCCGAGGCGCGCTTCTGCACCGTCGGCGAGACCGCCTCGACGCGCGCCCGCTGCGCCTCCGCTTCCTTCGACAGCTTGGCCGCCTGCGCCGACAGCTGCCGCTTCTGGTGGTCGAGCTGCCGCACGTTCTTCGTGCTCGCCGCCACCGCCTTGCCCTGCGGAATGAGAAAGTTGCGCCCGAAGCCCGCGCGCACGCGGACCATCTCGCCCGCCTTTCCCAGATTCCGCACGTCCTCCTGCAGGATCACCTTGATGTGCGCCATGACCGTGCGTTCCTTCCTACTGTCCCGTGACGGTGAACGGCATCAGCGCGATGGTGCGGGCGCGCTTGATCGCCTCGCTCACCTTGCGCTGGTGCTTCGAGCAGTTCGCCGATATCCGCCGCGGGATGATCTTGCCGCGCTCCGTGATGAAGTAGCGGAGCATGTGCGGGTCCTTGTAGTCGATCTGGATGTTGGCGTCCGCGCAGAAGCGGCACACCTTGCGCCGCGCCGGGCGTCCACCGCGCCCGCCGCCCTTGCCGCCGCGCTCGCCGTCACGATCGTCGCGGCCGCCGCGGTCGCCGCCGCGCCCGCCCTTTCCGCCCATCTCTTTGCGTGGCATGGCGCTACTCCTTGTCTCCGCCGATGTCCGCATCGGGGACGTCGGCGAGCGGGTCGAACTCCTCTTCCTCCTCCTCGAACCCCGGCAGCGGCGCCGCCGGCACCTCGTCGGCGTCGGCGACCTTCTTGCGCAGCTGCACGTGCTCGGGGAGCACAGTGGCCATCTTCGCCGCGTAGTCCACGTCGTCGGCGATGCGCACGGTCTGGTACTTCAGGACGTCGTCCCACATGCGCAGGTTGCGCTCCACCTCGGCCACGAGCTTGGATTCGCCCAGATACTTGAAGTAGCAGTACACGCCCTTGACGTCGTGCTTGATGGGGTAGGCCAGCTTCTTCTTGCCCCAGACGTCCACGGCCACCAGCCCGCCGGCGTTCTTCTCGATCACTGCGGCCAGGCGCGTGTTGGCCTTTTCCACGCCGTCGTCGTCCGTATCGGACTTGAGAATCACCACCGTCTCGTACTCGCGTGCCAGGCGCGTGCCCGGCGTCGCCACTGCTTCACTCATGTCACTTCCCTTGGGTTTGAGCCCCGGCCCTACGAGCCGGAGCGGGGTACCGCCGTCCTCTTGCGCGGGAACCGGCTCGAAGCCCGCTCCGCGCCCATCGAAAGAACCGCCTTCACCGCTTCCACCGCTTGCTCCAGCACCTCTTCGAGCTCGACCCGCTCATCCGCACGAAACGGCTGCAGCACGTAATCTTCCACCGTCCCGTGCACCGGCCGCCCCACGCCCACCCGCACGCGCGGATACGCACCGCCTTGCAGCGCGTCGTGCAGCGACCTCAGCCCGTTGTGCCCTCCGTGTCCTCCGTCCCGCTTCACCCGCACGACCCCGAGCTCCAAATCGATGTCGTCGTGCACTACCAGCACCCGCTCGGGCGGCACCTTCCAGAAGGCCGCCGCCCGCCCAACCGACTCGCCGCTCAGGTTCATCCAGGTCTGCGGCAAGAGCACCGCCACCTGCAGCCCTTGGTACTCGGCGTCGCCGTACTCCGCTTTGAACTTCTGCCTTCCCAGCGCGATGCGCGCCTGCGCCGCAAAGCGCTCGGCCACCATGAAACCGACGTTGTGCCGGTGGTCGCGGTACTCCGGGCCCGGGTTGCCGAGCCCCACCACCATCCAGTCCACCTCGCCTTACTTCTTGCCCTTGGGCGACGCCTCGCCACCCTTGCCCGGAGCCCCGCCCTTGGCGCCCGCTGCCGGAGCCGCGCCCGGGGCACCCGGAGCGCCCGGCTTGCCGCCGGCCGCCGCTGCGCCCGGAGCCGCCGCGCCGGGAGCGCCCGGCACCGCCGCCGCCCCTTCGGCGCCCGGGACCGCCAGCGCGCCCTCGACGCCTTCGACCACTGCCGCCACAACCTTCTCCTGCTCGGGCGGCACGCACGCCACCACCGGGAAGTCGCGCTCGTAGGCGCCGCGCACGCCCTCGGGGAACTTGATGTCGGAGGCGTGCAACGAATCGCCGATCTTCAGCGCGGCGATGTCGAGCGTCAGCTTGCTGGGGATCTTGTCGGGCAGGCAGCGTACCTGCACCGTGCGGCGCACGATCTGCACGATGCCGCCGTCCTGGATGCCCGCCGCCGTGCCGGTGAACTCGACCGGGACCTCCAGAGAGATCTCGCGGTCCATGGCGATCTCGTAGAAGTCGATGTGCAGCGGCATCATCTTCAGAGGGTGGAACTGGCGGGCGCGGACGACCACGTTCTTCGCCACCGTCCCGCCGCCGTTCTTGTCGACGCGCAGCTCGATGATGGTGTTGAGCTTGCTCTCGCCCGACAGCACCTTCTGCAGCTCCTTGGGGTCGACCGACAGCCAGGTCGTCTCCACGCCGGGCCCGTACAGCACGCCGGGGACGCGCTTCGCCGCGCGCAGCCGCCGCGCCGGGCCCTTGCCCGTGGCCTCGCGAACCTTCGCCTCCAACACCGGGAAAGCCATCGTCCTGTCTCCTACACGAACAGGGAGGACACCGAGTCCCCCTGATGAATGCGCTTGATCGCCTCGGCGAGGAGGCGCGCCACCGACAGCACCTTCACCTTGCCCGTCGCCGCCACCTCGGGGCGCAGCGGGATGGTGTCGGTCACCACCACTTCGTCCAGCACGGAGTCGCGGATGCGCTGCGGGGCGGGGCCCGACATCACCGCGTGCGAGGCCATCGCCCGCACGCGCCGCGCGCCGGCGTCGGCAATCGCCTTCGCCGCCTGCGTGAGCGTCCCCGCGGTGTCGATCATGTCGTCGAGGATGACGCAGTCCTTGCCCTTGACGTCACCGACGATGTGCATGACCTCCGACACGTTCGGGCCCGAGCGGCGCTTGTCGATGATGGCCAGGCCGGCGGGGACGCGCTTGGCGTAGGCGCGGGCGCGCTCCACGCCGCCGGCGTCCGGCGAAACGACCACCGTATCGGCGTCGCTGGTCCGCTTGAGGTGCTCCAGCAGCACCGGCATGGCGAAGAGGTGGTCGAACGGAATGTTGAAGAAGCCCTGGATCTGCCCGGCGTGGAGGTCCATGGCGATGATGCGGCTGATGCCCGCGGCCGTCAGCAGATCCGCCACCAGCTTGGCGCTGATGGGGGTGCGCGGCGCCGCCTTCCGGTCCTGGCGGGCGTATCCATAATAAGGGAGCACCGCGGTGATGGAGCGGGCCGAGGCGCGCCGGAGCGCGTCGGTCATGATGAGCAGCTCCATCAGGTGGTCGTTCACCGGCGTGCTGAGCGATTGCAGGACGTAAATGTCCTGGCCGCGGACGTTCTCCTCGATACGGACGTGGATCTCGCCGTCGGAAAAGCGGTCGATGACGGCGCGGCCGAGCGGGACCTCCAGCGCCGCGCAGATCGGCTCGACCAGCGGGCGGTTGCTGTTGCCGGAGAACACGGTCAGCGTGCGGAACAAGCTCATCGGCCACCTCTACTTCCACTCGCGTCCACGCTCGGCCCCCGTGCCGCGCGTCGGCCTCGCCGCCTCGATGCGTTGGGGCGGGAGGACTCGAACCTCCACCATGGGATCCAAAGTCCCAGGTCCTACCGTTAGACGACGCCCCATCAAGACGCCGCCGCCGCCGCCGCCGCGCGCGGTCGGGCCGGGAGCCGCGGATCTGTACAGGCTGGAACGCAAGGTGTCAAGGCCCGTGCGGGCGCGCATCCGGCAGGAAACCCGCGCCGGGACGGAGCCTTAGCCCGGTCAGGCCTTCTCGGCGGGCTTCTCGGCGGCGCGCGCGGCCTTCTCGGCCACCTTCTCCGCCACCTTTTCGGCGGCCTTCTCGGCCGCCTTGTCGGCAGCCTTCTCCGCGGCGCGCTCGATCTTGTCGGCCGCCCGGTCCGCCGCCTTCTCGGCGGCCTTTTCCGCCGCCTTGTCGGCGGCCTTGTCGGCGGCCTTCTCCGCGGCGCGCTCGATCTTGTCGGCGGCCTTCTCCGCCGCCCGGTCGCCGCCCTTGTCTCCGCCGCCGCCCTTCTCGGCGGCCTTGTCGCCGTTGCGCGACTTGTCGCTCGCCGCCGCTGCCGCCGCCGCGGCCGCCGCCGCCGCTGCCGCCGCCCCGCCGCCACCGGCGTGGGTCGCGTGCACCTTGCCGCTGCCGCTGCCGGTGAGCACCGCCACATTCGTCCCCAGCTTGCGCTCGCGCCGTCGCTTCCAGGACATCTCCACGATGCGCCCCAGCAGATCCTCGTAGGAGATGCCCGCTCCCATCGCCGCCATCGCCAGCTCCGAGTCTCGCGCCAGGTACGGGTTCGGGTTCACCTCGATCACGTAGACATCGCCGCCGTCGGTCACGCGCACGTCCACGCGGCCGTAGTCGCGAAGCTGCAGCGCCAGGTAGGCGGCGCGCGCCGCCTCCTTCAGGCGGCTGCGCAGCTCGTCCGACAGATCCGTGGCCAGGATGGACTTCGTGCCCTTGTAGGCGCGCGTGCGCACCTTCCACTTCGCCTCGTACGACGCCACCGGGATGAGGTCGGGCGGCAGCCCCGAGAAGTCCAGCTCCACCACCGCCAAGACTTGCGGGTCGAGGTGCCCGATGCAGCTCAGGTAGTACTCGCGCCCGTCGATGTACTCCTCGGCGAGGGCGGCGCCCCCGAAGGTCTCGTGCACGTAGCCCACGCGCTCGATGAGGCTCTTGAAGTCCTGCACCAAGCTGGCAGTGGTGATGCCGAGAGAAGCGTCGGCGCGCACCGGCTTCACGAACAGCGGGAAGCGCACGTTGCCGCCGGTCTCGATGTGGTCGGCGGCGAACGTCAGGAACTCGGGGTATTTCACGCCGTGGAACGCTAGCAGCTTCTTGGTGAGGACCTTGTCCTGCGCCATGAACAGCCCGCCCACGTCGCACCCCGTGAACGGAATCCCCAGCAGCTCCAGCACCGCCGCCACGTTCACGTCCTGGTGCATGTTGTCGCCGAAGCTCTCCACCAAATTGAAGATGAGGTCGGGCTTGCGCTCCACGACGCCGGAGACGAACCCCGGCACGTCCGAGGGCACGGAGAAGGTCTCCACCTGGTGGCCGCCCGCCGCCAGCGCCTCCGCGATCTGCGTCACGGCGGCGTCGGGCCTCTCGACCCCGCGCGAGTCGCGCGGACCGGGATCGTGAATGACGAGGATGTCGAGCTTTTTCAAAACGCTCTCTCCTTACCGTCTCAAATGTCGATGAACCGCTCCCGGTACAGATGGTTCACCACCAGCGTCGTGACCATGATGGAGAACCGCACGTGCATCTGCTCTTCTCGCTCCGCCGGCACCACCAGCCCGAGCTCCCCCGCCCGCTGCGCCAGGTGATCCAGCAGCGCGCCGATGACTTTCGGGCGCTCGCCGGTCCAGTAGCCGATGTCGCGCACCAGATCGCGGCGCAGGCGCGGGATCCACTTCGCCACCGGCTCGCCGTCGCCGCTGTTGGGGGCGCCGAATAGGTCGCGCAGGTCGCCGTCGATGAGCTGGCCGAGCTGCTCGGACACGTCGGCCGGCTCCTGGCGGAGGTAATGCTCGCGCACCGTGTAGTTCATCTCCTCCACGGGCGACTCGCCCTTCAGCGCCCCGGCGGCGATCGGCACGCTGTCGGGCAGCGCGCGCATCACGCGGTCGACGTACTGCAGCTTCGCCAGCGCCGGCCATTCCTTGTACGTCTGCTCCCAGTCGAGCTTGGGCGTGAGCCACACCGCAAACGTCTCGGCGAAGTCCTCGTCGGGATGCTTCTGGGCATACCACCCCGGGATGTGGCGCACGAACTTCTTGCTGAAGGGGACCGGCCGGAACTCCTCCACGTAGGGGCGCGTGTACGGGCCGAACACCCCGTGCCACTCCTCGGTCTGGTAGAGGCGGTAGGCGTAGTTGTAGGCGTGGCCGGCCTCGTGGCGGAGGTACATGAGGATCTGGTGGTCACCCTCGACGTCGCCGACGGTGTCCTCTTCGATCTTCGTGAGCATCGGGTTGGCCAGGTAGAACGGGATGCCGATGACCGGCACGCCGTCGGGGCAGCCCCACTCGTCGCTGAGGTAGCAGGCGGGTTGGAAGCGGAGGCCCTTGGCTTCGAGGTCGGCATAGAGCTGCTGGATGAGCTTTTCGAGGCGCGTGCCTTCGATCTGCAGGTGCAGCTCGTTGATCTTGTGCTCGAGGATCGAAAGGTTTTCGCGGGACCGAACGCCGGGGTCGGTGAGCTCCTTGAACGACGTCTCCTTGAAAGGGGTCTCTTTGAGAGCGGACGTCTCCTTGAGAGGCAATTCCGAAACCGGCACGTCCCTATCCTACTCAAGTCGCGCGCGATGTGCGAGCCCGGCGGGCGCGGGCGCGGGCGCGCGCGCGGGCGGACGCGCCCGCGCGCCGGTCAGCAAGTGAAGACGCACACGCCCATGTCGCACGCGTAGCAGAAGCCGCCGCAGTCCATCGCGCAGTTGCAGCAGTCCTCGCCAAGCCCCGTCTCGCAGAAGAAGTTGCCGCACGTGGGCGTGCAGTCACCGGGGCAGGTCGTGATGTCTTCGCAGGCGTCGCACGTGCCGTTGCCGCAGCAGGCGCCGCAGTCCGCGAAGCAGTTGCAGCAGTTCTCGCCGCCGAAGAGCGAGCACGAGCCGTCGCCGCAGCCGCCGCCGCAATCCCCGGGGCAGACCATCGGGTCCTCGCACGCGCCGCACACGCCGTCGCCGCACGCGTCGGGGCAATCGGCGGCGCAAGTGGCGCACGTCTCGCCCAAGACGGGCTCGCAAACGGAATTCCCGCAGCAGGCGCCGCAGTCGGCGACGCACGTGTCGCACGTCTCGCCGCCGCCGCACGCGCCGTCACCGCAGCCGGACATGGTCGCCCCGTCGCTCGCGTCCGTGCCCGGAAGCGCCGCGTCCCCGCCGCTGCCTCCCGCGTCGCCCGTCGCGCCGCCCGAGTCGAGCAGCGGCGCCTGCGAGTCCGACGGCGCCGGCCCCGAGTCCGCCGGCGTTGCGCCCGAGTCCTTGGGCGGTCCCCCCGAATCAGCCGGCGGCGCGCCCGAGTCGCGCGGGACCACCGTGCAGACGTCGGTCGTCGGGTCGCAGTATAGGCCCGCCTTGCAGTCGTCGTTGACGTGGCAGCTCTCGCCCGCGCCGCCGGCGCCGCCGCAACGGCACCCCGCCGCCAACAGCGGCGCGAGCGCAGCAGCAGCGGCGGCGGCGACCGCGCCCCGCCAAGACGCCGTCCTCGCGCGCCCCGCCGTCATCTCAGCGACGTCGCCCCGACTTGCCGCCGCGGGCCGGCTTGCGCGCCTTCGCCTTCGCGGCGCCGGCCTTCGCCTTGGGCTTCGCCTTGGCGGCGGACTTCTTGGGCGCGTCGGGCGGCGCTCCGCCCGGCAGGTGACCGTGCGGCGAATGGCACACGACCTCGACGTTGTTGCCGTCGGGATCGTGCACGAAGGCGCCGTAGTAGTGCGGGTGGTACTGCTCGCGCGTTCCGGGGCCGCCGTTGTCGGCCCCGCCCGCGGCGAGCGCCGCGACGTGGAACGCGGCCACCGTGGCGTGGTCGCGGCCGGCGAACGCGACGTGCGTCGGGGTCACGGCCTCGCTCGTGACGATCCAGAAGTCCGGGCGGCCCGGCGTACCGAACCCCGCCGCGTGCGGCGGATACTCCCGAACGACCGCGTAGCCGATGGGGGCCAGCGCGGCCGAGTAGAACGCCTTGCTTCGCGCGTAGTCGCGCACCTTCATGCTCACGTGGTCGATCATGGCGCGCTGAGTCTAACACGACCGCCGCCCGTCCATCCGTCGGTTCCTCCCCGACGCGCGGCAGGTCGTCGCGCTCGGGCGGCTTGACGAACTGCCCCCGGACGACGACAGTTCCCCGGCGCCCCACCCTACACCCGGAGACCTCGATGCTCGCTTCGCGCCCCCTCGCTGCTGGCCTCGCCGCCGCCTGCGCCGCCGCCGCGCTGCTCGCGCTCGCCCCGCCTGCTTACGCGCAGGCAACGTTGCTCAGCGGGTACGGCGGCACGCTGGGCTACGGCACCGAGTGCCTCTACCCCAACGACGACGGGTCGAGCGCCGTCGTCGACCTGCTCCCCGCCTTTCCCAGCGGGCTGCTCTTCTTCGGCGCCGTGCAGAGCTCGGCCTACGTCAACACGAACGGCAACATCACTTTCAGCGGGCCCGTCTCCACGTTCACGCCGGCCGCGTTCCCGATTGCGGCGCAACCGATGATCGCTCCTTACTGGGGCGACGTCGACATCCGCAACACGGGCGGCGTGTGCATGGGAGGCGCCGGCGTCACCTGCAGCCCGTGCACGCCGTGCCTCAACCCCTCGGAGAACGGCGTGTGGTGGTACCTCGAGCCCGGGCTCATGGTCGTCACCTGGGACCGCGTCGGCTACTACAGCTGCCACAACAACCTCCGCATGGCCTTCCAGCTCGTTCTGACCGCCGCCGGCTGCGGCGGCGCAGGCGATTTCGACGTCGAGTTCCGCTACAACACTTGCGAGTGGGAGACCGGCGACGCCAGCGGCGGCACCGGCGGCTTCGGCGGCACGGAGGCGCAGGCCGGCTTCGACGCCGGCAACCTGGTCGACTT
The DNA here is from genome assembly GCA_036004705.1 of Myxococcota bacterium. Taxonomy (GTDB): domain Bacteria; phylum Myxococcota_A; class Polyangia; order DASYRF01; family DASYRF01; genus DASYRF01. The sequence goes on from DASYRF010000316.1 coordinate 11,589, forward strand.
CGTCGCCATCCCGGGCTCCATGTCGCCCGGCATCGCCGCGACGCTCTGCTCGTCCTCCAACGTCGGCCTCACCGGCGTGTGGCAGTTCGAGGTCCGGAGCGGCGCGGTCATCTGCCCCGACGCGGGCATGCCGTGCGACACGGGTAATGCCGGCGTGTGCGCGGGCGGCCGCACCAACTGCGTCGGCATGGGCGGCCTCGAGTGCGTCCAGGACGTCAGCCCGACGTCCGAGCAGTGCGACGCGCTCGACAACGACTGCAACGGCATGGTGGACGACGGCGCGCCATGTCCCGGCACTGAGGTCTGCGCCGGGGGAAACTGCGTGACCCCCTGCTCCGAGTTCTTCTGCGGCCCTGGCCTCGTGTGCGACGTCTCGGGGCTGTGCATCGAGTCCTCGTGCGCCGGCGTGACGTGCCCGGCGGGCGAGCGGTGCGACGGCGGCGCCTGCGTCGGCGCCTGCGACGGCGTCATCTGCCCCTTCGGCCAGGAGTGCCGCGCCGGCAGCTGCATCGACGTGTGCGCCGGCCTGACCTGCGACAGCTGTACCGTCTGCGAGGACGGCGCGTGCGTCAGCCGCTGCGAGTACACGCCGTGCCCGGCGGGCGAGACGTGCCAGGCCGACGGGCTTTGCCTGGAGGATGCGTGCGCCGGCGTCGTCCCCTGCGCGGCGGGCTTCCACTGTGTAGGCGGCGCCTGTGTCGACGACTGTCTCGGGGCGGTGTGCCCAGGCGGTCAGACGTGCGTGGCGGGAGGCTGCGTCCCGATCCCGGCCGGATCCGACGCGGGTGCCGGCGGGCCCGACGCGGCCGTGGCGCCCGGCGACTCCGGCGCCGGCACGAGCTCCGACGGCGGCACCGGCACGGGCGCTCCACGGCCGATCTACCGGCCGGGCTGCGGTTGCCGCACCGCAGGCAGCCAGAGCGCGCCGCCGGCCGGACTCCTCGGTCTCGCGCTCGTGGCGCTTCTCGTCGTCGCCCTGCGCCGTCCGCCCCGCACGCCGCCTCGTCCGCGCTGACGCCCGCCCGCCACGCGCGCCTCGTCGCGCGGCTCCAGTACTTCGAATTGAATGGGTGGTCCTTCATCCTGACCGATACGTTCGGTCTTCGGTCGTGTAAGCACCTGAAATTGGTTTAATCTCATTCATGGCCCAGAAGGTGCTCTACCGAACGTGCTGACGCCTAGGACCAAGACCGCCGATCGCGGCCATACCCAAGGAGACACCAATGTCGACGAATTCGAGCACAGAGCAGCACGCTATGCGGGACAACCTGTTACGCCGCGTAATCATGCGCCTGTTCAGCGCCGCGGCGCTGATCAGCACGCTGTCGTTCGCGAGCGTGGCGACGGCGGCGTCGTTCACCGTCGTCGTCGGGCCGGCTCCCGTCGGGAGCTACTACATCACGCACACGCACATCCACGGACCGGGCTGCGGCCACTACCGCGTGTGGAACGACGGCCTGTGGGTCTACTACTATGGCGGCCGCTGGGAGTACTACACTCCGGCCGATAACCGCTTGGCCTACTACCGCGCCGGCTACGTGCCTTCGCCCCTGCGCGGCCACGTATCCGCCGCCAAGAGCTACCGCTTCCATGGCGTCGTCAGTCACCCGACGGGCAGCGGAAAGTCCTATGCGAAGGCGACCGCGCCCCATGCGATCGGGCACGCCGGCCCCGGCCCTGCGTATCGGCCCGCCAAGGGCCCCGGCCCGAGCGCCGGCCCCGGCCCATCGAAGGGCAAGGGCGGTGGCGGCCACGGTGGCGGCCACAAGAAGTAGCGCACTAGATCACCCTCTCGCGCGTCCAAACCCTTCATGAAACGCGCCGCGTTGCTCCTCGCGCTGTCTGTCGGCTGCGCTGCCTCGGTTGCTCCGTCCGCGGGCGCGGCGGGCCCGGCCCCCGCGCCCGCGCCACCCGAGCCGTTGGTCCTGCGGGCCGGGGTCGTGGTCGATCCGAGGGCCGGGCCACGCGCCGGGACGGTCTTCCTCATGGCTCCGGGAAACGTGATCGAGGCGCTCGACGCACGGGACGGGACGGTGCTCTGGGCGACACGGGAGGCGCACCGGCCGCTGTGGCTCGAAGGCGGGGATCTGCTGGCGCAGCGCGGCACCGAGCTGGTCCTGTTGGACGCCGCGACGGGGGCCCTCACGAAACACTGCACGGCCGGAGCACCGCCCTGGTCGCCCCCGCCAATCGACGACGCGCTCGGGCGCACCACGTCGCTGGCCGCCGCCGACGGGGGCGGCGGCAAGGTCCTGCTCTGGGAGAGCACCTCGACCCACTATGTCGGCGGCGCCGCTCCGACTCCGGAGATGATGGCCTGGGCCAGCAGCCACTCGGTGTCGGTGGTGGAGGTGACGCTCCCCGCCTGCGTCATCCGCGGCGTGCCCACGCCCCCTCTGCCCGCCGCGCCGGAAGCGCGAATGGTCGACGGTGTGTCGATCGCCGTCGCCACCGAGATGCGCGGCGGCCGCACCGTCGCCGTGCTCCGCCGCACGCGGGCCGGCGTTGCCCTCGCCGACGTGGTCCTGGGCGACGCGCCGCCCGTGTACGCACAACTGCTGCTGTCCGCCGACGCGCGCCACGTGATCCTGTCCGTGCAGGACGCAGCCAGCGGACGCACCAGTACGCCCATCATGTACGACGTGACGCTGTTCGACGCGGTCGGCGCCCGCTCGCTCGCCGCGTTCCGCACGCCGCTGGTCCCCGGCGCCTTCATCGTGCTCGGCGGCGTCCTCGTCGACGCCGCGGGCGGCGGCCTGCGCGCGGTCGACGCCGCCACCGGCGCCCTCCTCTGGACACGCGCTCTGCGGTCGACGGGCTACCACGGCCCCTTTCCGCCCTGACCTCAGCGGAGGCGGCCGCGCCGCCGCCGCGGCCCGCGCTCACTCCGCGGTACGGGCAACGCGCGGTCGGCTACCTGAGGACCGACCGGAGCTGGCGCCTCCCCGGCGCGCCCCTCGTCGATGGCGCGACGCGACACGCGCGCGCGACAGTGTCGCGCCCCGCGCGGAACGGCCGTGCTCCACCACGGGAGAAAGCGGAGGCCCGGCGCGGCCTTCGCGCGGCACGGCGATTGCTCGGCGATGGCAACGGAAGGCTTGGGGGCGCTGTGCGGAGAGCACGTCTCCTATATGATGATGCGATTCATGGACGGCGCCGGGACGACCTGGGTGCGGATCGCGCCACTGTGCCTCACGGCGGCGGCGATGGCGGCGGGTGGCGGGGGCTGCGTGCCGGGCAGCCGCGCAGGCGAGCGCGGTGTGGACGGCGATGCGCCGCCGATGGTCGTCCCCGTATCAGGCGGCGGAATGGCGGCGGCGGCGGGCGCGGTCGTGCCGGAATCGGACGTGCCCGTCGCCGTGGCAGTGCCGCTTGCGGACGGCGCGGCGCTGCCGGGGAACGCGGCGATCGACTTCTTGCGCCTGGGGGACGAGCGCGGCGCGCGGACGGCCGTCGTCCGCGCGAACGGCGCGCTGGACTTGGTCGACGCGGCGGGTGCCGTGACACGCGCGCTCGACGAGAACGTCGTTCCGGGGCTGTCGGCCAGCGCCGGCGGGACGCGGCTCGCTTGGGCGCGGCGGCGCGGCGGCCCCGAGACCGACATCGTCGTGGCGGACGTCGGCGACGGGCGTGAGCGCGGAAGCGGGGGCAGCGGCGGAGGTGCCGCCGCGGCGAGCGCACCCTTCGCCGTCACCGACTGGGAGGGCGCCGAGGACGGGCCGGCGCTGTCGCCCGACGGGGCGCGGGTCGCGTTCGTCAGCGGGCGCACGTCGGTCGCTTCTATCTGGGTGGCGCCGGCGCGCGCGGGCGGCGGCGCGGCGGCGGTGCAGGTCACGAACGCCGGCGTGACCCGCGCGGCGCGCGCGCCCGGCCTTCCGCCCAGTGGCTTCGTGCCGCCGCCCGACGCCGGAACGCTGCGCTGGGAGGACCCCGCTACGCTCGCCTGGGAAGCGCACGGCCGTACGTTCCGCGTGGTGGCGCGGTGATACCTCGCACCCGTCGCCGCCGCACGCCGCGGGCCCCGGCCTGGCTGCTCGCCGCAGTGGCGGCGCTGGAGCTCGCCGCGCCCGCGCTCGCCCGCGCGCAGAGCTACCGCTTCCCCACTTCCGCCGCCGACTACGCGGAGTTCTACCCGACCGCCTACAAGGACCACGGCGCCGGCACGGTCGAGACCGACTGGGATTGCGGCGGCATCACCTACGACGGCCACAACGGCAGCGACTTCGGATTCGGGTCGTGGGCCGGGATGGCCGCGGGCCGCGACGTCACCGCCGCCGCCGACGGCACCGTCGTCTACGTGAATGACGGCTGCGCCGACGACTGCAGCACCGGAGCCTGCGGCTGTGGCGGTGGCTTCGGCAACTACGTCAAGGTCACCCACGCCGACGGCAAGTCGACCTACTACGGCCACATGAAGATCTGGTCGGTGCTGGTGGCGGTCGGCGACACGGTCACCTGCGGCCAGAAGTTGGGCGAAGGCGGCTCGTCGGGCAACTCCACCGGCCCGCACCTGCATTTCGAGCCGCGCAACGCCGCCGGCACCGCCGAGGACCCGTTCGACGGGCCCTGCTCCGGCCCGCCGTCGTACTGGGTCGTGCAGGGCGCCTACGCGGCACTGCCGACGCTGGACTGCGACGGCGGCGCCCCGCCGCCGCCGCCCGCTTCCTGCACCCCGGCAGCCGGCGTGCCCGGCTGCGGCACCAGCGCCGGCGGCGCCAATGACGCCGGCGGCGCGACCGACGTCGTCGGCAGCTACGCCTGCGCGACGTGGGACTACAGCGGCCCGGAGTACGCCTACACGTTCACCGCCGCCACGACGGAGCCCGTGACCGCGACCCTCACCGGGCTGGGCGCGGACCTCGACCTGTTCGTCCTCGACGCGGGCTGCAACCCGGGGTCGTGCCTCACGCACTCGGAAAATCCGATGACGTCCGACGAGACGGTGACCTTCGGCGCCACGGCCGGCACGACTTACACCCTTGTCGTCGACGGGTACCTCGGCGCCACGAGCGCCTTCACGCTGTCGATGAGCTGCACCGGGGGGACGCCGCCGCCTCCTCCTCCCGGTGCGCCGGACCTGTCGATGGACATCTCCATCGACGACATCCCCGGCCAGGTGCGCGACTTCAACCCGGACGGCGCGTCGGGCGGCGTCTTCGACGTGTACGCGGGGCAGTTCGCGGTGCACCGCCTGGTGGTGCACAACGCCGCCGCCGCCACGGCGCGCGCCGAGGGCGTGCGCGTCGGCGTCTGGGCCGAGGAGCCGTACCTGCGCATCACGCGCTGGGACGTGTACGACGACTACGACGGCAACGCCTGCGGCGGGGCCTGGTGCCTGAACGACTCGAACGACGACCCGGCAAATCCGCCGCACGACGAACCGGGCCAGGCGTTCGACCTGGTGCTGCACGGCTTCGCCCCCGGCGAGAACAAGATGGTCGTGCTGATCGTGGAGGCGACGGCCGACAGCAACGTGGCCGGAGTCGACCACCCCGACATCCGCGGCTTTGTCGCTCACGTCGACGGCGTCTACGACAAGCCGGCGTTCGACACGCCGCCGACCTTCAACGCCAACCAGACCTGGAACGGCGGTGACCTGCGAATCTGGTCGCAGACCGACGTCTGGACGTGGGACGGCCCCGGTACGCCTCCCGGCAGCAGCGGCTTCGCCTCGGCGGTCGCGCTCCCCTGGCCCGACGGCGGCGGCGGCGCGCTGCACGCCGACTGCGGCTGCGCGGTGGTGGGCACGTCCGCTCCGCCCCGGGGCGGCCTGGGGAGCGGCGGCGGCGCCGGCGCCGGCGCCACGACGATAC
>DASYRF010000317.1:0-29361 GCA_036004705.1 Myxococcota bacterium
CGACGGAGAGCAGGCCCATCCGCTCGCAGATGGCTTCGGCGGCGCGCAGGTCGACCTCGGCGGCGGCGTTCAGGCCGAGCTCCAGACGGGCGTGGCCGAGGCTGGTGCGCGCCACCGCCTCGCCGCGCAGGTTGCCGGCGACCTGCTGGAGCTCGACGGCGCGCTCCTGCGCGCGCGCATAGCCTTCGAGGTCGGCGGAGGCCAGCGCGCGGGAGCCGAGCGCGGTGTGCAGGGCCGAGCCCACGCCGGGCTCGTGGGCCTCGAAGGCCCGCGCCGCGGGCGCGACGTCCTCGAGCAGCGCCTCGGCGGGCGCGTGCCGCCCGGAGATGAACAGGTTGGAAGCCAGCACCGCCAGCCCGGTCGCGCGCGCCAGGCGCGCGGCGCCGTCGCACGGCGGCACGGGGCGCACCGACGCTGCCAGCGCCTCGAGGTCGGCGCCGCGGCCGAGCCGCGTCATCACCGTCCCGAGCCGCATCGCCACGCGGAACCAGGCCGCCGCGCCGGGTGGCAGCAACGTCAGGGCCTCGTGCGCCGCCTGCTCGCACGCGGCGTTGTCGCCGCGCCACATCTGCGCGTCCGCTTGCAGCGCCCGCAGCGCGCCCAGCGACTCACCAGCCGCGCCGCAGACCACCGCGCGCTCGGCGTGCCCCACCGCGCCGGCGAGGTCGTTTGCGCGCAGTGCGTCGGCGGCCGCCCGGCCCCACCAGCGGCCCGCCGCGGCGCGGTCCTGCCCCAGCTCGAAATGCTCCGCGACGGCGCGCGCCTCCGCGCCGCCGCGCCCTTCCAGCCAAGAGCCGGCGAGGCGATGGCCCAGCCGCCGGTCCTCCTCGGTGAGCATGGCGTAGGCCGCCTCGCGCAGGAACGCGTGCCGGAAGCCCACCTCCGCGACGGCGGCGCCGGCGCGACCGGCCGCGGCCGGCACGAGCAGCTCGCGCTCGCAGAGGGTCTGCAGCCACGCCTCGGTGTCGTGGTGCGCGGACGGCTCGCCGAGGAGCGTCCCCAGCGCCGCCGCCGGGAACGTCAACCCGAAGACGCTCGCGGCGCGCAGGAGGCGCCGGGCCTCGGGCTCGAGCCCGGCGAGGCGCGCCTCGGCCACCGCCACCACCGTCTCGGGAAGGTGGTCCCAGCGCCCCTCTGCGGCCGCGCGAATCAGCTCCTCGAGGAAGAAGGCGTTGCCGTCGGCGCGGTCGACGATGCGCTGCACGCGCTGCTCGGTGGCGGCGTCGCCGAGCGTGGCCTGGACGAGCGCGCGGGCGGCGCGGCCCAGCAGGCGTCCGAGCGCCACGTGCGTGACGGCGCGCTCCGCCCAGAGGCGCGGAAAGATCGTGGTGGTCTCCGGGCGGCCGGCGCCTAGCACGAAGAGAGGGCGATGGGCGAGGTTGCGCAACAGTCGATCCACCAGCGTGACGCTGGCGTTGTCGCTCCAGTGCAAGTCCTCGAGCACCAGCAGGAGCGGACCGGAGGCGGCCTCGGCGTCGATGAGATCCTCGAAAGCGCGTTGCACCTGGTCGCCCATCAACACCGGATCGCGCCGTGCTGCTCGCAGCTGCACGCTGTCCTCATCGGGAAAGGGCGCGCCGCAAGCTTCGCCCAGGAACTCGGCCACACGGGCCTGGTCCGACGCGCCGAGGTGGCGGCCGGCGCGCGCGCGCAGCTTGCGGCGGCGAACCTCGGCCGGCTCTCCCTCGAGCGCGCCGCAGGCGCCCCGGACGGCCTGGGCGATCATTCCGAGCGGTGCGCCGGCGGCGACGGAATCGGCGCGGCCCAGCCATATCTGCGGCGGACGCGACCCGTGCGCGAGCGCCTGAACCAGCTCGTGACGAAGCCTCGACTTCCCCGCGCCCGCCGCGCCCAGCACCAGCGCCGCCCGCGCCAGGCTTTCCTCGACGCACTCGTCGTACAGCGCCGACAGCAGCGACATCTCGCGCGTGCGCCCGACGAACGGCGCCGGGCGGCCAAGCAGCGTGCGCGACGGATCGGCGGTGTCGCTCTCTCCCGCCAGCACGAGTCCGTCGGCGTCGCCGCCGACGACGAAGGCCGAGTCGAGCAGCCCGGCGGTCGTCTCGTCGACGCGCACGTGAGGGCCGCCCGCGCGCGCCAGGCTCGTGGCACGGTCGAGCACGGGGCCGAAGGGGGCGCTGCGCCCCGTGGGCGTGCGGCCAGTGCAAACCGATACCGCGGCGTCGCGCTGCTCGGCGCGCAGCGCGAGTGCCCAGCGGACCGCGCGAGCGGCCAGGTCGGCGGCACTGCCGCCGCTGTCCAGCACCCCGAGCACCGAGCCGTCGGGGAGCTGCTCCACGCGCGCACCCAGCCGTCCGGCGAGGGTCGCCAGCGGCGCGGAGACGCCGGAAGGTGCGGCCGCGTCGACGGTGGGGTCGAGGGCGGCGGCGGCGGCGGCGGCGCGCCGCGGGGGAGTCGCCAGCACCAAGCACACGATGCGGCGCTCGGCGCGCGTGAGGCCCGAGGACGGCGGCCGGCGCGGCGCGGCCGGCACGCCGCGGCGGGTCTCGCCGGTAGGGTGCTCGGTCCAGGCGGACTCCCCGTCGAGAACCGCCTCCAGGGCGGTGGCGACGGCCGCGCCGTCGTCCGGCCGCGCGGCGGGCTCCTTGGCCATGAGCCGCGCCACGAATGCGTCGAGCGCAGGTGGGACTTCCGCGCACAGCTCGCTCGGCGCTTCCGGCTCCTGGACGACGATGCGGAACAGGAGCGCGACCATGTGGTCGGCCACGAAGGGGGGGCGGCCCGTCAGGCATTCGAACAGGACGCAGCCGAGTGAGAACACGTCGGCGCGCGGGTCGATCGCCTCGCCGCGCACCTGCTCGGGCGCCATGTAGCCGGGCGTGCCGACGAGCGTTCCGGTCTGCGTCAGGGTCGCGCGCGTCGCGTCGCGCGCCACGCCGAAGTCGACCACCTTCACACGCGCCACGTCGCCGCCCGCCAGCAGCAGATTGCTGGGCTTGAGGTCGCGGTGGACGATGCCGCGCGCGTGGGCTGCGCCCACCGCCGCGGCGGCCTGGCGCACCAGCTCCACGGCCTGCGCCACGGGCAGCCGCCCGCGCTGCAGGCGCGCTGTCAGGTCCTCGCCCTCCAGCCACTCCATGGCCATCCACGGTCCCGACTCGGGCGTGCGCCCGCTGGCGACGTAGCGGACGATACCCGGATGGCGCAGCGCCGCGAGCACCTGCGTCTCGCGGACGAACCGCTCCGCCGCGGAGTCCTGGGCGTCGTCGTCGGCGAGGACTTTCAGAGCGACCAGCGCGCCGTCGACGCGGTCGCGGGCGCGCCAGACGGTGCCCATCCCGCCTTGCCCCGCCACGGCGAGCAGCTCGAAGCGCTCGGCGACGACGTCGTTCACTCGCACGCCGCGAGTATCGCCAACCGGCGCCTGCGGGTGAAGTGCGGGCGCCGGTCGCTGCCGGTGCCGGCGGCGTTTTCCGGCGCGGTCAGGCGGGCAGACGAGCGAGGATCTCGGCGGCCAGCTCTTCCAGCGGCAGTACGGCGTGGGGCAGCCCGTGGGCGATGGCGGCGCCCGGCATCCCGGGGACGACGCAGGAGTCGGGCGACTGGGCGAGGACGATGCCGCCGGCTTCGCGCAGGGCGCGCAGACCCTCCACGCCGTCGTCGCCCATGCCGGTGAGGATGACGCCCACCGCGGCGGTGCCGAAGGCGCGGCCGACCGATTCGAAGAGGGGCGTGCCGCTCGGACGGTGGCCGCGCAGCGGAGCGGAATCGAGCAGGCTGGCGCGGTCGCGCGAGGCGGCCACGAGGTGGTGTCCGTCCGGGGCGAACAGAACGGCGCCGGGGAGCAGCGGCGTGCCCTCCTGCGCGAGGGTCACGGGAAGGCCGCTGATCGCGCGCAGCCAGTCGACCAGCGCCACGTCGAACCCGGCCCGTAAGTGCTGCACGAGCAGCACGGCGGCGCGGTCGAGGACCGGAGCGATGGCCGGCAAGAGCTTGGCGAGGGCCGCCGGGCCGCCGGTGGAGGTGCAGATGGCGACCGCGCCGCGCCGCACCACCGACACGACCGGCGCGCCGGCGGCGGCGGAGCGCGGCGGCGGCGGGCGAGTCGTGGTTGATCGGCGCACGCCATCCGGGGCGCGCGCCACGCGCCGGATCACCGGGACCTCGGCGAGCATCTTCAGCGTTTCGCGGAAGGCGGTGGCCTCGGGGCCGGTAGGGTCGCCGAAGCGCGGGCGCGCCAGAACCTCGAGCGCGCCGGCGCGCGTGGCCTCGAACGCGGCGGTGGTGGCGCGCGCCGACTCGTGCTCGGTGAAGATCACCACGCGCGTGGGCGCGCGCTCCATGATGCGGCGGGTAGCGGCGAGACCGTCGAGCCCCGGCATCAGCGCGTCGAGGAGCACTATCTGTGGGTGCTCGCGCACCGCCATCTCCACGGCCTCGCCGCCGTCGCGCGCCAAGCCGACCAGCAGGAGCGACGGGTCGGCGTTGATGATGCGCGCGAGGATGGTGCGCCCGACCTCCGTGTCGTCGGCCACGAGCACGCGGATGCGCCCGCCGGCCGCGGGCGAGGGGGGCGTGGCGTCGGGGCGGACCGGGCGCGCGGACGCCAGCGTCGTTATCAGCGCGCGCAGCTTGTCGGGATCGACGGGCTTGGCGAGGAAGGCCTCCGCGGTGCCGTCGCGCAGGAAGTCGCTCTCCACAAGGGTCTTCTGCCCGGAGATGAGCAGTACGCGCAGCGGGCGCTTGGGGCCGGAAAGCGCGCGGGCGCGTCGCGCCAGCTCGAGCCCGTCCATGCCCGGCATGACGACGTCGGTCACCAGCAGGTCCGCGGGCGCGGCGGCGAGCTTGCTCAACGCCTCCTCGCCGCTGCCGGCGAAGTCGAACTCGAGGTCGAGCCCCACCAGATAGGCGCGCAGGATGTTGCGCATCACCGGCGAGTCGTCGACCACGAGCACGCGCAGCGCCACACTCACCTCCCCAGCAGCTCGTGGAGCTTGTGCACGAGCTTCTCGTGATCGAACTCGCTCTTGACGATGTAGGCGTCCGCGCCGGCCTCCAGCCCGCGCCGGCGATCTTCGTCGGTCGCGAGCGAAGTGACCAGGACCACGGGCACGGTGCGATGGCGGCTCTCCGCGCGCACGCGCGCGCACAGCGCCAGGCCGTCGACGCGCGGCATGGAGACGTCGCTGACCACGACGTCGAACGCGGTGCGCTCCAATGCCGCCAGCGCCTCCTGGCCGTCAGCGACGGCAGTGACGTCGAAGCCGGCGAGCTCGAGGACGGAGCGCTCCAGCGCGCGCGTGGTGTAGGAGTCGTCGGCGAGGAGCAGGCGCGGGCGCACCGGCGCGGCGCCGAGACGGAGCCCCAGGCCGGCGGCGCGCGCCTCGCGCGCCGACGCCGAACGCAGGAGGTCGAACGGGTTGAGCATGAGGATTACGCTGCCGTCGCCCAGGATCGTGGCGCCGGCGATGTTGCGGATGCGCGCCAGCGGCGGCTCCAGGCTCTTGGCCAGGACCGTTTGGTCGCCGACGATGTCGTCGGCAGCGAGCGCGCAGCGCGTCTCGCCGGCGCCGATGACCACGACCGGGAGGCGCTCGCTGCGCGGGCGCTCGTCGCCGGCGATGCCGAGCAGGGACGCCAGGCGCACCAAGGCGACCGGGCGGCCGTCGACGACGACGGCGCCGGCACCCTCCACCTCCAGCACGTCGGCGGGGGCGACGCGCATGATGCGCTGGATGGAGGAGATGGGCAGCGCGAGCGTGTGATCGCCGCAGCGCACGATGAGGGCGTGCACCACGTATATGGTGAGCGGGAGGACGATGGAGAAGGTAGTCCCGGCGCCGGCGCGCGTGTCGACGTGGACGGAGCCGCGCAGGCGCTCGACGTTCGTGCGCACCGAGTCGAGGCCGACGCCGCGCCCGGAGAGGCCCGTCGCTTCGTCGCGTGTGGTGAGCCCGGGTGCGAACAGCAGCTCGAGCAAGCGGGGCTCGGGCGCCTCGGTCGCCTGCGCGGCGCCCAGGAGGCCGCGCGCCACTGCGGCGCGGCGAACGCCTTCGAGGTCGACACCCGGGCCGTCGTCGGCGACGGTGATCATGATGGAGTCGCCGCGATGCTCGGCACGGATCACGATGGTGCCACGCGCGGGCTTGCCGGCGGCCGCGCGGCGGGCGGGGGCCTCCATGCCGTGATCGACGGCGTTGCGTAGCAGGTGGTTGAGCGGGTCGCGCAGCTCGTCGAGCACCTTCTTGTCTAGCTCCAGCTCGGCCCCCTCGACGACGAGCTCGACTTCCACGCCGGCGGCTCGGGCCAGGGTGCGTAGCGCGCGCGGCAAGGGGTCGAGCACCGAGGCGAGCGGGAAGGTCTGAATGCGGCGGATGTCTTCCTGGAGCTCGCCGGAGAGAATGGTCGACTGCAGGGCGTCGGCTTCGAAGGCGCGCACTAGGTCGCGCAGGCGGCGAACCAGCTCCTTCTGGTCGTCGAATCCCCCGCTGATGGCCTCGCCGAGGCGGCGGGTAAAGCGGTCCTGGCGCGGTGGCGCGTCGTCACGCAGCACCTGGCGCAGGGCGGCACGGCGATCGAGACGCATCTGCTCGGCGGCGAGGACGCCGCGCAGCTCGGCCAGGCGCTGGTCGGTGCGCAGGCGGGCGGCGAGGAGCTCGCCGACCTGCGACATCAGCGCGCCCAGCTTGCGCGTGGAGACACGCAGCGACTCGTCGGCGGGCGCCGCCGGCGCCGCCGGGACGGCCGCCGCCCCGGGCGGCCCGAGCGAGGTCCTGGGCGCCTCGGACGGGGCGGCGGGCGGCGACGGCGGTGCGCCCGGCACCGGAGAAACAGCCGACACGGACGACACCGAAGACTGCGACGGCGGCAGGGCCGGCGCCTTGGACACCGCGCTCGTAGCGGCGCCCGCCGAGGAGACCGGCACCGGCGTCGCGGAGGGATCAGGGGCGCCCGCCGCAGCCAGCGCGGCACCCAGCACATCGAGCGCGTCTTTCACCACCGGTGGAACCGGGCCGGCGGGGTCGGCGGCGAGCGCCGCCGCCACGGCGGTGAGGCTCCCGTGCAACGCGTCGTACGCACGGCGCGGGTCGGCGATGGTCCCGCGGCGCAGGGCGGCGAGCATCGACTCGATCTCGTGCGCAAGGTGAGCGGTGACGCCGAAAGCGAGCGAGCTGGCGGCGCCCTTCAGGTTGTGCGCCTGGCGAAACGCGTCGTCGAGCAGCTTCTCGCGCGGCGCGCCCGGCTCGCCGCGCTCCAGCGTCAGCAGCACCGCGCCGATGTGCTCCACCTGTTCGCCCGCCTCCTGGCGCAGCGAATCGCACAGCTGCGCGTAGGCGGAGTCGTCGAACTTCATCGCTCGTCCACGCGCAGAGCGCGGTCGGCCAGCAACGCGCCGAGGTTGAGCACGACGGTGCGATCCTCCATCACGCCGATGGTGTGGCGCTGCGCCAGCGCAGGGAACGTCGGCATGGCGCGCGCCAGCGACGACGGGTTGACGTCCACGATGTCCCAGAGCTCGTCGGCGGCAACGCCCGCCATCACGTCCGGCTGCGCCGCCAGCAATAGCCAGCGCGGCGCGGGCGGAGCCGCCGCGCCGGGCGCGGCTTCCGCGCCGAACAGTCGCGGCAGGTCCACCACCGCGACGACACGGCCGCGGCGATCGGTGACGCCGAGGTACGCCTCGGGCGTGCCCGGCACGTGGGCGACCGCGCGCAGGGGGCCCACTCCGGCGAGCGCCTCCAGCCGCACGGCATAGCGCCGTCCCCAGCGTTCGAACACGATGCAGGGGATCGCCTCCGCCACGCGCTCGTAGCGCAGCGGGGCGCGGGCAATGCGCTCGGTGCGGTCGCGCAGCGTGCGCGCCTCCAGCTCGGGCGCCGCCAAGGCGCCGCCCGCGTCCATGCGCGCGCGCAGGCGCGCCAGCGACCGATGGAGGCGGTCGAACACGTCGCTCACCAGCGTGCTCCTTCGCCCTCGTCGTCGGCGACCGGCGCCTGCTCCTCCAAGAGCCGCAGCAGACGGCCCGCGGTCATCCCCTCCCAGCCGTCGACCGCCACGTCGTCGCCGAGCGGCGCCGCCAGGGCACGCACCCGCGCGGCGTGGCGCTGCCACAGCTCGTGCAGCCCGAGCCGCATGCCGACGAGCGCCATGCCCGCGTGAGCGAGCAGCATCGCCGGGTCGAGATACAGGCAGCGGCGAAACGCGTCCAGGCCCGCTTCGGGGGAGCCGAGCTCGACGAGCAGAAAGCCATGCAGCGCGTGGGCGCGGGCGAGCTCGGGCCAGGCTTGCAGCACGGCGTCGAAGGCGGCAACCGCGGCGCTGAAGTCGCCGCCGTCGGCCAGGGCCTGGGCGCGGCGTAGCGCGGCGTCGGACGTTTCGCCCGCGCGCGGCACCGGTGTGGGTGTAGGCGTGCGAGTCGCCGGCCTCGGCAGCGGCGTCGGTTCCGGCAGAGGAGCCCTCGTCGTCGTCGGGCCGGTGCCCGTGTCAGCGCCCACGCGCCCGTCAGGCGGCGTGGACGAGATGGCGGAGCCTGCCCCTGACCTGGACGTGGCGGCCGCCGGCCGGCGTTGGAACGCGGCCACTTCGCCGAACGCGATCGTGTCGCAACCCGGGACCTGCCCGATCGACAGGTCCGAGCTGCCGAACAGCAGCCAGCCGCCCGGCGCGAGGCAGCGGGCGAGCTTCTCGGCGATGCGGGCCCCCACGTCGGGCTCGAAGTAGAACAGGACGTTGCGGCAGAGCACGAGGTCCATCGCCACCAGGCCGAGGGCCGGTGCCGGCAGCGGGTCGATGACGAGGTTCGTGTAATGGAAGCGGGCGCGCGCACGCAGCTCGGGTGCGAGACGCCAGCCCTTTCCTTCGCGCCGGAACCAGCGCCGGCGTACGAGCTCGCGGACGTCGCGCAGCGACCACTCGCCGTACACCCCCTGAGCCGCCTGTCGTAGCGCGGCAGTATTCACGTCCACGCCCAGCACCGACGCGCGCCACCTCTCCAGCTCCGGCACCGTCTCGTGTAGCAGGATCGCCAGCGAGTAGGCCTCCTCGCCGGTGGCGCAGCCGGCGCTCGCCAGCCGCAGCACCGCCTGTGCCCGGCGCCGTTCCACCAGCTCGGGCAGGATGTGCGCGCGCAAGACGTCGAACTGCGCCGGACCGCGGAAGAAGTACGTCTCGCCCACGGTCAGCGCCCGCGTCAGCCTCTCCAGCTCGCCACTGAGCGGCGACCCCTGCCGAACCAGCGCGGCGTACTCGTCGATGGACACGCCCAGGTCCTGCAGGCGCCCCAGCACGAAACGGCCCAGGGTCTCCTCGTTGCGCTCGCCGACGCGCAGCCCGGTACGCGCACCGGCGACGGCGGCGAGCTGCCGCCCCGCGGCCCTGATCTCCTCAGGCGCCGGCATGACCGGGATTGAAGTCGTCGGGCCCGAGAACCAGCACGAGGTCGTCGCGGACGCGCACGACGCCCGGCAGGTGCACGCCGGCCAGCTCCCCGGGCCGCTCCACTGCGGCGCGCGGCACGTCGAGCACGTCGTTCACCTCGTCCACCGCGAGCCCGATCTGCCGGCCGTGCGCCTCCACGATCACGAGGTGCTGGTACGGCGGCGGCGTCCCCGCCGCCGCGCCTGCCACGCGCGGGCGGATGTCCATGACCGGCACCACGCGCCCGCGCAGGTTGATCACGCCCAGCACGCCGGCCGGCGCGTCGGGAAGCTGGCTGAGGTTCACGCGCGGGACGATCTCCACGACGTGCTCGCAGGGGATGCCGCACGGCCGCGCGCCCATGTGCACGAGCAGGAGGCTGACGGCGTCGGACACGTCATTCCTCTCGATCCACGCTCCGGATTTGCTCGGTGAGCCGCGTGAGGCGGTCGAGGGCCGCCTCCGCCTGCTCCACGGTCACCTTGGTCTCCTGGGTCGCCAGGTTGATCTGCTTCATGGCGTGCGAGATCTGATCGAGCCCGATGGACTGCTGCTTCATGGCGCCGGTGATCTGCCGCGCCGCGCGCGTCGTCTGGGTGATGACGTAGACGAGCTGCCCAAGCCGCTCGCCGATGCGCCGCACCTTGGCGCTTCCCTCGCCTGCCGCCTTGGAGCCCTCCTCGGTCACCAGCGCGGCGCTGTGGCTGGCCTTCTGGATCTCGCCGAGAATCGACCTCACCTGGCGGGTGGCCTGCTTGGACTGCTCCGCGAGGGTCCGGATCTCCAGAGCCACGACCGCGAAGCCGCGTCCGTGCTCCCCCGCCTTTGCCGCCTCGATGGAGGCGTTGAGCGCCAGCAGTTTCGATTGCTCGGCGATCTCGTTCACGGTGGCGATGATCTCGCCGATCTGCTGCGTGCGCTCGGTCAGGTCGAGGATCTTGGCGGCGATGAGCTCCACCTGCTGGCGGAGCTTGTCCATGCCGTCGACGGCCGCCACGACGTCGCGCTGGCCGTCCTGAGAGATGGCCTCGCTCTGCTCGGCGATCGCGATGATGCCTTCGGCTTTCTCGACGTTCTGGACGGCGACCTCGTTCAGCTCCTCCACGGTGGTCGTGATTTCGCTGATGGCGGTGGCCTGCTGTCCGGCGGCGGCGGCCTGCTGGCGCGCGACCGCCAGAAGCTCGGGCGTCGTCGCCGCCACTTCCTGCCCGACGGCGTTGAGGCGCGCCGCCGTTGCGCCGGCCGCGGCCGTGCGGCGGTGCGCCGCCAGCAGGTCGAGCAGAGCGCGGTGCAGGCGCGCGGCGCGCGGGTCGTCGCCCGCCGGTGCCGGCAGCTCGGCGTCCATGCCGTTGTCGTTGCCGCCGGCCACGGCCTCGACCACCTCGGCGAGTCGCTCCAGCCAGGGGTCGGCGCGCCGGCGCGTCGCGCCGCGCTCCTTCGGGTCGGGCCTTTCGCTCACGGTCTCTTCGGCCTACCGCGGCAGGATGGCCAGCACGGTGGTGGAGTTGTGCCAGCCCGTCTGCTGGCTGGGCGTCATGGCGATCTCGCCGTAGGTCTCCCAGCCGACGATCGGCACGTCCTGCCCGACCACGCCGCGGAACGCTTCCACCTGGCGCTTGTACTCGTCGCCGAGGAAGATGCGCCGGCAGATGCAGTCGAACACCAGCACGCCGGCGGGGCGCGCGCCGCCCAGGTTGGCCATCGCGCTGCGCGCCGCCAGCTCCGCGGCGGCGACGAGCCCGCCCTTCGTGCCCTCCATGATGGAGACGGCCGCGCCGGTGGGTACCTCCGCCGCCATCCCCAGCGACCCGTCGTCGTTGGCCTTCAGCGGAGCGCGGATCTTGTACTCGCCGGTAGGGGTGAGCATGCCCAGCTCGTGCACGATCATGAACCCTTCGCGCCCCTTGTCGAACTCGGCCCTCTCGCCGCGCGCGCTGGCGAACTTCTCGTACGCCTGGATGGCGGGCTTGCCGTCGATCTCCTTGACGAGGTTGTCGGTGGCCTTGGTGACGATCATCGTGTCGCATCCGGCGTTCAGGCCGTGTCGGACGCCGAGCCCGATGGGCGAGCGCGAGAAGGCGTAGGCGACGGCGAGTGCGTCGGTGTGGGCTGCGTCGTCGAAGAAGACGTCGGTGCGGACGAACTTAGCGTCGTCGGCGGCGGCGCCGCCCACCACCTGGGCGAGCATGCCGGTCTCGGCGTGGATGGTCTCGACGAGGTCTTCGCCGCGGCCGGCGAGGCCGTCGGTGCAGACGAACACGGTGGCGTGCGTCATGCCCTCGGCGCGCGCGGCGCGATGCTCCTGCGTGAACCCCTTGAGCGCGTCGGCGGCGGCCTGGCGCTGGTTCGCCTTGAGGCCGCGCCCGAAGCCGGTGCGGAAGCGCATGGTGTCGGAACGTACGGCCATCACCGACACCGTCCCGTGGCCGACGTCGGTGTGGGTGAACTCGCCCGACGTGGAGCAGCCGATGAGCGGCGCCTTGCCGGTGACGCCGCGCACGCCCTGCAGGATCTGCGCGTAATCGTGGTTTGTGGAGCAGAAGACGAAGACGATGTCGGCGCCTCCTCCGAGGCCCTGCATGGCCGCCTGCGCCGCCTCGCGCCCCGCGGTCGCCGACGCCGTCGCCTTCGAGAAGCCCGCGCCACACTTTGTCGCCATGCCGCCTCCTGGGGGCGAATCGTGGACCCTGGCCCGACGGAGTGTCAACGACGGCGCGCGGCGCCCGCCCCGCCGTATACTGTGCGCTCCATGAGGCAGGCTGGACGCGACGGGACGACGGCGAGCGCGGCGGGACCCGCGGCGTGGCGAGCGGCCGTGGCGGCCATGCTGGCCGCGGCGGCGGCAGGGGCGGCGGCGGCGCTGGTGGCCGGTTGTGGCGGCGCGCCGGCCGGCAGCGCGGCGCTGAAGATCCTGCCTTCCGACGTGCGGCTCGTGGTGGGCCTCGACCTCGCCGCGGCGCGCGCCAGCGCGCCGTGGGCCGACGGCGAGACACTGGTGCACAAGTGGTCGAAGGACGAGGCGTCCCGCGCGCCCTTCGAGGCGATCGACGACGCGCGCAACGAGCTGCGCAAGAAGCTCGGCCTCGATCCGCTGCTGGAGCTGGCGACGGTGGTCGTGGGCGTGACGGTGCCCAAGCGCGGCGATCCGGAAGTAGTGGCCGTTATCACCGCGGCAGCGGGCGCGCGGTTCGACGAAGAAGGCCTGGTGGACTGGGTGGAGTCGAAGGCCGGCGACCTCGATCACGAGGAAATGTGGGGGGCGAAGATCTACGAGCGCAAAGCAGCGCCGGACTTGGTCCTCCATGACACGCTGGCGGTGGGCACGGGAGCGTTCTCCCTGTTCCTCGCCGACGAGCGCACGTTGGTCGTGGGCTCCCCCGACGCCGTCGAGGCGGTGGCCGGGCTGCGCGCCGGCCGGGGGAAGAGCGCCGCGACGGATTCGGCCTTGGCGGCGGCCGTGAAGCGCGTGGAGGGTGGCGCGGCACTCTGGGCCGCGGCCGCGACGAACGACGTCGTCGAAGACGCGCTCCGGCACGGGCCGCTCAAGGGGCTCGACGACGCGACGGACGCGACGGTGTCGGTCGTCGCCGCGAAAGGCGTGCACGTCGGGGCGCGCCTGGGCTTCAAGAAAGCCGAGGACGCGTCGGGCGTGGCCGAGGCGCTCGACGAAGCGGTGCGCGCGCTGGGCAAGGAGGCCAAGGCGCTGCACGAGCACGTGCCCTGGCTGCGCGCCGTGTACGAGGCCTACGCGTCGCGCGCGTCCGGCACCGACGTGCTCCTGACGGTCGACCTCGGCGAAGACGTGCTCGCCGACGTGGCCAAATGGGCGCGCAAGGAAGGGCCGGGCGTGATGGACCTGGGGCTCGGGAGTTTCCCGGGTTTCGGCGAGAAGACGGGGGTCGCGCCGACCCCGCCCGCGCCTTTCGCGCCTGACGGCCCCGCGACGGCGGTGGTCGAGGCGAAGCCTGCGCCCGCCGGCAGCGGCGCCTGCGCGCGCTACGCCAGCTGCTTGCACGGGCTGGCGCGTGCCTACGGCGCGTCGAGCTTCTCCGGCGCAAGAGAGGCCGGAGACGCGATGGAGAAAGCGGCGCTGGAGATGGAGAAGACGCTCGTCCCGGCCGGCGCCGGCGCGGACGAAAGTTGCAAGATGGGATTGGACGCCCTCCGCGAGGCGATGCCCTCGTTCTCCTCGATGCCGGGATTCGTCTTTCCGGACGAGTGCAAGTAGCACTAGCGTACGTTTGCGAAGAAGACGCGGCGGATCGTCGCCAGCTCGTCCGCCGCGGCGCCCGCGGCGGAGGCACCCGCGGCGGCTGGCGGAAGGGCGACGACGGCGACGAGCCGCCCGTCGGGGTCGACCAGACGCGCGTCGGCGGCGCCGGCCGGAACGGCGGGGGCCTGGGCGCGCAGGTCGGCGGCGCGCGGCGGGCGCCCGGTGCGCACGGCGACGGCGGCGGCGCGGTCGAGCGCGACCAAGGGTAGCCCGGCGAGCGCCTCGGCGCAGGAGACCAACGGCAGCGGCGCGCCGGCCGCGCACCGCCTGGCGATCTCTTCGAGCGGCAGCGCCTGGGCGATGGCGAAGGCGCCGCTGCGCGTGCGGCGCAGGACGCCGAGGTGGGCGACGGTGCCGAGCGCGGCGCCCAGGTCGCGTGCCAGCGCGCGCACGTAGAACCCTTTCGACGCATGCACGCGCAGGCGCAGCCGCGGCGGCGCGAAGGCGCGCAGCTCCAGCGCGTGGACCACGACGTCGCGCTCGGCGAGGTCGACCTCCTCGCCGGCGCGCGCGCGCTGGTAGGCGCGTCGTCCCTGCACGTGCACCGCGCTGATCTGCGGAGGTCGCTGGCGCTGCGGGCCGAGGAACGCCGCCAGCGCCGCGGCCACGCGCGCCTCGTCCAGCGCCGCCGGCAGCGGGCGCGTCTCCACCACCGCCCCCTCGGCGTCGTCGCTGTCGGTGCGTGCGCCCAGCACCACCTCGGCCTCGTACTCTTTTTCGTCGGCGAGCAGGAACGCGGCGGCTTTGGTCGCCTCACCCAGACAGACCGCCAGCACTCCGGTGGCCATCGGGTCGAGCGTGCCCGCGTGCCCGGCCTTGGTCGCACCGGTCAGGCGGCGCACCTCGTGCACCACCGCGAAGCTCGTGCGCGCCGGCGGCTTGTCGACGACGAGGACGCCGTCCAGGCTCAACGGCGGCTCAGGCAGGGCGCGGCGGCTCGATCAGCTCGAGCACGAAGGGAGGCGGGTCGCGGTCGCCCCAGACGGTGACGAACGCGTCGCGCCGCGGGGAAGCGCGAAGCACCGTCATCCAGATCTCGATGTCCTCGCGCGCGACCGGGTCCCAAAAGCCCGTCTGGATGTAGGCAATGCATTCTTGCCCGGAGCCGTCGTCGTAGACCAGCGGCAAGACGATGCGCCCGGCGTCGTTCTTGAGATCCACGCGCCAGCCGCGCACCTCCCAGCCGTGCTCGGTGATGAGGCCGGCCACCTGCTGGATGATGGCGTCGGCGAAGCTCGCCGCCGGCTCGAAACGAAAGAAGCGCCGCCTCTCAGCCAAGACCCGCCTCCTGCATGGCCGCGCGCACCGCGGCGTGAACGCGCTCGCGCACCTCGTCCAGCGTGCCGGAGAGCTCGACGCCTGCGGCATTGTGGTGCCCGCCGCCACCGAACGTTTCGGCGACCCGAGCGACGTTGACGCCCCCGCGCGAGCGGAAGCTCGCCCGCCAGCGCGTCGCGTCTGCATCCGCCTCGCTCAGCTCCACCGCCACTTCCACGCCGACGATCGCCCGCGCGTAGTTCACGAACCCGTCGGTCAAGTTGCTCTCCTGTCCGGGTCCGGCGCCGGCCAGCGCGTCCTCGACCCAGGCGCGGCGCACGAGCAGCGAGGCGCAGAGGCCGTCGGAGGAGACCGCGAGCGTCTCCAGCACACGCCCGAGCAGCCGCCAGCGCGCCGCCGGATGGCTCTCGTGCAGGTGCACGGTCACTTCCCAGGGATCCACGCCCGCGTCGACCATCGCCGCGGCCGCCCGCAGCGCGCGCGGGTCGGTGGACGAATATCGGAAGTTTCCCGTGTCGGCGAGGATCGACACGTAGATGCCGAGCGCCACGTCGCGCGTCAGCGCCACGTCGAGCGCGCGGACGAGGTCCCAGACTTGCAACCCGTTGGCGGCGGCGTCCACGTCGAGCAGCTCGACGTCGGCGAACGGTTTCTGCGTCAGATGATGGTCGACGAGCACCTTCACGCCGAGGCGGTGCAGCGGGACGGGCGCCCCCGGAGGAAAGCAGCGCGCGACATCGCCGGTGTCCACCACGAAGGTGGCGTCGAACGACTTCCCCGGCGGCAGCGCCTGGACCCAGCGATCCGCACCCGGCAGGAAGCGCAGCGTGTAGGGCACGGGGTCGACGTCGTAGCAGACGACCTCCTTGCCCAGCGCCGCCAGCAGGTTTGCCAGCGCCGTGCCCGTGCCGATGCCGTCCCCGTCGGGAGCCCGGTGCGTCGTCACCAGGAACGATCGCCGGGCACGCACGAGGTCGCAGACCTGCCGCAGGACTGCCTGACGCTCGGGCGGCGCGCCCGCCGTCGCGTCGGGCTCAGTCGGTGTCGTCAGGGGGCTCGCCATAGCCCTCTTCCTCGTCGTCGTCGCCGAGGCCGTCGTCGTCCTCGTCGCCCTCGTCGCCGTCGCCGAGGTCGTCGTCGTCCTCGCGCCGGGCGCGCGCCGCCTCGTCGAGCGCCGGACCGCCGTCACCCGCCCCGATCTCCTTCAACAGCGTGCTGACCCGCATGGCTCGATCCTGTCCTTCGTCGTAGTGGAACGCGAGCGCCGGGGTCGTCCGGAGCCCGAGTCGCTTGCCCACCTCGCTGCGCATCCAGCCGGTGGCCCGGCGGAGCCCGCGGGCGGCACCCCGCCTCCCGCGCTCCAGCTCCCCCTCCGCCAGCAGCAGGCGATAGTACACCCGCGCGAGCCCGAGGTCCGCCGTCACCTTCACGCCCGTGACGACGATGGTCGCCATGGCCGGGTCGCGCGCCTCGCGCAGCAGCAGCTCGGCGATGACCGCCCGCACCTCGTGCCCTACCCGCTCCGCGCGCCGGCTCGCCATCAGAGGGTCACTATCTCCAGGCGGTCGTCGATGACGTTGGCCAGCCCGCTGCCGCGCAGCGACGCGCGCACCTTGTCGGCGACCTCCGTCACGAACGCGACCTCGTTGCCCACCACGGCGAACCCCACACAAGCGCGCTGGTGCAGATCGTTGTCCGCCACCTCGGCGATCGTGACGTTGAAGCGCGCGCGCGTGCGCTCCACCAGCCGCTTGACCACGCCACGCTTCTCCTTTAGCGATCGACACCCAGGGATGTGGAAATCCATCCGGACGCAGGCGACGTGCACGGGCGTGTCATAACACGGCGCCCGCGGATCGGCAGTCCCCTCCGCTTTCGCGCGTTGCCTCGCCGCCGCCCGCGCGGCAGACTGCACGGATGCAGCGCCTTGGACTGCGCCGGGGCGCCGCCGCAGCGGCGGCCACGGCGCTCTTGGTGGCGTGCGCCGCGCGAGGCCCCCACGGCCGTGGAGCCGCGAGCACCGCGCCGCGGCGTGGCTCCGCCTTCACGGACCTCCGCGTCGATGCCGCGCTGGCGGCCGCCGCCGCGTCGCACCGCGTCGTCGTCGTCGACTTCTTCACGAAGTGGTGCAAGCCCTGCAAGGTGATGGACGAGACCGCCTGGAAAGACGCGCGCGTGCGCGCCTGGATGGGGGCGCACGCCGTGGGAGTGCGCGTGGACGCGGAGGAGGATCGCTCCACGGCCAAGCGCTACGACGTGCGCGGATTCCCCACCGTCCTGGTGCTGCGGGCGGACGGCACTGAGGTCGAGCGGCTGGTCGGCTCGCGCGAGACCGCGGTGCTGCTGGCCGCGCTGGACGCCGCCAAGGACGGCAAGGACGCGGTGACGCGTGCCGGCGAGCTTGCGGCCGGCGGCGGGGCCACCGACCCCGAGGCTCACCTGGCCTACGCGCGCGCGCTCATCGCGAAGGACCGCCCGGCCGAGGCGCTGCCGGAGCTGCTGTGGTGCTTCGATCGCGGCGGCGACACGCCCTCGTTCGCCGAGACGCGCCTCGACGACGTCGTCCCACGTCTGGGAGCGCTGGCGCCGAAGCTGCCGGCCGCCGGGGTCGAGCTGCGCCGGCGGCGCGACGACGCCACCCTGGCCCTGTCCGCGGCCGGCGGCGCGGGTGCCCCTTCGGCAGCGGCGCGCGACGCCGCTGTGCGCGGGGCGCGCGACGTGGCGGCGCTGAACCTGGCGCTGGGAGAGGCCACGCGCACGCTCGCGCTCTACGACACGCTGCGCGCCGGCGGCCCCGCCACGGCCACCGGCGCCGAGGCGCTGCTCCCGCTGGCCGCGCCGCTGCTCGCCGACGCGCACCGCTACGCCGATCTCCTGGCGGCCACCGGCGACGTCGCCGCGCTGGTGACGCGCACCCTGGAGGAGCACGACGCGCAAGAGGCCACGCTGAAGGCCGCCGGCGCCAAGCCCGCGTCGATCGACGCCCGCCGCGCCGCCGTCGTGGAGCGTCTGGCGGTCTACTATGAGGCCCTCCTGGGTGTCGGCCGCCGCGCCGACGCCGACGCCCTCGCCGCGAGGCTGTATGCGCTCGACGGCTCGTCCGCGACGCGCCGCCTCCTGGAGCGCGCTGCCGCGAACGCCGGCGCGGCGGAATAGGCGCCGCGGGGCGCCGCGCCCGGCCGAATGGTGAAGCCCGTCGAGACGCGGGACGTTGAAAGCGCCGCGATGCCCGCGGTGATAACGTCGGAGCTGACCATGGCGGCGCGCGCCGCGCGGCGCCGGCGGCGGGCGTGGTGGACGGCGGCGGTTCTACTCGCACTCGGAGGGGTCTACGTGGCGTCGGTGCTTGCGCTGCAGCGGCTCTTCACGTTTCCTCGGTACGCGGTGCGCGCCGCGCCCGATGCCGGCGCCGGCGTCGCGGGCCTGGAGCGTTGGTGGCTCGACACCGACGAGGGGCGGGTGGAGGCGTGGTTCCTGCCGGGCCGCGGGGCCGCACCCGGCGCGCCGGCGCCGATCGCCGTCTTCACGCACGGCAACGGCGAGCTCATCGACTATTGGGCCGAGCCGCTGGCGCCGTACCGCGCGATGGGCGTGAGCGTGCTCTTGCCGGAGTACCGCGGCTACGGGCGCTCGGCCGGCTCGCCGTCGGAGGCCGCCATCACCGCCGACCTCGTCGCTTTTCTCGACCGCGCCGTCGCCCGCGCTGACGTCGACCCCGCTCGCGTCGTTCTGCACGGCCGCTCTATCGGCGGCGGCGCCGCCTGCGCGCTCGCCGCCCGCCGGCGCCCGGCCGCGCTCATCCTGCAGTCCACCTTCACCAGCCTCGCCGACGTGATGCGCCGCTTCTTCGTCCCCCGGGCGCTCGTGCTCGACCCCTTCGACAGCCTGGCCGTCGTGCGCAGCCTCGACGTCCCCACGCTGGTGGTGCACGGCCGCCACGACGCCCTCATCCCGGTCGCCCACGCCGAGGCCCTCGCCCGCGCCGCACCGCGCGCGCGCCTCGTCCTCTACGACGGCGGCCACAACGACACCCCGCCCGACTGGGCCCCGCTCTGGGGCGAGATCCACGCCTTTCTCGCCGAGGCCGGCATCCTCCCCGCCGCCACCCGCGGGGGCGGCTAGCGGGGTAGGGCGCGGCCGGCGGCGAGGCCTTCCACGAACCTCCAGAACTCGACCGCCCGCAGGAACATCGCCTCTACCGTACCGAAGCGGACGCGCGCGCCGGTTTCTAGACGCAGCGGCCGGCCCTTCGCCGGCGCCGGCTTCTCGTCGACGAACGTGCCGTTGCGCGAGCCGGCGTCCAAGACGGCGTAGTCGGCGCCCTCGCGCCTGAGGTACGCATGCACCTTCGACACGGAGACGTCGGACAGGACGATGTCGTTGTTGGCGGTGCGGCCGACGGTGACGTGCGGGCTGAGCGACAGGCCGCGCTTGCGCAGCGGGCAGACGCGATAGCCGGCCGGCGCCAGTTTTCCTTCGAGCGTCTCGTTGGAGCCGACCAAGTCGGTGGACTGCGCGCGGATCGGTCGGCTAAGCACGCCGGGCATGAGCACCAGGAACGCGTCGCCGTGCCGTTGCACGCGTGCGACGGGGTTCAGTGCGCAGTCGGCGGCGAAGAACGACACGTCGTAGCTCTCGGGCTCGGACGTCTGGTCTTTCATGGCGCCAGCAACGCTTCCTCCTGCACGCTCGGCCGCCCGCTCGCTCAGGGGCAATCCGCGGGACAGTTCGTCGAATTCTCCGGCGGCGAGCTGCAGCAGCCGTCGCCGCAGACGCGCGGGCAGTCCACGGCGCAGCTGCAGCGGTTCTCTCCGCCGGCGGCGCAGCACGTTCCGTCGCCGCAGGTCCCCGCGCCGCAGTCGGTGGGACAGGTGCAGGGGTTCTCGTTGGCCGCGCAGACCCCGTTGCCGCACGACCCACAGTCCGCGGCGCAGTTGATCATGTTCTCGCCGCCGGTGCAGCAGCCGTCGCCGCAGGCCGCCCCGCAGTCCTGGAAGCAGGTGCAGGGCGTCTCGCCGGCGGCGGGGCAGCAAACGCCGTCGGGGCACGAGCCCGCCGGGCAGTCGGCGGGGCAGCCACAGCCGTTCTCCCCGGCGGCCACGCAGCACGTGCCGTCGCCGCAGGTCCCGGCGCCGCAGTCCGCCTCGCAGCTGCAGCCGTTCTCGCCGGCGGCGGCGCAGCAGACCCCGTCGCCACACAGCCCGGCGCCGCAGTCCGCGCCGCAGTTGCAGGCATTCTCGCCGGCCGACGCGCAGCAATCGCCGTCGCCGCAGGCCGGCGTTCCGCAGTCGCCGGAGCAGCCGCAGGGATCCTCGACGGCGGCGCACGTTCCGTCGCCGCAAGTGGCGTCGCAGTCTGTGGCGCAGCTTCCCGCCGTCTCGCCGGCCGACGCGCAGCAGACACCGTCACCGCACGCCCCGGCCCCGCAGTCCCCGGAGCACGTGCAAGTGTCCTCGCCGCTCGCGGCGCAGCACAGCCCGTCGCCGCAGAAGCCGTCGCCGCAGTCGGCCGCGCACGTGCAGGCGTCCTCGCCGCCCGCCGCGCAGCAGGCGCCGTTGCCGCAGAAGCCGCCGCCACAGTCGGCGGCGCAGGTGCAGGTGTTCTCCCCCGCCGTCGCGCAGCAGGCGCCATCGCCGCACGCGCCGGCGCCGCAATCGGCGACGCAGGAGCAGCCGTCCTCGCCGGCGGCGCCGCAGCACAGACCGTCTCCACAGAAGCCTCCGCCGCAGTCAGCGCCGCAGCTGCAGGCGTCCTCGCCCGCCGCCGCGCAGCACACGCCGTCGCCGCAGGCGGCAGGCCCGCAATCCGCGGGGCACGCGCAGCCGTTCTCCCCCGCCGCCGCGCAGCAGGTTCCGTCGCCGCAAGCCGAGGCGCCGCAGTCGGGCGCGCAGGTACAGGGGCTCTCGCCGGCGGCGCCGCAGCAGCTGCCGTCCCCGCAGACGGCGCCGCTGCAGTCGGCAGCGCAGCTGCAGGCGTCCTCGCCCGTGACGCACACCCCGTCGCCGCAGGAGGCGACGCAGTCGGCCGCGCAGGTCGTGGCATCCTCGCCGGCGCCGGCGCAGCAGACGCTGTCGCCGCAGGCGCTCGCGCCGCAATCGACCGCGCAAGTACAGACGCTCTCGCCGGCGCCAGCGCAGCACAGTCCGTCGCCGCAGGCGCTCACGCCGCAGTCGCCCATGCAGCTGCACGGCCCCTCACCCGCCGCCGCGCAGCACAGCCCGTCGCCGCAGAAACCCGCTGAACAGTCGGTCGGGCAGCTGCAAGAGTCTTCGCCGGCGGCGGCGCAGCAGAGGCCGTCCCCGCAGCTGGAGGCGCCGCAATCGCCGGGGCAGGCGCAGGCGTTCTCCACGCCCAGGCACGCGCCGTCGCCGCAGCCGGTCGCGCAGTCGCCGGCGCACGTGACGGGCGTCTCCCCCGCGCCCGTGCAGCACATGGCGTTGCCGCAGACCTCCAGCCCGCAATCGAGCGTACAGGTGCAGGCGTTCTCGCCGCCCTGCACGCAGCAGAGCGCGTCGCCGCAGGCGCCGGCGCCGCAGTCGGCGGGGCACGTGCAGGCGTTCTCACCGCCTTGCAGGCAACACGAGCCGTCGCCGCAGGTAGCGCCGCTGCAGTCCTGCGGGCACCCGCAGACGTCCTCGGCGCCGCTGCAGGCGCCGTCGCCGCACAGCGCGCAGACGCTCGGCGCACCGACGCACTCCCAGCCTGGCTCGCGCTGGCAGCGCGCGTCGCAGCCGTCTCCGTCGACCGCGGCGCCGTCGTCGCACCCTTCGAGGTCCGCCCGCACGACGCCGTCGCCGCACACCGCCGGCGCGCCCAGCGTGAGCACCAGATCGACGAGCTGCTGCCGGATGGGCGTGATGGGCGCCGCGTCGGTCCCGACCACCACGCCGGCCGACAGTCCGTCGGCGCGCATCACGACGACCCGCCCCGCCAGCGCGTCGGGGAGCAGGATCACGACGCTGTCCTCACCGGAGCCCAGCGCCATGGCCGGATCGGGCAGGGTTCCGTCGGCGAAGGCGGACGGGCCGGTCACCACGCCGAGCGTTCCAGAGAAGCGGATCTGATCCAGCGCCAGAGCCGGGTCCCATACCACGGAGACACGCACGCCGGTGAGCCCCTCCTCCACGACAGTGCGCGTGCCACAGCGGCATCCGGCGGCCGCGGCCAGCGCCAGGCAGGCCAGGAGGGCGGGCCCTCGCCCGAAGTGGCGCCGACGCACGCCCCCTATCTCCGGTCCAGCGTGCCCAGGCTGCCGGACGGAAGCACGGTTTCGTCGCGCGGGCCGGACAGCGCCACGATGACGGCGGCCGCGCCCCCGGCGGCGGCCACGCCCACCACCGTCCACAGCCACCACCGACCGAGCAGCGGCTTCGTCCCGGCGCCGACCGCCGGCGCGGGGACGCGCAGCGCCGCGTCGGCCGCTGCGGCCCGGTCTGCCGCCGCGCGCGCCTCCGCGGCGGCGGTCGCCGCTCGGGCGTCGGCCTCCTTGCGCTCCGCCTCGGTGCGCGCGGCTGCGGCCGCTCGCGCGCTCTCCAGGGCCTCGCGCGACTCCGCCAGCAGCGACTCTACCAGCGCGCGGTTCGGCGCATCGGGCTTCTCGCGCAGGAAGCTCTCGTAGAAGAAGATGGCCTTTTCGTGGTCGCCGAGCATCTTGTGGCACTGCGCAATGTTGAAGAGCAGCCCCGGGAGGTGCTTCGCCTCGTAGGCGAGGCCGTACTCCGCCAGCGCTTCGCCGAAGCGGCCGAGCTTGTAGGCGACCTCGGCCTTTTCGTAGTGCTCTTTGGCCGCACGCGTGGCGGCGCCGGCGGCTCGCGCCGAACGGGGCGGCAGGACCGCCAGCGTCAGCGCTGCCAGCGCCGCGCAAGCGACCGCCGCGCGCCGCCCAGCTCCCCGGTGCCAGGGGGTCACGGCACGCTCACTTGAACGGGTCGAGCGTGCCACTCCGGTCCTCTTTTTTGAGCGCGCCCTTGTCCGCGGGGGCGGGCTTCGAGCCGTCCTTCGATTCCTCGGCGCCGCCCTTCTTGGCGCGCTTGCCAGTCTTGCCCTTCGCCCCCTTTTCCGGCGCCCCCTCGGCCGACAGTGCGTCCGGTTCCGCGGCCGCCGACTCGGCGGACGCCGGCGCGGCGGCGGACGACGGCGCAGCGGAGGCGGCCGAAGACGACGCCGGCGACGCCGGCGGCGCCCCGTGCGAGGCGCGCTCGTCCGCGTCGCGGGCCGCGGCGTGCGGGCGGCGCGCCTTTCCCGAGGCCCCGTCGCCGTCAGACGTGCCTCCGACGACCAGCCAGGCGGTCAACCCCGCCCCCACCAGCAGCAGGGCGGCGGCACCGGCGAGCAGCGGGAGGCGCCCGCGACGGCGAGAGCGGTGCACCGGCAGCTCCATGCTGCCGAACGACTCCAGCTGCCAGTGCTGCTCGGCGGCAACCGCGCGCAACGCCGCTTCGACCTCGGCCATCTTCTGGTAGCGCCGAGCCGGGAGCTTCTCCAAGCAGCGCAGCACCACGGCCTCCAGCGCCGCCGGCAAAGGATGCGGCAGGTCCTTCACGCGGCTCGGCGGGCGCGGCGTCATGCTCAGGTGCTTGACGATGACCTCGCCGATGGTCTTCGCCTCGAACGGACAGCGCCCGGTCAACAGCTCGTAGAGGATCACGCCCAGGGTGTAGATGTCGGCGCGGTGGTCGGTCTCCTGGCCGGCCGCCTGCTCGGGCGCCATGTACTGGGGAGTCCCGAGCATCGTGCCCGCCGCGGTCCGCCGCACGCCCGTCGCTTCGGCCTCGGCGAGCTTGGCCACGCCGAAGTCGAGGATCTTCACGAAGTCGCGCCGTCCACCGCGCTCCACCAGGAAGATGTTCTCCGGCTTGAGGTCGCGATGAACGATGCCGGCGTCGTGGACGGCGGCCATCGCGTTGCAGACCTGTACGCCGATCGCGACTGCGCGGCTCGGCGCCAGCGCCAGCTCCGCCGACAGCACGTCGCTCAAGGTGCTGCCGCGCAGCAGCTCCATGATGTAGTAGGCTTGAGCGTCGCCGCCTTCGACGAAATCGGTCACCTCGATGATGTTCTCGTGGGCGATCTGGTTGACCGCCTGCGCCTCCGCGAAGAACCGCGACACGAGCCCGCTGTTGCCCGCGTACTCGCTGCGCAGCATCTTCAGCGCGACCCGCCGCCCGAGCTTCACGTGCTCGGCCAGGTAAACGACGCCCATCGCCCCCTCGCCGAGGGGCTGCACGATGCGATACGAGCCGAGCACCGTGCCCTTCTCGATGAGCGAGCTGCTGCGCAGATGGGAGCGCACGCGCTCTTCGCGCGCGTTCGGCTCGCCGTCCTGCGTAGAGAGCAGGTCCTCCAGCGGCGGCACAGGCGGTGCCGGGGGTACGTCGGGGGGGCTCACGACGCCGGAGTCTAGCACGGGGCGTGTCCAGAGCGACACACCGTATGTTGGTTTTGATAGTTCCACAGCGTTGCTAAAACGCAACGCTGTGCTGGAACAGTCGCTAGCGATGGTCGTCGGCGACGCCTTACTGGCGGGCGGCGGGGGCGGGCTCCTGCTTCGGCGCGAGCGTCGGAGCGATGCGCTCGATCTCGTAGATCTCGACGATGTCACCCGGCTTCACGTCGTTGAAGTTCTCGATGGCCAGGCCGCACTCGAAGCCCTTCTCCACCTCGCGCACGTCGTCCTTGAAGCGGCGCAGCGAGGAGATCTTGCTCTGATAGATCTGCACCCCGTCGCGCAGCAGCCGGCACAGCGCCGACCGTCTGACCTTGCCGTCCGTGACGAAGGACCCGGCGATGGCGCCGAACTTGGGGATGTTGAAGACCTGCCGCACCTCGGCGCGGCCCAGCGTCTTCTCCACCTCCACCGGCGCGAGCAGCCCGGCCATGGCCTTGCGCACCTCGTCGATCGCCTCGTAGATGATGTTGTAGGCGCGGATGTCGACCTTCTCCTTCTCGGCGAGGGTCGCCACCTTGCCCGCGGGCCGCACGTTGAAGCCGATGATGACGGCTCCGCCGGCCGCGGCCAGGTTCACGTCGTCCTCGCTGATGGCGCCGACGCCGTGGCGGATGACGTTCACCTTCACCTCGTGCGTCGACAGCTCCGACAGCGCGCGGGTCACGGCTTCCACCGAGCCCTGCACGTCGGCCTTGAGCACGATCTTCAGCTCCTTCGCGCCGCCGGCCTCCAGGTGCGCCTTCAACGTCTCCAGCGTCACCGGACCGGAGCCCGCCGACGCCGACTGCTCGCGCTTGCGCGCCGCCTGATCGCGGTGCTCGGCGATCTTCTCCGCCTCGCGCTCGGTGGCCAGAGCGTTGAACGGGTCGCCCGCCAGCGGGACGCCCTTCAAGCCGATGACCTCCACCGGCGTACCCGGAGCCGCTTTCTCCATGTTGCGTCCGACGTGATCCACCAGCGCGCGCACTTTGCCGCTGTAGCGGCCGGCCACGCACGGGTCGCCGGTGTGCAGCGTCCCCTCCAGAACCAGGATCGTCGCCACCGGGCCGCGCCCCTTGTCGAGCTTGGCCTCCAGCACCACGCCCACCGCGCGCTTCTCGGGGTTCGCGTATAGCTCCAGGATCTCGGCCTGCAGGTGGATGGCCTCCAGCAGCTCGTCGAGTCCCATCTTCGAGCGCGCCGAGACCGGCACCATCAGCGTGTCGCCGCCCCACTCCTCCGGATTCAGCCCCTTCTCGGCGAGCTGCGACTTCACCAGATCAGGGTTCGCCTCTTTCAGGTCCATCTTGTTGATGGCCACGATGATCGGAACGTCGGCGTCCTTGGCGTGGCTGATGGCCTCGATCGTCTGCGGCATGACGCCGTCGTTCGCCGCCACCACCAGCACCACGATGTCGGTCACCTGGGCACCGCGCTTGCGCATCTCGGTGAAGGCATGGTGGCCGGGCGTGTCGATGAACGTGATGTCGCCGCGCTCGGTGTGCACCTGGTAGGCGCCGATGTGCTGCGTGATGCCGCCCGCCTCCTTCGCCGCCACCTGCGTCTCGCGGATGGAGTCCAGCAACGACGTCTTGCCGTGGTCGACGTGGCCCATGACCGTGACGACCGGCGGGCGGGCCTCCAGCTCCTCCTCGTCCTCGCCCTCGCCCTCCTCTCCCTGGCCGAGGATCTCGTCCTCGGTGAAGGCGGTGCTCACGACCTCGTAGCCGAAATCGGCGGCGATGACCGATGCCGTGTCGATGTCGAGGGAGTGGTTGATGGTCGCCATCGTCCCGCCCTCGATGAGCTTCTTGAGCACGTCGGTGAGCTTGGCGCCCATCTGCTTGGCGAGCTCGCCGGCGGTGATGCTCTCCTCCACCTTGATGAGGCGCTTGGACGCCTTGGGGGTGGTCAGCTCCGTCTTGCGCGACTTCTTCCCCTTCTTCACCTTCTTCTTGGGGGCGCGGTACAGGCGCTCGCGCTGGCGCTCGAAGATCTCGCGCCGCGTGAGCGTACGCCGCTTGCCGCCGGCCGCCTTCTTGTCCCGGCGGCTGCGGATGATGTCCTCGATTGTACGAGGCGTGGCGCCCTCGCCGCCGCCCCCGCTGCTGCCGGCGGACTGCCCGGGCGCGAAGTTCGGCGGCTCCACCGGAGCCGGCGCCGGCAGGTTCGGGTCGGGCCCCTTGCGCACGATCACCGCCTGCGACATGGTCGGGCGCCGCAGCTCCTGGCGCTCGATGGGGCGATCGATCCGATCGCCGGGGCCACGCGGGCCCGCCGCCGGGGGCGCCCCACCGCGCACCGCACCGGGCCCCTCGCGCCGCCCCTCCGTCACGGGCCGGTCGAACGGCACGCCAGGCTCCAGCGGCCTGATCACCGGTGCCGCCTCCACGCGCTTCGCTTCCGCCTTGGCCGCGGCAGTCGCCGCGTCCTCCTCCGCCCCGGCAGGCTCCGCGGGTGCCGCGACCACCTCCGCCGCCGGGGCCGCCTCGGCGCCGGCCAACCCGCTCTCCGCGGCCGTCCGTGCCGCCGCGGCCGTGTCCGCCGCGCTCGCCGCCGCTTCCACGCGGGCGGCCGCCGCCGCGACCGCCGCCGCCGCTTCGACCCTGGCGGCCGCCGCCGCACTGGCCGCACCGGCCGCGCCGGCCGCGCCGTCAGGCGCGCGATCGTCGACGCGCTTGGTGACCTTCTGGAACATCGCCTCGGCCGCCAGCCGGGCCGCCGATCGGCCGGCCTCGCCTTCGGCGGCGCCGGACGACGACGCCGCCGTGGCGACGACCGCCGCTTCGGCCCTCGCCGGGGTCGCCGCCGCCACCGCCTCGCCGGCAACGCCCTCGACGCCCTCCGTCTTGGAGCGCTTGCGCACGAACACCGTGTCGCCGAGCCAGGTCTCGTGCACGTCCTTCTGCTTGTCGCGCTCTATGGCGCGCTTCACGCGCAGGACGTCGTCGGCCTCGAGCACGCTCATGTGGTTCGAGACGACGATCCCCATGCTCTTGATCTTCAGCACGAGATCCTTGTTGGCGATCCCGAGCTCTTTGGCGACCTGAAACACGCGCTGCTGGTTCATGACCGTCTTTCCTCTTGCCCTACCTTCGATCTCCGCTCGACATTGCCCGCTGCCGCCGCCCCCGCGGCGACCCCCGCCGAGCGCCCCCATTGACGGCGCCTTCGCCCCGCACCGCCGGCGACGACGCCTCGGCGACCCGAACTGCCTGTGCCAGCCGGCACAGCTCCGTCACTTCGTCCACCTCGGGACGGCCCGCGCGCACGCACAGCGCGCTCGCCGGCTCGCCTCCGCCCACCGCGCCAAGCCACACTCGGTCGCCGGCCTCGACCACCGCCGCCGCCGGCGCCGCCCGTCCGGCCGCGCGTCCTACCCGCCGCCGCGCCGCCGCG
Source organism: Myxococcota bacterium (assembly GCA_036004705.1). Classification (GTDB taxonomy): domain Bacteria; phylum Myxococcota_A; class Polyangia; order DASYRF01; family DASYRF01; genus DASYRF01. The sequence continues at coordinate 27,756 of DASYRF010000317.1, forward strand.
GCCGCGTCGCGCGCCACCACCACCAGCCCCGCTTCGCCGCGCGCGATGGCGCGCACCGTCGCCGGCACGCCCACCGCCACCATCCAGCCCGGCCCCGCCCGCCAGGCGCGCCGCAGGGTCGCCGCCGCCTGGGCCAGCAATGCGTCTCCCATGGCCGCGCCCAGCGCCGCAGCGTCCGCCGGCCCCTCCACCGGCGCGCGCAGCGCGCGCCCCAGCCCGCCGCGCTCCACGACCTGGCGCACGCAGCGCACGTCCGGGCACAGCCAGACGCCGCGCCCGTGCACGCGCGCCGTGCCGCGGCCCGCCTCCACCGTCAGGCGCGGCACGACCGCTCCGGCGCCGCGGTCTGCAGGCCTCGACGCAGACGCCGGCGCAGACGCAGGCGACGGCGTCGCCGCCGCCACCAAACGCACCAGACGTGCCCGCGGCCGCCACTCCCTGCACCCCGCGCAGGTCCGCGCCGGGCCGGGGAAGGACGGACGCGTCTTAGGACCTCGCGACCTCCGGAGCACTCGCTCCCTCCTTCCCCGCGGGCGCCGGCGCATCCGGCCCCGCCGAAACCACCACGCCGTCCCCGGCCGGCGCCGCCGCTGCGTCTTCCTGCCCCTCGGCCCTGATCAGGCCCAAGAACCGCCCCAGCCCTTCGACCACCGCCGTGGCCCCCGCCATCTCCCAGCCGGCGGCCTCACCTGCCTTGTAGATCTGCACGAAGTGGAACAGCTTGCGCGCCTTCTTCCCGCCGAGCCCCGTCACCTGTGCGAACCGGTCGACGTCCTGCTCCTTCACGATGTCGTCCACCGTGTAGTAGCCGCCGCGCGCGAGCTGCTGGATGACTTTGTCGCCGACCCCCTTCACCAGCAGAAGGCGCGTGCGCTCGTCGAGGGCGCCGCGCTCCAGCAGCGCCTGGCAGGTGGCGTGGGCCGACTCCTCCACCGCGCGCCGCTGCTGCAGCTCGGCGGTGGAGCGCGCCGCCTCGCGCACGCGCCCCGCCATCTCCGCGGTGAAGCCCGGCACGCTGCACAGCTCCTCGTCGCTCGCCGTGAGCACTTCCCACGCCGAGTGGAACCCGTAGCGGAACAGCGAGTCCTGGATGTAGTCCGAAAGCTGCGGGATCTCGGCGAGCGAGGTGCGCGCCTCGGCCTCCATCGCCTTGACCTTCTCTTCGCTGATGATGTCGATGCGCCAGCCGGTGAGCTGCGCCGCCAGCCGCACGTTCTGCCCGCGCTTGCCGATGGCCAGGCTCAGCTGGTCGGCCGGGACGATGAGCTCCATCGTGTGGTTGTCGTCGTCGATGACGACGCGCGACACCTCGGCCGGCTGGATGGCGTTGCAGACGAAGCGCGCCGGATCGGGCGACCACGGCACGATGTCGATCTTCTCGCCGCGCAGCTCCTGCACGACCGCCTGCACGCGCGACCCGCGCATGCCGACGCACGCGCCCACCGGGTCCACGTCGCTGTCGCGCGACACGACCGCGATCTTCGCGCGCCCGCCCGGCTCGCGCGCCGCGCTCTCGATGCGCACGATGCCCTCGTAGATCTCCGGCACTTCCATCTCGAACAGCTTCTTCAGCAGCCCCACGTGCGTGCGCGACAGGATGACGATC
>DASYRF010000318.1:0-45657 GCA_036004705.1 Myxococcota bacterium
GCCCGACCACCGCCTCCAGCGCGGCCGGTACGGCCGGGTTGAGCGACCGCATCGACGGCGGCGGCTCCGTCATGTGCGCCAGCAGGATCTGCCCGAACCCTTCGCCGCGGAAAGGCGTCACTCCGCACAGCGCTTCGAAGGCGATGATGCCCAGGCTATAGATATCGATGCGGTGATCGAACGCCTTCCCTCCGTGGACGTACTCCGGCGCCATGTACTGCGGCGTTCCGACCATCGTCCCGGTCTGCGTCTTCACGCCCGTGCTCGAGACGTGCAGCAGCTTGGCGATGCCGAAGTCGAGCACCTTCACGCGCCAGTCGCCGGGGTTCTCGGCGTCCGGCACCAGGAAGATGTTGTCCGGCTTCAGGTCGCGGTGGATGAGGCCGCTCTTGTGCGCCGCGCCCAGCGCCGCGCAGACGCGGTAGAGCAGGCGCACGACCACCTGCGCGGGCAGGGGGCCGGTGGTGCGCAGCCGCTCGCCGAGGCTCTGCCCCTCCAGATACTCCATCACCAGATAAGCGCCCACGTCCGGTGCCTGCCCGTAATCGAAGATCTGCACGATGCAGGGGTGCTTCACGAGGTTGACGGCGCGCGCCTCGTTGAAGAAGCGCTGCGCGGCCTCGGGGTCGGACGCCAGCTCGCGAAGCAGAACCTTGATGGCGGCCTTGTGGCCGATGGCGCGATGCTCGGCGAGGTAAACCGCTCCCATGCCCCCGCTCCCGAGCAGAGAGAGGACCCGATAGCTGCCGATCTCGCGGCCGATGAGCGCTTCGCCTCTGGCCATGGGCTGGAACGAACGGACGGACAACGATAGCGTCGCCGGACGTCGCGTTCAACTTGCCGGCGGCGATTCCGGGCGGGGGCGCGCGGGGCGGGGCGGCGCGGCGCGGCGCGGCTAGAACGGGACGAGCGGGCCGAAGCCGGCGCCGTAGGCGAAAGCGCACGAGCCGGCGTCGCCGGAGATGAACACCATCAGCCCCCGGTCCAGCGCGCCGTCAAGGATGTGGGCCTCGTGCAGGCCGTTGTCCGTCAGCGGCACGCGGTACTCGAAGAATGGCACCGGCAGGGGCGTGGTCTGCACGGAGAGGATGGGCATGCCGTCCAGGATGAGGTTGCCGGCGGTGTTGCTGGCGAAGTTGCCCACGTTTGTGAAGAACGGAGGCAGCAGGAACACGTTGGCGTCGCCCCAGAGCTCCACAGGAATGGAGAGCAGCATGTTCGGCAGGTTGACCGTCCAGCTCGCCACGGCGATGGGCTTGTCGGCGTAGAGGCGGAAGTCGCCGATCTGGCCGGGCCCGGCGGTGAACCCGGGCGTGTCGGGGCCGTCGACGACGAACTCGACCCAGTTCCCGGCGTCTAGGAGAAGACTGCTGCCGGAAGGGCTCGGCAGTCCGCTGACGCCCGTGTCGAACTCGAAGGTGATGCTCGTGGAATCCTCGGCGGCCACTAGCCGCCAGACCGCCGTCTCGCTGCTGTCCCAGCCACGCATGGCGATGTACTCCGTGCCCCACAGCGCCACGGGGAGGAGCTGCTCCTCGTAATGGTCGGACGTCGCGCCGGCGAGCGCAGCCGCCTCGCTGAAGGCGAACACCGCGACGGGCTCGTCCGAGTCGATGCGCGTCCCGGTGACGTCGTCGCCGAAGTCGGCTGTCTCGAGCTGCAGCACGTCGCCTTCGTTGAGGACCACGGAAGCGATGTCGCCCGCAGCGAGCGGCGGCAGGCCGGGCGCACCGACCATGGTCGTCGAGGACGTCACGGTAACGCTCGTTCCGTCGAGCGTCGCCACCACCGCGACACCGGCACGGTTCAACTCCACCGTGTACGGATTCGGCGCCATCGGCAGCCCCAGCGCGTAGTGCGCGAGGCCCAGCAGGTGCGCGGGCAGGAGCAACGTCGCGCCGCTGGAGCTCGCCGAGCCGTTCAGGTCGTCCGAGTTGAACTGCCAGGCCATCACCGGCTCGTCGGACGTGACGCGGTAGGCGAGCGCCACGGCAATGGCGCTGTCCTCGACGTGGCGGTCGGGCAGCACCGAGAGCCAAACGTTTCCAGGCGGCACGGTCTGGGCGGCGACCGTCATCCACGGCCCGCCCGCACCGCTGCGGACCTCGATCGACACGCTGGCGGTGCGCGTGGCACTGGGATTAGCGACCGCGACGTCGTACTGGAGCGCGTCGTCGTAGGTCGTGTTGTCGGTGTCGAGCGCGTAGAAGAGGCAACCGACCGCGCCGGGCGTTTCGGCGGCGAGCTCGCAGCGCGTGACGCAGGCGCCGGCCGCGCACACTTCCTCGGCGGCACACGTCTCTGTGACGTCCGCGCCGGTGCCGAAGGGATTGCAGGTCTCCACCTGGGCGGGGTCGGCGTCGACACAGATCAGCTCCCCGGGCGTACAGGAGGTCGGCATGCAGGTACCGCCAAGCGAGGGGTCGCAGACCGCGCCCGCCGGACACGGCCTCGGGGCGGCCTTCGTGCCGGCCTGGCAAACGACGATGGTGCCGTCGGGCTCGCAGTAGCTGTCACCGGGGGGGCACAAGGGCGGCGTGCAGAAGGCGACTCCCGGGCTCTCGGCGCAGGTCTGGGTGGGCGAGCAGAAGACCAGCACCGTCCAGCCGTCGCCCGTGGCGTTGCATTGCTCGACGACGCCGTCCTCGGCGGGCGAGCAGCGCGTCGTCCCGGGGATGCAGGACACGGGACCGCAGGCGCCGGTCGCGGGGTCGCACTCCTCGCCGGGGGCGCAGGGGGCCGGGTCGCAAGCGGGGCCGCCGCGCCCGCCGCAGTCGCAGCGGAAACAGCCGCCGAGCGCGACGACGGCCAGCACCACGACGAGCTGGGGAACGGCCGCACGCACGCGCATGGCACCCTCCTTGCGCCTTGCAGCGTATCAACCGTGCGCACGGCGCGATAGCCGCGATAGAATCGGGCGATGGTGCAAAACCCCGACGACGACCTGAAGGGCAGCCCGGTGCGGCTGTGGCGCCTCGTCGAAGCGCGCATGCAGCCGGGCGCGGACAAGGACGCCATCGACCGGCGCATCTGGGACCTGTTCGGCGAGGAGTGGGCCGTGATGTTCACCGACCTGAGCGGCTTCTCCCGCCAGGTGGCGGCGTTCGGCATCATCCACTTTCTGCAGATCATCCAGGAGCAGAAGAAGCTGCTGCTGCCGCTGGTGGAGGCGCGCGACGGCATCCTCATCAAGACCGAGGCGGACAGCTTCCTCATCCTCTTCAAGCGGGCGCGCGCGGCGCTGGAATGCGCGCTGGAGATGCAGCGCGCCAGCGTCCGCGCCAGCGAGGGGCGCGCGCCCGAGGACCGGATTCTGTTGTGCGTGGGCGTGGGCTTCGGGCGCGTGCTGCGCATCGGCGACACCGACGTGTTCGGCGCCGAGGTGAACGCCGCCAGCAAGCTGGGCGAGGACACCGCCGGCCCGGGCGAGATCCTGGTAACCGGCGCGGCGCGCGCCGCCGCCGGCGACGTGCCGGGCGTGACCTACGAGCCGCTCGACGCCGTCATCCCCGGCGCCGACGCCTGCTTCCGCGCGCTGTACGACGCCGCCGCATGACGCGCGCGAGGCCGCCGCGGCACGGCGGCCGGGCCCGGCGGTGCCGCCGCGCGCGCTTCGCCGCTGGAGCGGCGACCCCGAGCCGGGGTAGGATCCCCGCATGGCGGAGGGAGCGGAGCGGCGGCGTTACCCGCGCATCGAGGTGAACGCCTACGTCGATTACACGGGCGTCGAGGTGCTGCTGTACCACCGCGTCGACAACATCTCGCTCGGCGGGATCGCCCTGACGGCGCCGTCGGCCGAAGAGCGCGGCGCGCTGGTGGAGCTGGTCATCAATTTCCCTGACCTCGACGAGTCGATCGAGACGCAGGCCGAGGTGGCATGGGCCCGGGCGGACGCCGCCCCGGGCCGCGCCGAGATGGGCCTGAAGTTCGCGAACATGACCGAGGCGGACCGCGCCACGCTGCAGCGCTACCTGGACCGCCTGCGCAAGTAACTTGCTAGCGCCCCATCAGCTTGGAGTAGAGCAGCTCGCCGAGCGAGTCCACCATCAGGCGCTCGACGTCCCCCTCGATGCGCTCGCGCTGGCCCTCGTCGTCGTAGATGAAACGGATGCCCATGCCGGCTTCCGGGTTCTGCGGGTCGGCGCCGGCTTGCTGCTCGGTGACGACCCACTTCACCTTGCCGCGCAGCGCGATGGGCTCGTTCATGCTGGGCACCAGGAGCTTGAAGACGAACTCGGTGCCGACGGCCAGCGGGCGGCGGGTCTTGATGAACGTCCCGCCCTTGCTGATGTTCTTGGTGTAGTCGGCGAAGAACGTGTTGAGCTTCTTGTACTCGACCTTCAGCTCGATTGGCGCCCGCGGGTACCGCCGGCTGTCGCTTTCCTTGGCTTCGGACATCCTTGGTAGGGGAATGCTAGGGAGATGAGCGCGCCGATGTCAAATCCCTTGCTGGCGGCGCTGGGGCGCGCGGTGCGCGGGCGCCCCGCGCAGGTGTGGGCGGGGCTGCTGGCGGCGCTGGGCGTGGCGCTGGTGGCGCAGCCGCTCGTGGGGTTCGCGCGCGTGCTCGGCTACGAGTACGCGCTGGTCATGGCCGAGGCGGTGTCGCTGGCCACGCTGCACGTGGCGGCCTGGCTGGTGACGCAGCGGCGCGCCTCCGTGCGCCACCCCGTGGACCGGCCGCTGGGCGCCGGCGAGGCGATCCTCGCGCCGTGGGCGGCGGCGACGCTCGTGGGCTGGGGGCTGAGCGCCGGGCCGCTGCTGGTGGCGCTGGTGGGCGCGGCCTTCGTGCGCAACTGCGACCTTTCCGGCGGGCTCGTTTTCTGGCTGGGGTTCCCGCTGGCGTCGGCGCCGCTCGCGGCGATGGCGGGCGTGTGGGCGGGGCTGGTGGCGCCGTCGCGCTACCCGCGGCTCGGGCCGGCGCTCGCCGCGTGGCTGGTGGTGCTGGCGAGCGCGGCCTGGGAGTTCGGGCGCTTTTACACGGCGCCGATCGTCTTCTTCTACGACCCCTTCGGCGGCTTCGCCTCGGGCCAGGGCTGGGACCGGAGCCTGGGCCTGGGCGCGCCGTTCCTCTGGTACCGGCTGTATTGCGCGGCGGCGTTCGGCGCGGCGGGGCTGCTGGCGGCGGCGCTGGTCGACCCGGCGCGCCTGCGCCTCGGGTGGCCCTGGCGGCCGGCGCCCGAACGGCGGCGGACGCGCGCGTGGCTGCTGGCGGCGGCGGCGGCGGCGGGCGCGGCGGCGGCGGCGCTCGACGCCTCGGGCGGATCGCTCGGCTTCCGTCCCACCGCGGCCTACAGCGCCGGTGTGCTGGCCGGCGACCTCGTCACCGAGCACCTGCACTTGCGGTTCGACCGCGCCGCGCACGGCGACGAAGCGCCGCTCATCGCCGCCGACCTGGAGTTCCGCTGGGACGAGCTGCGGGCGTTCTTCGGCGGGCGCGCGCCGCGCTACCGCATCGCCGTATGGCTCTACGGAACGGGCGAGCAGAAGCGGCGCCTCTTCGGCACCGCGAACACCGACATGGCCAAGCCGTGGCGCACCGAGGTGCACCTGGGGCCGAGCGACTTCCCCCACGGCGTAGCCATGCACGAGATGGCGCACGTCTTCGCCGGCGAGATGGCGCGCGGCCCGTTCAACGTGCCCGGCGACTTCGGCTTCTACGTGTCGATGGGGCTGGTGGAGGGCGTGGCGGTGGCGGCGACGTTCGCCACCGAAGGCCACGGCAACGAGCTGACGGACCATGAATGGTCGGCGGCCATGCGCCGGGCCGGCTTCGCGCCGCCGATCGCTTCGCTGGTGACGGCGGGAGGGTTCCTGAAGAGCTATCCGTCGACGAGCTACACGGCGGCGGGGTCGTTCGTACGCTTCCTCGTGGACACCTACGGCATGGATCGCTTCGCCGCGGTCTACGGCGGGGACGGCTTCGAGCGCGCCTACGGGAAGTCGGTGGAGGCGCTCGGCGCCGAGTGGGGCGCGGCCATGGACGCGGTGCCGCTCGCGCCCTGGGCGCTGGACGTGGCGCGCTTCCGCTTCGACCGGCCGTCGATCCTGCACGCGGTCTGCTACCACGAGATTCCCGCGCTGTCGGCGGACGCGGCGAAGCTGGCGAAGGACGGACGCGTGGACGAGGCGGTCGCGGCGTACCGGAAGATCTGCACCTACGAGCCCGACGAGCCGGCGCACCGCATGGCCATCTTCAACACGCTCGTCGGCGCGGATCGCTACAAGGAGGCGCGCGCCGAGGCGGCGGCGCTGGCCGCCCATCCGAAGATGGGCGAGGTGAGCAAGCTGGAGCTGGCCGAGGACGTGGCCGACCTCGACTGGCGCGAGGGCAACGTGGCGGCCGCGGCGGCGGGCTACGCGGCGGTGGCGAAGGCCCACCGCAGCGAATCGGCGGACCGCCGCCTCGCGATCAAGCGCGCGGCCCTGGAGGCCGGCGGCAAGGTCGCCGCCGCGATGCGCGAGTACCTGCTGGAAGAGGACGGGCGCCCGCCGGCGCTGACGTTGCTGCTCTTGCGCGAGGCCTGCGACGACGCTCCGGGCTTCGCCCCGGCGTTCTACCTGCTGGGATACCGGCTGGCCGGGCTGGGTGAGCACGCGCGCGCCGTCCCGTATCTGGAGAAGGCCCTGGCGCTGGGGCTGCCGCATCCGTCGCTGGCGCGCGAGGCGCGCTGGCGGCTGGGCGAGGCCCTCTTCCGCCAGGGGCGGCTCGACGACGCCGCCGCGGTGTTCCGCGCCCTCGACGCCGCCGGCGAGCCCGAGGCCGTGCGGCTGACGGCGCGCGACTGGCTCGCGCGCATCGACTGGTGGAAGCGCAACCCGGCGCGCGCCTGCCCGCTGCCGCTGCCGAGGTCGGGGGCCGGGGGCGACACGTGAACGGCGGCGACGGGCACGCGGGCCGCGACCTGTGCGGCGTGCTGTTGAACGCGCGGGCCAGCGGCGTGGCGCGCGACCGGGCGTTGCTGGGCGCGGTGCGCGAGCTGGTGGGCGCCGACGGGCGCGTGGAGATCACGGACGAGCTGGCGCTGGTGCCGGCGGCAGTGGAGCGCATCGCGGCCGGGCGCCCGCGCGTGGTGGCGTTCTGCGGGGGCGACGGCACGCTGAGCTGCGGGCTGGCGGCGCTCGACCGCACGGTGCGCGCACGCGGCGAGGCGCTCCCGCCGCTGTTGCTGCTGCGCGCCGGCACCATGACGACCATCGTGCGCGGCCTGGGCGAGCGCCGCGCCCCGCTCGCTGCGCTGCAGGCGACGCTGCGGGACCTGCGCGAAGGCCGCCCGCCGCCCACCGAGCCGCAGCCCTACGTGCGCTGCAACGACGCGCCCGGCTTCATCATCGGCGCGGTGATCATCGCGCGCCTGCTGGAGCGCTACTACGGCGCCGGCGGCGAGGGGCCGCGGCGCGCCTGGAGGATGGTGCCGCGCGTGGTCGGCCCGGCGCTCCTCGGCCGGCACGACGCACAGACCGAGGCGCTCTTCGCGCCCGAGCCGGCGCGCCTGGTCGTCGACGGCATGGCCCTGCCGCTGGCGCAGGTGCGCATGCTCCTGGCCGGGACGGTCGCCGACGTCGGCATCGGCATGAAGTTCTTGTACCGCGCGCGCGAGCGGGCCGGCCTCTTCCACGTGGTGGCGCTCGACGCTCCGGCCGCGGTGCTGGCGCGCCGTTTCCCGCGCGCGTTCCTCGGCCAGCCCTGGAACGTGCCTGAGTCGTTCGACGGCCTCGCCACGTCGCTGACCGTGGAGTTCGACCGCCCGCAGCGCTACATCCACGACGGCGAGCTGCGCGAGGCCGCCACGCTGCGGGTCGTCCACGGCGGCGCCCTCGACCTCGTGCGCTGACCCCGAGGCGCGGCGCGGCGGCGGACGCGGCCGCCGCGACGACCGCAGAAGGCCGGCGGCAGGCGGGCGGCAGGCGGGCGGCGGGCGGCGGGAGGGGCACGGCAAAACGGCAGGCCGCAGCGGCGCACCGGACGGCGACTATGACGAATGCTACGATGAACAAATGCGGGCCGTTCGCGCGCTCCTGGCTTGTGCCGCGACGACGGCGCTCGCCGTGGCGGCGGCGCCGCACTCCGCCTCGGCCTGCACCTGCGCGACGCCGGCGCCGGACGTGGTGCCGCGCCCGCTCGACGCGGCGCCGCTCAACACCAAAGTGCGGGTGGCGATCTACCGGCTGGGGATGGGGCCGGAGGCCAAGCCGGCGCACGTGTACCTGCTCGACGCCGCCGGCGCGCGCGTCGACTCGGACGAGCGGTTCTTCGGCGCGGGCGCCACGCTCATCGTCGAGCTCACGCCGCGGCGCCCCCTTGCGAAAGCGGCGCGCTACGAGGTCGTGCTCGCCTTGCCGGGGAGTCCCGCCCAGAGCGTCGGGTTCGTCTCCACCTCAGCCCTCACCGACCGCGCGCCGCCGCTGCCGCCGCGCACACTCGACGGCAAGGTCTACGCCCTCCCCTACGTCCCGGGCCGGTGCTGGCCGCCGGCGCGGCCCTTCGCCGTCCTGCACGTCGACGAGAGCATCGACGACGTCACGCCGCCGGGCGCGCTGCTCTACGCCGTCTGGACCTCGGCGGGCGGCGCTCCCATCGACTACCGCACCGAGCCGCTGAGCTACGTGCGCGCCGAGGCAGGCTCGCTCGTCCTGGGCGCCGACAACCTGTGCACGCCGAGCCGCCTGGAGCTTCCCGCCGTCGACACGCTGCGCGTCGGGCTGCGCGTCGTGGACCTGGCCGGCAACATGGCGGCGCCGCGCGAGGTGGTGCTCGACCTCTCGCACCCTTCGCGCGCATTTCCGTAGGTCGGCGGGGCGGCCGACTAGCGCTCGTGGGGCATCAGCTCGGCGGGCGAAACGAAGTAGTTCACAGGCGAGTAATAGAGGAAGTTCGACGCGCGCCCGGTGTACAGCGCGGCGTAGCGCTCCACCTGCGCGCCGAACGCCGACTTCTCGTTGCCTTCGCGGAAGATCGACCCCCAGTAGGCGTTGTAGCGCCGGGCCTGCTGGTCGCGCGCCTCCTCCAGCTCCTCGATCACACGCCGCTGCTCGCGGCGCAGGGCGTCCACGCGCAGGCGTAGCGCCCGCACCGCCGCTTCGCCGGCGTTGCGGCGCTTGGCCAAGGCCAGGCGCCCCGTCTCGTACTGCGTGTCGTACTCGAGCACGTGGCGGCGCTCCTCCAGCGAGGCGATGCGCCCGCGCTCCGGCAGCGTCGCCACCCAGCGGTCGAGCTCCCGCTCCATCTCCTGGATCACCATCGCGGTGCGCCAGGCCGCGCCCTTGTTGGCCTTGAGCATGTCCCCGTAGATGTGGTCGCCCACGTAGAGGATCGAGTCGCTGCTGAAGCCGAACCGGCGCTCGAACTCGGCGATGTTGCCGCCCACGTACATCTTGCCGCGCTCGAAGACGTCGCCGGGCGAGGGCGTGTCGGCGACGCGGCCCTCCGCGTCCACGTCGTGGAACGGCGCCGCGCCGGTGAAGAAGTCGGGCTTGCGCGAGCTGACGACCACGACGTCGAAGAAGTTCCGCCAGCGCGGGTACTCCGCCAGCGCGCCGTCCAGCAGGTAGCTCATGATGAGCTCCGTGTAGTGCGGCTCGCTGTTGGTGAGGATGAAGAGGTCTTTCCCGGCGGAGCGGAACTTGTGCAGCGTCTCGGCGAGGTCGGCGTCCTTGACCACGTAGCGGGCGGGATCGCGCGAGATCACGTCCTTGATGCTGCCGTCGCGGTGCGCCTCGTCGATGCTCTGGCGGATGTCGGTGAAGAGCTTGGCGTAGTCGACACGCTGGCCGCGCCGGTCGAAGAAGTCGACCAGCGCCGCGTAGAGCGCCGCGTCGGGCAGCGCGAAGAGCGTGTCGATCCACTCGAAGCGCTCAGAGGAGAGGTTCACCTTGGCGTGCGCGTAGAGGGCGTGGCGCTCCTCGCGCGTCAGCTCGCGGAACCCGTGGTACGCGCGCCCCACGTGGTAGTGGCGGTCCATCTTGAAGATGTGACCGTGGTCCTTGTCGATGACGAGCCCGCGCACCGCGAAGCGCGGGTCGACGTGGACGCTGGCGATCTCCTCGGGGTAGCCGCGGTCCTGCACCATCTTCGCCATGGTGCAGGCGTTCGACAGGTCCTCCAGCTCCGTCTGGTTGTAGAGCGCGAGCGTGTAGTCCATGTCGAAGCCGACCGCCTTGACGTTCTCCATCTTGAGATTGCGGTTGACGAAGATCTGGCGGCGGCGGTCGTAGGCGCGGCGCTCTGCGGCCAGCGGCACCGGGGCCGGGGCGGGCGCGGCGGCGTTGCCCGCGGCGGCGTTGCCCGCGGCGCCATGGCCGGCGGCGGCGGTGGCCGGCGGCGCGACGGATTCGGGTGCGCCGGCCCCGTTGTCGGCGTCGGCGGTGGCGCCGCCGTTGCCGGTCGCGGCGGGCGTGGGCACGGCGGTGTCGGCCATTGGCCGATGCTAGGGGCACGCCCTCCGAATGGCAACCTCCCACGCGCCCGCGGCTCCCGCGACCGCTCCGGCTGCGGCTGCGACTGCGGCCGCGGTTCCGGCTGCGGCTGCGGCGCCGGCTGCGGTCGCGGCTGCGGCTCCGGTTTCGGCTCCGCCTCCGGCTACGGCTGCGGCTGCGGCTCCGGCTCCGCTCCCTGGCACCGCGGCACGCCCGTGTTAGTCTTCGGACATGTCGCGCCTGGGGGCCATGGCCCCGATCGTCGCCGCCATCGCGCTGATGCCAGGCGCCTCCCGCGGCGACGAGGAGCACCCCGTCCTCCACAAGCACGTGGTGATCGACACCGCGGCGGGCTTGCCGCCGGGCATGAACGTCATCCCGGGCGGCGAAGGGCCGGCGGACCTTCCGCGCGGCATCGTGGCCGGCGGCGAGGTCCTGCCGGCGCCGTCGCTGGAGCGCCCGCCCGGGCCCGCGGCCGCGCCCGGCCGCAACGCCGGCGAGCGGCTCGACGGCGACACGCGCGCCGAAGGCACGCTGCACTACGAAGAGATCTTCAACCCGGCCACGGCGCCGTACAAGCGGCTGTCCGCGTTCGACGAGGTCGGCGCCGGCCCTGACTACGAGCTGCGCGTGGCCAGCCCCGAGATGGTGCCGGTGCCGGTGCTGGGGGCGCGCGACACGCCCGGGCGAGAGCGCTTCTGGGGCAGCGTCTCGCTGGTGCTGGAGCCGGGTGAGCGCGCCGAGCTGCCGTCGGTGGCGGCGGGCATGCGCGTGCTCAGCTACAAGACCGAGCCGCCGGTCGAGCTGGAGTTCCTGCGCGACGGCGCCGACAACTACGCGGTCGCAGCCCCGGCGCTGGGCGAGCGGACGGCGGTGCGGCTCGTGTACCTGGTGGACGCGCCCAGCTTCTATTTCCGCGGCGTGGCGGCCGACGGCGCGACGCTGGCGGACGTGCCGGATTCGCTGCGGCCGGAGGTGACGCCGCGGCTGAAGGACGCGGTGCGCGAGCGCGTGGCGCCGCGCCTGGGCGTCTCGATGGCGCCGACGGCCGGCGTCGGCGATACGGTCGCGGCGCTGGTGGAGTACTTCCGCGGCTTCACCGCGACCGAGGGCACGGACGCCGCGCCGGCGGCGGGGGCCCGCGGCGGAGCGGACCTCTACCTGGAGCTGACGCTGGCGAAGCACGGCGTCTGCCGGCACCGCGCCTATGCCTTCGTGGTGACGGCGCACGCCCTGGGGCTGCCGGCGCGTTACGTCGCCAATGAAGCGCACGCTTTCGTCGAGGTGTACTTGCCGGCGCCGGCGGGCGCGGGCGCGGGCGCGGATGGCGACGCGGAAGGCGGCGCCGCCCCTGCCGCGGGAACCGGCCGCGCCACCGAATGGGGCTGGCGGCGCGTCGACCTCGGCGGCGCGGCGGCGGGGCTCGACGTCGACGGCGCGCGCGCCAGCGCCGTGCACGACCCGGGGCCCGATCCGGTCCCGCAGCCCGACGCCTACGGCCGCGCCTACAGCCGCCTGGCCGGGCTGGCGCCCACCGACCCGGCGGCGCGCGCCGGCTTCGGCGGCGTGCGCGGGCTGCGCGACGCGGGCGCGGCAGGCGCAGGTGCGGGCGCCGGGGCAGGCGCCGGGGCGGGCGCGGGCGCCGGGGCGGGCGCGGCCGCCGGCGGCGGGGCGAGCGCGAGCGCACGAGGCGCGATGAGCATCCCCACCGGCTCCGAGTGGGACCCCGACGTCCCGCCCGCCGACGTGCTCGGCCCCGGCATCCCCAGCGGCGGGGACGAATCCTCGGGCGGGGAGCCGGGGGCGCCGGGCGGACCGCCGGGCCCGCGCGACGACCGACTGAAGACGCACCTCGTCATCACGGCCGCCGACCGCGCCGTGCTGCGCGGCGACGTGATGCACGTGCGCGGCGTGCTGGTCGACGTGGACGGCCATCCGCTGCGCGGCGTCAGCGTGGGACTGTACCTGGTGCGCGGCGGCTTCGGCGTAACGGTGGGAAGCGCCGACACGACGGACGACGGCACGTTCAGCACCGACGTCGTCGTCCCCGCCGCCATGGAGGTGGGGACCTACGAGCTGCGCGCCCGCTTCGGCGGCGACCGCCTGTTCGCGCCCTCCGTGGCGGAGTAGCGCGTGGCGGAGCCGCGCGGCGGCCCGTCGGCACGCGCGATCGTGCGCCTTTTCGGCGTCACCATGGCGGGGCTGGCGCTGTGCTACGGCGCCCTCGCCGCCTTCCGCGCGCTCTGGAACCCGACCATCGACCTGGACGATCTGCGCGCCGGCGTGGCCGCGGCGCTCGGGGGCGAAGTGAAGGTCGGCGCCGGCACGCTCGACGTGGCGCGCGGGCGCGCCGACCTCGACGACGTGACGGTGGCGCTCGCCCGCCCCGGCGTGCGGCGCGCCGAGCTGCACGCCGACGAGGTGCACGTCGACGTCACCATGGCCTCGCTGGCGGGCGACGCGCTGGTCCTCGACGCCGTCACGCTGGTTCGACCGTCGGTCACCTACGTGCGAGAAGGGCCCGCCCCGCCCGAGCCCGGGACCGGAGAGCCGGGCGCGGCGGCGCCCCCCGCGCTGCTGGTGCGCCGCCTCGACGTCACCGGCGGGCGCTTCTCCTTCGAGGACCGCACGATGCTGCCCGACGGGCCGAGCGTCACGCTGCGGCTCGACGGCGTGGACGTGCACGGGCACGACCTCTCGCCGCGCTACCCGCTGTCGCTGCTGTGCCGCGTCGCCGTCACGGGCGGCGCGCTCACCATCGACTCGACCCATCGTGGGGCGCCGCACGCCGGCCCGGACGGGGCGCTCGGCGGCGGCGACCACGCCACGCTGCACGGCATCGACCTGCGCCCGCTGGCCGCGCTGAGCGCCCCGCTGCCCGTGAAGGTCAAGGGCACGAGCGCCGAGCTGGAGATCGACGCCGCCCCGCCCCGCGGCGACGAGGTCACGCTGAGCGGGCGCATTGCCGCGCACGGCCTGGGGCTGGAAGTGCCGGCCGGCGGCGTGCTCGGGCGCCTGCTGGGAGCGCGCCTCTCGCCGCTGGCCGCCCACCTGGCCCGCACCGGCGGCGAGCTGGACCTGCCCTTCTCGGTCGACCTCGATCTCGACGACCTACGCGGCTACTTGGGCGACGTGGTGCGCGCCGTCGCCCTGCGCGTCGGCATGGACCTGCTGCGCCGCCTGCCGCCGGCACCGGAATCGGCGCCCGCCTCCGCTCCGGCCGTCGCCCCCGCTTCCGCCACCGCCGCTGCCGCCGCCGCTGCCGCCGCCGCGCCCGTTCCCGCCTCGCGCCCGACTGCCCCGTCTCCTTGACCGCGACGGCCCCCTCACGCGAACGTCACGCCAGCGTCACGGACGGACGGAGCGTCGATGGATTCTCGCAAGATCTTCCAGCGCAGCCTGCTCGCCCTGGGCTTCGTCTTCATGGCGTTCTTCAGCGCCGAGTTCCTGCTGGAGTGGCTGCGCCTCGGCCGCCCCGGGCTCGACGCGGTGAGCTGGGCAGGCACCAACAACGCCAAGCTCGTCGACGTCCTCTCCCCCATGGCGCGCGCGTACAACAACGTGCTCGCGATGCTGCTCGCCACCATCGGCCTCGCCATCCCGCTCACCGCCAACATGCACACCCCCAAGCTCATCGACATGTTCCTGCGCGACCGCACGAACCAGGTGATGCTCGGGCTCTTTGCTTTCGGCGCCGGCCACGTGCTCTGGGTCGACTACGTCATCGGCCCGAAGTTCGCCCCCATATGGGCCTTCCGTCTGGCCGTCGTCGGCGCCGTTCTCGGCTGGGCCGCCCTCATCCCCTACTTCTTCTACGTCGTGCGCTTCCTCGACCCGTCCAACATCCTCGGGCGCCTCAAGGCGCAGATCGAGCGCGTCGTCGAGGACGCCGCCGCCGGCCGCCACGAGCCCGACGCCGCCCAGGACGTCGTCCACGAGCGCCTCTACCAGGTGGGCACGCTCATCCTGAAGGCGCTGGACCGCGCCGACCGCAGCGTGGCGCTGGAGGGCATCTGGGCGTTCAAGCGCCTGCTCGACCATTACGGGCGCCACAAGGCGCGAATGCCGCCAGCGTGGTTCGTGGTGGACCGCAAGGACTTCGTGGGGCTGTCGGGCGAAGCGCTGCAGCTGTTGAACGAGGAGCGCACGTGGTTCGAGCAGAAAACGCTGATGCAGCTCTTCTTCTGCTACCAGAGCGCGCTGACGAAGGCGTCGGACGTCATCTCCTCCATCAGCGACGCCACGCGCGTCATCGCCACGCAGGAGGCCGCACGCAACGACGAGCGCGCCCTGGCCCTGGCGGTGCGCTTCTTCAACAACTTCCTGCGCGAGGCCATCAAGAAGAAGGACGTCCACGCCATCTACGACCTCTTCTACCAGTACCGGGCGCTGGGCCGCGACGCCTGCGACCGACCCGCGCTGCTGAGGCAGATCGCTCATTACTTCCGCGTCTACGCCGGCGCCGCGGCGGCCAGCGGGCTCGACTTCGTGCCGCAGCTCTGCGCATTCGACTTGGGGTCGCTCGCACGCAGCGCCTTCGAGGGGCACAGCGCGGCGGCGCCCGACCTGCTCGAGGAGCTGTGCGCGCTGAAGCACGTCGGGCCCGGCGGCGCGCCGCTGCCGCTGGTGGTGAAGGCCAAGGTCAAGCTCGGCGCCTTTCTGGTGGAGGCCGGGCTCGGCGCCGAGGCGGCGCGCCTGCGCGACGACCTGGCGGGCCTCCCCGCCGCCACGCTCGCCGCCGTGGAGCACGACCTCGTCACGCTCACCGAGCGCGCCTTCTGGGAGGTCACCGACCGGCAGGTGAACCTGGAATGGGTGCCGCCGGAGCGGCGCCCGCACGTGAAGACGTTCGTGGCGCAGGTGCGCGCGGCGCCGGGCGCGGGCGGGGGCGCGGGCGGGGGCGGAGGCGCGGGCGGGGGCGCGGGCGCGGGCGCGGGCGGGGCCGAGCCCCGACTCAGTACAGGCGCTTGACCTTCGCGCCGCCGTAGTAATGCGCGAGGATGGTGTCGTAGCGCAGGCTGGCCTCCGCCATGCCGACGGCGCCCTGCTGGCACATCCCGACGCCGTGGCCGAAGCCGCCGCCCGTGAACGTGAAGGCGGCGGGCCGCCCGTCGGGCGCACGGGTCACGTCCACGACGAACAGGCCGCTCTTGAGGCCGCCGAACAGCGTGCGCACCGCCAGCTCGCGCGCCACCGTCGCCGCGCCGCGCTCGCCGGTGACTTCGACGCCGGTCACGCGGCCGCCGGCGCCGCGACCGAGCACGCGTAGACCCTTCACGCGGCCCACCGCGGGGAGAGCCCGGGCGACGAGCGCGTCCATCTCGGCGGCGGTGCGCGTCACCTTCCAGCGGTAGGTGCCGCCCTTCTCGAACGTGGAGCGCCTGCACCAGGTGGCTGGCGAAGCGGCGAGGAACGCCCGCAGGTTCGCTTCGCCCAGGCCGGCGCGGAACGGCGCGAAAGGATCGAGCGGGCCGGCGGCCCCCGCGGGGCCCAGCCCCAGGCCGGCGAGCGCGGCGGCCGCGGGGCCGTCCAGCCCGGCGCGCAGGTAGGGGCTGGGGGAACGATCCCAGACGGTCTCGCAGCTCTCGGCGAAGCCGCCACAGGAGGCGGAGTAGAGCGTGTTGACCAGGCCGTCCCGCCCGAAGAGGACCTCGCCGCGCGTGGCGGCGACGGCGCCCGTCGTGCGCGTCGTCTCGCGGTCGGCGCCGGCGTAGACCTGGCAGTGCGTGGTGGCGCAGAGCAGGAAGGGCTCGCCGGAGTGGGCGTGCCCGATCTTCGCGAGCAGCGTCCCGCGCGCGGTCAGAGCCTGCGCCTTGAGCGCCTCGATCGGCGCGGAGGCGAACGTCTCGACGGGAACGAGGCCGTAGAGCATCTCCTCGGCGCTGAGCGTGTTGCCGACGAGCAGCGTCCCGTCGGCGCCGAACGTGACGTAGACTTGGCCGCGGTAAAGATGGCCGGCCTCGGCGCCGACCTGAACGTGCACCAGGTCCTCGGGCGCGGCGCCGCCGAACCAGACGGCGTCGCGCGCGACGACGCGCACCGCGCCGTCCGCCGACGTGATCTCGAGGAGCCCTCCGGCGGGGCGCTCCACGTTGGGCTCGACCTCGCCGGTGGCGCCGTAGCGGACCTTCGCGTCGGCGGCGCGCGCGGCGGCCTTGGCGCGGTCGGAGTCGCCCGGCGCGGTCAGGAGGCGCACGCGCGTGTCCAGCGTCGTCCCCGCCACGCCGAACACAGCCCCGCGCTCGACGATGCGCGGCTCCACGCCCTTGGCGCGCCAGCGAGCGACACGCTCGGCGAGGTAGTCGCCGCCGCCCGAGTGGTCGCCGGGAATGGATTCGAGCACGACGAGCCATTGCTCGTCGGCCGGGTGCGACTCGAGCGCGCGCACGCGCAGCGCGCCGGCGGCCGAAACCTCGGTGCCGCCCTCGGGGCTCTCCGGCCAAACACGCAGCGGGCCGCCCGCCGCCGGGCTCAGGGTGACCTCGCGCGCCCCCTCGGCGACCCCGATCGAGACCAGGGGGCGGCCGTCCTCCTCCATGGAGAACCGCCCAGACCAAAGCGCCGCGATGCGATCGTTGTGCGACAGCTCGCCGGCGGCCGCCGCGCCCGGCGCCGTGGCCAACGCCAGCGACAGCGCCAGCGCCGACGGCAGCAGCGGCCCACGCCCGCGGGCGCGCGCGATCGACGGCGGGGCCGATCGCGACAGCGGCGTCGCCGAAGCCGGGAAGCCCTGCATGTAGGCAACTGTAGGATAGCCCCCGCCGCCGGCCAAGTTTATAACCGGCCCTCGTCCCGTGACCGCAGGCGCGCTCTCGCGGCGGCTCGCCGCACAGGTGGTCCTGGCGGGGTTCCACGGCACGGGACTCCCGGAGTGGGTGGCGCTCGCGCTGCGGTCCGGCCTGGCGGGCATCGTCCTGCACCGCCGCAACGTCGATCGCGCCGCACAGGTGGCCGCGCTGGCGGCGGAGGCCCGCCGCGTCGCGCCGGACGCGCTGGTGGCGATCGACCACGAGGGCGGGCGGGTGCAATGGCTGGGCGCCGACGCGGGCTTCACGGCTTGGCCGGCGCCGCGCCGCATGGCCGCGCAGGGCGGCCCAGACGAAGTGCGCGCCGCGGCCGCGGCGATGGGGCGCGAGCTGCGCGCGGTGGGCGTCGACCTCGTCCTCGGGCCGGTGCTCGACGTGGCCACCGACGCGCTCAACCCAGTCATGGAGGACCGCGCCTTTGCCACCGACCCGCTGCGCGTCGCGGCGCTCGCGCTCGCCGCCGCCGAGGGGTTCGCGCAGGCGGGCGTGCTGACCGCCGGCAAGCATTACCCCGGCCACGGCGACGCGCGCCTGCAGCCGGCCGCCGCGCCGCGCCTCCCGCACGATCGCGCGCGCCTCGACGCCGTGGAGCTCGTGCCGTTCCGCGCCGCCGCGCGCGCCCGCTTTCCCGCGCTGGTGGCGGCACACCTGGCCGCGCCGGCGCTCGGCGACGACCTCCCCGCTTCGCTGAGCCCGGCGGCGCTTCGGGTGCTGCGCGCCGAGCTCGGCTTCGACGGCTGCATCGCCACGGACGATCTGGAGTCGGCGTCGCTGACGGCGTTTCCGGCCGCGCCCGTGGAAGCGCTGCGCGCGGGCGCCGACCTGCTCGTGTTCGGCTCGCGGATGAAGGCGGTCGCCGACGCGCTGGGAGCGCTGGCCGCCGAGGCGACCATCGGCGGGGACCGGCGCGCGCGGCTGGAAGATGCGGCCGAGCGGGTGGCCGCGCTGCGTGCCCGCGTCGAGCCGCCCGAGCCCCTCAGCGGCACGGCCCTGGCGAACGCGCTGCGCCTTCCCGAGGCCCTGTCGCTGGCGGCGCGCCTCGGCGGCGGCCGCTGAGCGAGACCGCGCGCCTTACTTCTTTTCCTTCGCCGCCTTCACCAGGGCGTCCTTCGTCTTGACCGAGTCCTTCTCGAACTTCAGGACGTAGTCGCCGCAGTAGTCGAGCTTCGCGGCGCCCTCGCCGTCCGGGACGTCGGTCGCGCCGTCTGCCTTCACCTTGAGGGTCAGCCGGATCGGCACCTTCGAGAAATCGACGTGCTCGGTCGCGCCGGGGGCCAGGGTCACCGTGCCCTTGAGGACCGGCATGCTCGCGGGCGCGCTCGCCGGGGCGGCGGCAGTGGCGGTGGCGGCGGCGGCCGGCGCAGCGGCCGCGGGGGCGGCAGCGGTCCCGGTCGCGGCGGGCGCGGCAGCCGCAGCGGGGGCCGCTCCGGCCGTGCCGGCCGGCGCCGCCTCGGGCGCCTCTTCCCAGTCCAGCACCAGCTTGTAGGCCGTCTCGTTGATCACGGTCAGCTTCGACGGTCCCGCCGATGGGCAGTCCGGCAGGCGCCCGTTGCGGACCACCTTGGGCACCGCGTTCTCCGTCTTCTCGGCCTTCTTCTCGGGGAAGAAGGAGAGCTCGTCGAAGTCCATCGACCAGTTGCCCACCAGCGCGAAGTCGAGGAAGTCGCGGTACTCGGCGCTGGCGATCGGAACTTGCAGCGCGATGCTGATGTCGGTGGCGCTCCCCACGTTGAAGACGAAGCCGCCGAACGCCGAGACCTGGTCCTCCACGAGGTTGGTCGTGACGCCGGCGACCAGGCTGCGGCCTTCGACGCCCGCGAAGATGGCCGTCCCGGTGAACTCGAACAGCCAGTTCAACGTCAGCGAATAATCGACCCAGAGGTCGAGCTTCGGCAGGTCCTGACCGGGGAAGATGGCGTCGCGCTGGGCGTCGATCGCCATGCTCAGCCCCACGTGCATCTTCAGGCCCATGTACTTGGCGAACGAGAACGCCGCCGTGAGGTACCCGTGCAGCGCATGGTCGTAGGGCGTGAGGAACGGCCCGCCGTCGTAGTGCTTGTGCTTGGGCGTGTTGAGGATGCCGAGCGTGTAGTCGGCGCCGACGGCGAAGCGCACCGGCATCTTCTCACCCTTCACCAGCGTGAGCTTCAGCCCGGCGCGCACGCCGCTCAGGTCGAAATCCGCGCCCCCGAAGTCGCGCTTGCCGTCGTTCGCCGCGCCGGCGTCGTCCACGGGGATGGGCCCGCCGAGGTCGTTGGGGTTGGCCAACATCAGCGCATCGATCTTGAGCTCCAGGCGGTCGAAGAACTTGAAGCTCGCGCCTGGCGCGCTGACGGCAAAGCCCACCTCCGGGTTCGGGGCGGAGGTGCCGGGGATGTCGAACATCTGCACGCGCAGGTTGAAGTCCGCCTCCGCCCACGCCCGCGGGGTGAAGGGCGTGTCGAGGAAATAGATGAAGCGGTTTTCCTCGCGCTTGACCTGGATCTCGTTGGCCGCGGCGACGGTGGTCCACAGCGACGCCGCCCCGGCCAGGAGGGCGGCCCAGGCGCGCGCCCCGCGGCGAACGGTGAAAGCAGGAGCTACACGCACGGATCCTCCAGAGGCTATGCCTGTGGTGCGCGGGGTACGTATTACGGCCGGCCGACCGCCGTCAAGCCCGCCCGGCCCCGCGCCCGCCTCCGGGTTGACTTGTGCGGCGAGTGCGTCGTAAGAGAGCCGCCATGCTCGTCCCGGGTCTCTTTCGCGGCCGCCCCGGCGCCGTCGCCGCCGCCGTCGCTTCGCTCACCGCGCTCGCGCTCACGCTCGCCGGGGCCGCCGGCTGCACCCGGGGCAAGGGAAAGAAGTGCACGCACGACACCGCGTGCGACTTCGGCCTCGCCTGCGTGTTCACCGACGTGGCGACGATCGATTGCTGCGCGGTGGACACCCAGGGCCAGCTCATCTGCGACCCGAACGACGGTGCCGTCACGGGCCGCGGCATCGCCGCCGATTGCGAGCTCGACGCCAACGGCATGCTCAAGCCGAAGCTGCGGCGCTTGACCTGCCTGCGCTCCACGTTCGACCAGTATCAGGTCTGGACGCACAAGCGCATGGACATCACCGACATGATGGGCAACGTCATCGACTACGACATCGTCCTGGCGCCGATCGGGGCCACGCTCCCCGACGATTGCACTTGCGAGGACGGCGCCAACTTCTACACCGGCGACCCGACCGTGCCGTACGACCCCATCCTGGCGGCCCCGCCCGAGGCGATCCTGTGCGCGCGCACGCCCGACTCGGAGAACACGTCGGTCGAGCCGCCCACGGTGGCCCCGCTCGACTGCCCCCAGTCGGACGCAGGCATCGCGGCCGACACGTGCCCGCCCTGCGTGGCGTTCCCCGAGCCGTAACCACGCCGCCCGGCCTGCGCATCATCGCCGGGAGCGCGCGCGGCACACGGCTGGCGGCGCCGCCAGGCGACGCCGTGCGGCCGACGGGTGCGCGCGCACGCGAGGCACTCTTCTCCGTGCTGACTTCGCGCGGGGCGCTGGGCGCGGCGCCTCCACCGCTCGTCGGGGCGAACGATGCCGCGGACGGCACCGGCACCGGCGCCGGCGCCGGCGCGCCCGCGCCCTGGGTGCTCGACCTCTTCGCCGGAACGGGCGCGCTCGGGCTCGAGGCCCTGTCGCGCGGCGCGGCGCGCGCCTGGTTGGTGGAGCAACGCCCGGAGGTGGCGGCGCTCGCCCGCGAGAACGCCCGGCGCGCGCGGCTGGCAGAGCGCGCGCACGTCGTCCAGGCCGCGGTGGCGGCGTTCTTGCGCAGCCCGCCGGACGCGCTGCGCGGCCCAGCCCCGCGCGTGGGGCTCGCCTTCCTCGACCCGCCCTACGACGCCGCCGGCGTCCTATCCGCCGCCCTCGCGGATCTGGCAGGATCGGGCCTGCTCGCGCCGGGTGCCACCGTGGTGGCCGAGCGGCGGCACGGGACCGATCCGCCGGCCGCGCCTGCGGGTTGGGAGACCGACGACGAGCGGCGGTGGGGCGAGGCGGCGGTGACCTTCTACAACGTGCTAGGGGTGAGGGCATGAAGCGTGTGGCGATGTACGCCGGCTCGTTCGACCCGCCGACCAACGGCCACGTCGACATGGTGCAGCGCGCGCTGGAGCTCTTCGACGAGCTGCTGGTAGCGGTGGTCTTCAATCCCGACAAGGCCGGGAGCTTCCTCTTCTCCGCCGAGGAGCGCGTGGGCCTGCTCCAGCAGATTTTCGTCGGCGCCGGCGCCCGCGTGCGCGTGGAGTCGTTCCACGGGCTGCTGGTCAGCTACGCGGAGAGCCGCGGCGCGCGGGTGATCGTGCGCGGGCTGCGCGCCGTCAGCGACTACGAGTACGAGCTGCAGATGGCGCAGATGAACCGGTTCCTCGACAACGGCATCGAGACGGTGTTCCTGATGGCGAGCGCCCGGCACAGCTTCATCAGCTCGCGGCTGGTGAAGGAGGTCGCCGCGCTGGGCGGCGAGGTGCGCGCGCTGGTGCCGCCCCTGGTGCTTGACGCGCTCTATCGCAAGCTGGGGAGGAGCGTCGGATGAAGGGCGGCGAGGGCGGAGGCGGGGCGGCGAACGGCGGGGCGGCGCGGCGCGGGCCGGGCTTGCGCGTGGCGTCGCGGCTGGACGTGCTGCACGAATCGGCCACGCTGGCGATGTCGCAGCTCGCCGCCGACCTGCGCGCCCAGGGGCGCGACGTCGTGAGCCTCGCCGCCGGCGAGCCCGACTTCGCCACGCCGCCGCACGTGCAGGACGCCGCGCGCCAGGCCATGACCGACGGCCACACGAAATACCCGCCGGTGGCGGGGATCGCCACGCTGCGCGCCGCCATCGCCGCCGAGGTGGGCGGCTACACCGGCCGCGCCGTCGACCCTGCCGAGGTGGTGGTGAGCGCCGGCGGCAAGCACGCCCTCTTCAACCTCTTCCAGGCGCTGGTGGAGCCGGGGGACGAGGTGGTGGTGATCGCGCCCTACTGGGTGAGCTACCCGCCGCAGATCATGTTCGCGGGCGGGCGCGCCGTCATCGTGGAGACGGAGATGGAGGACGGGTGGCGGCTGGACCCCGACCGGCTGCGCGAGGCGATCACGCCGCGGACGCGCGCGCTGGTGCTGAACGCGCCGTCCAACCCCACCGGCGCGGCCTACACGCTCGAGGAGCTGGAGCCCATTGCCGAGGTCGCGCTGGAGCACGACCTGTGGATCGTGTCGGACGACATCTACCGGGAGATCACGTTCGACGGCTTCGCGTGGCGGTCCATCGCCGCGGTCGCGCCGGAGGTCGCGCGACGGACGCTGGTGGTGAGCGGCACGTCCAAGTCGTATTCCATGACGGGCTGGCGCATCGGCTGGGCGGTGGCGCCGCCGCCGCTGGCGAGCGCCATGGCGCGTCTGCAGAGCCAGGTGACGAGCGGGGCGAACAGCGTCGCGCAGCACGCCGCCCTCGCCGCCGTGGCGGGGCCGCGCGCGGCGGTGGCCGAAATGGTGGCCGCCTTCGCCCGGCGCCGGGCCATGGTGCTCGGCCTGTTGCGCGAGGCGGGCGTCGCCTGCCAGCCGCCGCGCGGGGCGTTCTATCTGTTCCCCGACTGCGGCGCCGCGTCGGAGGCCGCGGGCGGCAGCCTCGCCCTGGCCACGCGCCTCATGGAAGAGCACGGCGTCGCGACGATCCCGGGCGAGCCATTCGGCGCCGAGGGTTTCCTGCGCCTGAGCTTCGCCGCGTCGGAAGAGGCGTTGCGCAAGGGCGTCGCGCGCCTGATCGAAGGCCTGAAGCACATCGCCCGCTGAATCGAGCGGGGCACGCCGCGGGTGGGGAGCGGCGCGCCGACCGGGTACCCTAAGGCCGACCGGATGACCGGCACACGTACAAAGGACGGGACGGCGGCGGGACGCATGCCCGTCATCTTCCTGGCGCACGGGTCGCCGCTCTTGCTCGACGACGAAGGCTGGGTGGCGGAGCTGAAGCGCTGGGCGGACGCGCTGCCGCGCCCGGAGGCGGTGCTGATGGTCTCGGCGCACTGGGAGCAGGCGCCTGTCACGATCGCGGCGACGCGCACGGTGCCGCTGGTGTACGACTTCTACGGCTTCCCCGCGCGTTACTATGCGGTGACGTATCCGGCGCCGGGCGCGCCGGCGCTGGCGGCGCGCGTGCGGGCGCTGCTCGGCGAGACGGGGCCCGTCGCCGACGAGCCGAAGCGGGGGCTCGACCACGGCGCCTACGTGCCGCTGGTGGCGATGTACCCGCGCGCCGACGTGCCGGTCTTGCAGATCTCGATGCCTTCGCTGGACGCGCCGGCGCTGTTCCAGATGGGGCGCGCGCTGGCGCCGCTGCGGAACGAAGGGGTGTTGGTCGTGGGAAGCGGCTTTCTCACGCACAACATGCGCGCGCTGAATCCACAGCCCGGCGCGCCCACCCCGTCGTGGGCCGCGGACTTCGACGCCTGGGCGGCGGACGCGCTGGCGCGCCACGACGTCGACGCGCTGATCGACTACCGCCGCCGCGCGCCGGGCGTGCGGCAGGCGCTGCCCACCCACGAGCACTTCGTGCCCGTCCTCGTCGCGCTGGGCGCAGCGGCCGTGCACCCGGGCGCCGTGTCGTTCCCCATCACCGGCTGGATGGCCGGCTCGTTCACGCGCCGCTCCGTCCAATTCGCCTGACGGCAGCGAAGCGCCGCGCGTCGAGTGGCCTGTCCCGCGAAACGCACTTCCTTTGCCCGGAGGAGCCTGGAACGCGCACTCAGGACGCGCCGCACCAGCCGGGGCTCTGATTTTCCCCCTTCCGCCTGGCTGCCACAGCCTCGGGATCAGCCGGCACGCGCGAACGCTCGCGCCGCCGTGCGCGGCAGCTCGATAGCGACGAAGAGACCCTCGGGGAAAAGGTAATCCTCTCCGGATTCGTCGACCACGCGGAGCAGACCGCGGCGCCGGGCGTCCGGGTCGGGAAGGGCACGGTAAATCTTTCGCGACACAAGCGATGCACGGAAGCCCGCGGTACGGACGCATAGGACGAAAGTCGGAGGAGCTCTCTTGGTCATGCTTCACCCAAGATTCGCTTCAGCTTGACCTCGCGCCGTCCAACTCCATGTGCCTCGTACCAATGGACCTCGGCCGTGACGACGGAACCGTTCGGAAGCCGCACGCGCGCGACCCCTTTCCGTTTCCGCCATCGCCCGGGACCGTGGGTGCGCACGAGTCGTTCCAACTCCCTGATGGCGCGTCCGCTGGCGATCGTCTCTGGGCGCAAGATGCGTCCAAGGATTTCGAACGCCACGCTTCCCTTGTACCGGGCCACGATTCGTCCGTCCAGCGCCGCGGTCGCGCGCCCACGAGTTCAGTCGCGGACGGCGCCCACGCCCGGGCCGGGTCAGCGGTGGGCGCGGCCCAGGTGGGTGTAGCCTTCGTTCTCGACCTGGATGGTCGTGTGGTCGATCTGGAAGCGCGCGCAGAGCAGCTCGCGCAGCTGGCCCAGCAGCTCGTTGTGCGCGGCCGGCGCGTCGGGCTCCAGGACCAGGTGCGCACTGAGCGAGTACATGCCGCTGGTGATGCACCACACGTGCAGGTCGTGGACGCGCGCCACGCCGGGCACAGCGGTCAGGGCGCTGGCGATCTCCGCGCAGTCGAGGCCGGGGGGGACGGCCTCGATCAGGATGTCGACGGCCTCACGCAGCAGGCGGAAGCCGCTGACGAGGATGAGCACCGCGATCAGCACGGACAGGATGGGGTCGACCAAGTAGGCGCCGCGCACGAGCCACATCGTCACGCCGCCGGCGACCACGGCCACCGAGCTAAGCGTGTCGGAAAGGAGATGGAGATACGCGGCGCGCAGGTTGAGGCTGTGGCCGCGCCCGCGCAGGAGGAACACGCCGACGCCGTTGGCGACGAGGCCGGCAAGGGCCACGACGATCATCGGCCCGGTCTTCACGGCGGGCGGCGACAGCACGCGGTGCCACGCCTCGAAGCCGATGTAGCCGGCGAGTGCCATGAGCAGCGCGCCGTTCAGCAGCGCGGCGAGGATCTCGTAGCGGTAATAGCCGAACGTGCGGCGCGGATCGGCGCGGCGGAGCGAAACGCGCGAGGCCAAGAGCGCGATGAAGATGGCGCTGGCGTCGGTGAGCATGTGCCCGGCGTCAGAGAGGAGCGCGAGGCTGCCCGAATAGATGCCGCCGGCGATCTCGGCGAAGAGGATCGTGGCGGTGACGCCGAGCGCGAGCATGAGACGGCGCTGCTCGCCGGCGGCGTCGCGCCGCCCACCGTGCGGGCGGGCGGAGAGGCCGTGGTCGTGGCCGTGATCCTGCCCGGCGCCGCCGTGTGCGTGATCGTGGCCGGGTTCGTCGTGCGCCGGCAGCGGGCGGGAACCGGGCGCGTCGTGCCCGTGCTCTCGCGCGCGGTCTTGCCCGGGCTCGTGCTCGTGCGCGTGCGCGTGCGCGTGTTCCTGCGCGCCAGCGTGCTCGTCGCTCTCTGCCTGCTCGGCTGTCGCGTCTCGGGACGGAACGCTGGACAGGCGCGCGGGCACGTCGGTCGCGCAGGCGCCCGCGGGATCGGCGTGGCAATGGCTGAGGGGGCCCTCGGCGTGGCCCAAAGCCTTCCCGCTCATACTTGAACAAGTATCGAACTGTCGTTGCGCTCCGTCAAGCCCCCCAAATAGCGCCACCAGCGCGGGCGTTTGCGCGACGGGACGCCACTTGCCACACGAGTTGTGCTTCAATGGGCGCCCCCATGAGCGCGCCGTTCGCTCCGCCCACACACCCGCTCTCGCGCCGCGCCGACACTCCGGCGCCGCCGCTGCGATCGATCTCGGCGGGCGCCTCGATCACGCTGCGCCTGTCGACGGAAGAGCACGAGCGGCTGCGTGCCGCCGCCGCGCGCGCCGGGCTTCCACTGGACGAGTACGCACGCGCGCAGGCGCTCGCGGGCGCCGCGGCAAGAAGCCCCTCCCCGCCCGCCGACCCTCCGGCCCCTCCCGCAGAGCCCGCGCCCGCCGGCGCGACGGCGCCGCGGCCGTTGCCGGCCGACGAGGCCCCCGACTTCTCCGCCATCGTCGGGCGTTCGCCAACGATGCTCGAGCTCTTCCGTCTCCTCGGGCGCATCGTCCCCGCCGATTCGACGGTGCTCGTGCAGGCGGACAGCGGGACCGGCAAGGAGCTCGTGGCGCGCGCCATCCATGCCAACGGGCCGCGCCGCGACAAACCGTTCTTGGCGCACAACTGCTCCGCCTTCACCGACAGCCTGCTGGAGTCCACGCTGTTCGGCCACGTGAAGGGCTCGTTCACCGGCGCGGTGCGCGACCAGCGCGGCCTTTTCGAGGCGGCCGACGGCGGCACGTTCTTCCTGGACGAAGTGGGCGACATGTCGCCGGCGCTGCAAGTGAAGCTGCTGCGCCTGCTGCAAGAAGGGAGCTTCCTGCCGGTCGGCGCCGAGCGCCCCCGCACGTGCGACGTCCGCATCATCGCCGCCACGCACCGCGACCTGCGCGAGATGGTGCGCCGCGGGCAGTTCCGCGAGGATCTCTTCTACCGCCTCAACGTGCTGCGCGTGGAGATCCCGCCGCTGCGCGCACGCCCCGAGGATCTGCCGCTGCTGTGCGAGCACTTCCTGCGGGCGCTGGCGGCGCGCCGCGGCGCACCCGGGGGCGCTGACCTCGCTGCCGCCGTCCCGCGGCTCCACGCCGACACGTACGACCTCTTCGCCGCCTACGGCTGGCCCGGCAACGTGCGCGAGCTGGAGAACGAGGTGGAGCGCCTCTGGGTGATGGCCCGCGGCGAGGCGGTGATCGGGCCCGAGCACGTCTCCGCGCGCATCCGCGACGCCGTCGCTTCCGCGCGGGCCGACGCCGCCGCGTGCGCCCGTGCCCGCGCCGTACCCGCCGGCGGCCTGCGCGCCGCCCTCGACGCGCTCGAGTGCGACATCCTTAAAGAAGGCCTGCGCCGGACGCGTGGCAACAAGAGCCGCCTCGCCAAGGAGCTCGGCATCTCCCGCTCGAACCTCCTGGAGAAGGTCGCGCGCTACGGCCTCGACCGCCCGCGCACGTAGCGCGCCGGGATTGACCTGTACGGCAGGATCCGATAACCCTCGCGGACCCCAATGCCCAAAGCCTCTGCCTCCAAGAAGAAGGGCGCCGCCGCCCCGTCACGCGGGCCGACGCCGGCCGCCGCCGCCGCCGCCGCCGCCACCCGCGCCC
The DNA here is from genome assembly GCA_036004705.1 of Myxococcota bacterium. Classification (GTDB taxonomy): domain Bacteria; phylum Myxococcota_A; class Polyangia; order DASYRF01; family DASYRF01; genus DASYRF01. The sequence continues at coordinate 27,408 of DASYRF010000318.1, forward strand.
GCGCCACCGGCGGCGCGCCCTACGAGCGCACCGGCGCGGAGGGCGGCGTCGTCGAGTACCGCCTGCGCGCCAACGGGATGCGGCTGCTGGTGGCCGAGCACCGCGCCGCGCCGGTCGCGACCTTCCTGGTGGTCTACAAGGTCGGCTCGCGCAACGAGGCGGTCGGACACACGGGCGCGACCCACCTGCTGGAGCACATGCTGTTCAAGGGGACGCCGCGCTACGACGCCAAGGCCGGCACCGCCATCTCCGCCACGCTCCATGCCGTCGGTGCCCAGTACAACGCCACCACGTGGTACGACCGCACGACCTACTTCGAGACCGTGCCGCTGGAGCGGCTGCCGCTGGCGATGGACATCGAGTCCGACCGCATGCGCCACAGCCTGCTGCGCGACGCCGACCGCGAGTCAGAGCGCATCGTCGTGCGCAACGAGCTGGAGCGCCACCAGAACGAGCCCGAGTCGGTGCTGGACGAGCAGCTCTACGCGGTGGCCTTCCGCGAGCATCCGTACCACCACCCGACCATCGGTTGGCGCGACGACGTGGAGAAGGTCCCCACCGCGCGGCTGCGCGCGTTCTACGACACCTTCTATTATCCGGACAACGCCACCGCCGTGCTGGTGGGCGACGTCGACGCCGACGCCGGCGCGGCGCTGTGGGCCGAGCACTTCGGCCGCGTGCCGCCGTCGGGCGCCGCCATCCCGGAGGTCTACACGAGCGAGCCGCCCCAGCAGGGCGAGCGGCGCTTCGAGCTGCGCCGCCCGGGCGAGGTCTCGCACGTCCTGGTCGCCTACCACATCCCGGCGGCCGCCCATGACGACACCTACCCGCTGGCGGTGCTCGACGCGGTGCTGTCGGGCGCGGTGGGCTCGCGCGTCAGCACGCGCTTCTACCGGGGTCTCGTCGACACGGGGCTGGCGGTGCGCGCCTACTCCAACGCCGACCAGTTCCGCGACCCCGGGCTCTTCAAGGTCGCGGCGACGGTGCGGCCCGGCGTGCGCCCGGCGGCGGTGGAGGAGGCGGTGCTGGAAGTGCTGCACCGTGTGGCGCACGAGGCGGTGGGAGACGCGGAGCTCGGGCGCGCCAAGCGGCAGCTCCACGCCGCCTACCTCTACTCGCGCGAGGGCACGAGCGGCCTGGCCTTCGAGCTGGGCGAGTCGGAGGCGCGCGCCGACTGGCGCTGGTACGTGGGCTACCCCGAGCGGCTGGCGGCGGTGAAGGCGGCCGACCTGATGCGCGTGGCGGCGAAGTACTTCGGGCGCGACAACCGCACCGTCGGCATCTTCGAGCCGTCCGCGCCCGCGGTGCAGGAGACGGCGTCGTGAGCGCGGCGCGCCCCGCCGGCAAGGCGAAGCCGGCCGCCGCGACGAAACCCGCCCCCACCGCCAGGGCCACCGCCGGGCGCGCGCCGAAAGGCGCGGCCGCGCCCGCCGCCACGGCGGTCCGCCCGCGCTTCGAGGAGCGCACCGAGGTGCACGCGCTGCCCGGCGGCGGCACCCTGCAGACGCTGTCCTTGCCGGGCACCGGGACGGTGGTGGTGCACGGCAACCTGCGCGCCGGGGCGGCGCTCGACACGCCCGAGCTGCCCGGGCTCGCCGACCTGACGGCGCGGGCGCTCGACCTGGGCACGGCCTCGCACACGCGCCTGCAGATCGCCGAGGAGATGGACGGGCGCGGTGTGAGCTTCCGCTTCTGGGGCGGAACGCTCACGTCGGCGTTCTCGGCGCGCTGCCTGCGCGAGGACTTCGACGTCTGCACGACGCTGCTCGTGGAGATGCTGCGCGAGCCGGCCTTCCCCGAGGTGGAGCTGGTGAAGCTGAAGCAGCGCACCGCCGCGCAGATCCGCGAGAACGCCGACAACACCCAGGCCGTGGCCTACGAGACGTTCCATCGCGCGCTGTACCCCGACCATCATCCGCTGTGGGTGGCGCCGATCGAGCAGCGGCTGGCGGCGCTCGATCGCATGACCGTCGAAGAGGTGCAGCGCTTCCACCGCGAGGCGTACGGGTCGCGCGACCTGCTGCTGACGGTGGTCGGCGACTGCGAGGGCGCGGCGGTGCGCGCACACGTGGAGAAGCTGCTGGCGGGCTGGAGCGGCCCGGCGAAGCGCACCGAGCCCTGGGAAGACGAGGGACGCGCCGAGCCGCCGCAGCCGCGCTACCGCGCGCACATGCCCGGCAAGTCGAACATCGACGTCGTGTGGGGGCACCGCGCCGGGCTGCGGCGCGCCTCGCCCGACTACCTGGCGGCGATCCTCGGAAACATGGCGCTCGGCGGCAGCACGCTGAGCTCGCGGCTGGGCGTGCGCGTGCGCGACACCGAGGGCCTCACCTACGGCATCTTCTCGCGCTTCTCGGGGGCGAGCCTGTCGCCCGGCCCTTGGGCGGTGAGCGTGACGGTGGCGCCGGAGAATCTGGAAAAGGCGCTGAAGAGCACGCGCGAGGTCGTGGAGAAGACGCTCGAGGGCGGCCTCAGCGCCAAGGAGCTGGACGCGGAGCAGGAGCACATGGCCGGGTCGTTCGCGGTGGGGCTGGCGACCAACGACGGCATCGCCCGCCAGCTGCACGACGCGGCCTTCTACGGCTTCGGGCCCGGCTACCTGGACCGCTTCCCCGCGCTGGTGCGCGCCGTGACGCGCGCCGAGACGAACGAGGCGCTGCGCGAGAACATCCGCCCCGCCGACTGCATCGTCTCCGCCGCCGGCCCGTTGCCGGCCTGAGCGCGGGCTACGGACGCGCTTCGAGCGCCGCCACGGCCGACTTGAGCTTGGGCATCAGCCAGCGGGCGCGCTCGCGCACGCGGTGGCGCTTGAGCGTCTCCAGCGCCGCTTTGCCTGGGAGCAGCAGCGCCGTGTCGATGGCGCGCTCGCGCACGTACGGGTCGGCCGCGGCGCCCAGCGCCAGCGTCACCATCTCGAGCACGGCGTCGGGATAGGCGTCGGCCAGCGCGCCCGCGGCGGCGATGGCGCGCGCGCGGAAGTAGGCGTGCTCCGTCGGGTCGGCGAGCACGTCGCGCAGCACCGATACCGCTTCGTCCGGGGCGAACAGCGGCAGGTACAGCAGCGCGCGCCCGCGCACCAGGCCGTTGGGGGCGTTGCCCGAGGCGTGCCACAGAAGCTCGCCGGCGACGTCTCCTCCGCAAGCCGCCAGCGCCTCCACCGTCGGCCCCTCGTCCCACTTGCTCAGCTGCGTCAGCACGCAGGTGCGCGGATCGCCCGCTGCCCCCGCCGCGGCGCGCGCCGCCGCCGGTGCCGCCAGCCCCACTCCGAGCGCCGCCGCCAGCGCCAGCGCCGCCGCCGCCGCCGCCGCCGCCCCCGCCCCCGACCCGCCCAGACGCGTCTTCATGATCCACCTCATCGAAGCAATGGAACGCCCGACAGGACAAGCTCCTGCCCCGGCGAGAAGCTACCCATCGCGCCGTTGAGCGCTGGGTACATGAGATTGGTGAAGTCCGGGCACGCCGCGCTGGTGGGCGTGGGGTCGGCGCATTCGCCGGTGTCGGCGATGGCGTCGTAGCAGTAGTCCGGGTCGCCGGCGCCGCAGCTCGCCCCTCCGAACTCGGACGTGTGCTTCATCGAAAGGAAGTGGCCCGTCTCGTGGGCCATGTCCACGCCCATCAGCACGCCCGAGAACGTGAGCGCCTGCACGGTGACGCACGACAGCGGCACGTGGTCGTTCATCATCGACCCCGGCGCGCCGCCGGAGATCCCCGCGGCGCCGGCCAGCGCCCCGCCGTAGTCCCCTACGACCACGACGTTCACCGCGGCGCCGCCGCCCGGCCCCGGCTCCGACAGGTCGGCGCAAGCACCCCACAGCGCCGCCTGCGAGCTGAGCGTGTTGTAGGTGGAAGGCGCGTCGAAGAACGACACCACGCCCGGCGTCATCCCCACGCCGGTCGACCCGTAGTGCGACCAGAACTCGTTCACGAAGTTCGTCACCCACAGGCTCGACGAGGCGCTCGCCGCCGAGATCCCCGACGCCGGCGTGAAGTGCAGGTTCAAGTCGAGCACCCCGTCGTAGAACGGCTTGGGCAGGACGGCGACGCGGTCGATGAACGAGGACACGGGGTTGGGCGTTCCGCTGAACAGGCTCACGCAGTCGTACGTCGACAGCGCCACCGTCCATTCGCCGTCCAGGATGGCCGGGCTCGTGTCGTTGTCGGGCACCAGCACCGTCATCACCTCCACGCCAGGCTGCGGGCGCAGGAGCGGCGCGCCGGTCCCGAAGAGGTCGTACCAGACCGTGCCGGCCGGATCGACGAGCTTGCGCAGCAGCACGCAGACATTCGTGGCGTTGATCTCCGCCACCACCGTCAGCGCCACCGACCCCGCCGGCAGCACGAACGTCTGGTCGCCGGTCCCCGCCGCCGCCGTCGTCGACAGCCCGCCCAGCTCGATCACGTCCTTCGAGATGGACGAGTTCACGCACAGGTCGAGCGGCCCTGTCGCCCCGGCCGAGTTGTAGTTCACGGCCCGGCAGTCGAACCCGGCGGCGCACTCGGTGCACACCTCGCTGCACCGCCCGCCGAAGCAAATCGTGTCGCGGCAGTCGGCGTCCGTCGCGCAGGCGGCGTCCAGCCCCACGCCGCCGGCGTTCTCCGGAAGGCAGGTCGTCACCAGCTGCAGCCCACCTGCCCCGTCGCTCACGACGATGACGCCGCACGCCAGCCCGATGCTGCAATCCTGCTCGTCGTCGCAGGGCGCGGTGCAGACGCCGCCGAGCCCGGGCGGCAGACAGTCGCCCGAGGCGCAGTCGCCGTCGCCGGCGCAGGCGCACCCGGCCGGCGCCGGGCTCTGCGTACAGTCGAGCACGAACGGTACGCAGCTCCCGTCGGCCGTGTCGCAGCGCTGCCCCGACGGGCAGTCGGCCTCGCTCGCGCAGGGTACGTCGCACACCGCGTCGATGCACCGGTAGTCGTCGCGGCAGTCGCGCTGCTCGTCGCACTCCTGCAGGCACACCAGCAGGCCCGACAGGTCGCGGCACGACGTCCCCACCGGGCACGTCCCGTCCGGGCATTCGGTCGTGCAGTAGCCGCCCGGCAGATCCACCAGGCACGACAGCCCCGCGCGGCACTCCTCGCCTTCGCTGCACGCCGACCCCGCCGCGCCCGGCTTGGGGCCATGACGACATCCCGCGCCGGCCGTCGCGGCCCAGGCGAGCGCCGCCAGCCACACGACCCCCTTCAACCGAACCTGCATGAATGCTCCGCGCGGTGGGACGATCCCCTCAGTCTAGGGTTCCGCGCGCGTTATGGCAACGCGCCGCCGCCGGTGCCGGCGCAGCCGGCCGCGCGGCCGCGAGCGGCGCCGCGCTACTTCTTCGGCGCCACGGTGAACGTGCCCTTCTCCACCGTCGCGTTGCCCGCGGCGTCGCGTGCGCGCACCACCAGCACGTGCTTGCCCGCCGCCAGCTCGCCGGCCACGTTGAACTTGAACGCCTCGCGCGGCGAGTCGTACAGCCGGTCGCTCGGGAACACGAAGCTCCAGTCGCCGGCGTCGACTGCGTACTCGATGCGCGCGATCGGCGAGAACGTGTCGTCGGCCGTGCCGCTCACCACCGGGAACGCGATCTTCAGATCCTTGATGTCGGGGGCGCCGTTGTCCACCAGCGCCGGCGGGGCGATGCGCGACGCGCCGATGGTCTCGCCCGCCGGATTGCCCAGGTCGTCCACCGCCTCCACCCGCAGCTCGTAATAGCCGTCCGGGATGGACCCCGTGTCCCACTTGTACTCGTCCTTCTCCAGGGCCTTGCCGTCGTTCAGAGGGATCCACACAGTGTCGCCCTCGCTGCGGTAAGCCAGCTTGTAGCGCAGCGTGTCGCCGTCGGGATTCGTCGTCTTCCACGACACCTTCATCGTGGCGCTCGGCTTCTCCACCGCGTCCACCGGCACGCCGTCCTTGTCCTTGCCGCTCTTCTTGCCCCCCGAGTCGCCCTCCGGGGCGATGGCAATGGAGTCCACGCGCGCCCCGTAGTTCAGCGGCAGGAAGTAGACGTCGAGCCGGCTGAACACCGCCTTGACGTCGTCGAAGTCGACGCGGAACTGCAAGTAGCGGGCGCGCGGGCTCGACACCTTCGCCCCTTTGGCCAGCGGCCCCGACCAGTCGCTCCAGGTGGCGTCGGGCTTGGCGGTGTTGCCCGAGCGCGTGCGCACCGTCACCTTCCCCGTGGCCACGCTGTAGGTCGCGCCCCACTCGGCGCTCACGCCCGCGTCGAACGCCACGCTGTAGAAGACCGGCTTCTTGGCCGGCGTCGTCGAGATCGTGTACACGGCCGCGGCGTCGCCGGTGGCCACGATCGGGGTCTTCCCTCCCAGCACCAGCGCCAGCGCCTGCCGCTCCTTGAAGTCGAACACCGTCGCCGTCTCCAGCGTCTTCGGGTCGTAGCGGAAAACCTTGCCGTTCGTCCCTTCGCCCGCGTACACCATCCCCGTCCCGTCGACGCCCAGCGCCGTGAAGTAGCCGTCCTTCAGCTCGTGCACCATGGTGATGCGCCCGTCACGCCCCACCTTGTAGATCTTCCCGCCCTTCTTGCCGCCGGACGACGGCGTGCCGCTCGTGCTCTTTCCCTTGGCGCGGTCCTCGGCCGTCTCGGCCACTTTCTTGGCGTTGCCCAGGTCGCTCACCGACACCCAGAGGTCGTCACCCGCCAGGGCCAGGTCGCCGATCTCCTCGCCGTCGAAGTCGGCAACCGCGCGCGCCTTGCCCGCGCCGGTCACCTCCAGCAGCAGCGCCGAGTTGCTGGTCCCCATGTAGAGCGACCCGGTCTTGGGGTCGAGCGCCAGCGCCGTGACGTGCTGATCCTCCGCGTCGTAGTACAGCTTCGCCTTGCCGGCGGCGTCGATCTCGTAGACCTTCGCCCCGGGGCCGACGCCGGCGAAGAAGCGCTTGCCCTTGGCGTCGCGCACCAGCGACCAGACGTGCGCTTCCTCCAGGTCGCAGAACGTCGTCAGCTTTCCGCCGGAGTACTTGAAGATCTTCCCGTCGGGGATCGACGACGCGTAGACGTCGCCGCCGTCGACCACGAGGTCCGTGAGGATCATCGCCCCCGTCTCGGCGGCCCGGGTCAGCTTCCCGCCTTCGAGCTTCCACAGCTCGCCCTTGTTGCCGCTGCCGAGCCACACCGTCCCGCCCGCGCCCGCGGCGGCCGACCAGAAGAGCGACACGTCGTCGCCCTTCCCCGGGCGCACCACGTCGGAGTCCAGCCCCGCCGCCACGCGCCCCGGCTCGGTGACCACCACGTGGTCGAGCTCGCCCTCGTTGAAGTCGGCGGTGCTGGCGCTGCGCCATAGCAAGGTCGTCACCGCCTCGCCGGGCACGGCCGGGAGCAGCGCGGCCAGGGCCGCCGTCGCCGCGGCGGCCGTCGTCGTCCAGTAGCGGGTCGGAGAGTTTCGTCGCTCGCGCATGGCAGTCTCTCGCAGTCGAAGGGGGCCGCTCGCTCGTGGCTCGGTGGCTCGCTCGTTCGCTCGTTTGCTCGTTCGCTCGTTCGCTCGTTCGCCGGTTCGCCGGTTCGCTCGTTCGCTGCTACTTCAGATCCTCGGTGACGAGGATGGTGAGCTCCGTCTTTCCGATGACCAGGTCCGGCATCGGCACCGTGCTCTCCAGCACGTGCCGGTAGGTCTTGCCCTTGATGCTGGAGCTGGAGGGGTCGAGCGCGTCGAGCACCGTCGTGGGCACGGCCGGGACGACCTTGCCGGCGAACTTCACGCCCGCCTCGGGCAGGGTCATCGTCACCACCACCGAGTTCCCCGGGTAGCCCTTGGCCGCGGCGAGCAGGATGTCGTCGAGCGACTCCGGCTCGGCGGTGACGCCCTTCGCGTCGTGGCCGCCTTCGATGGTGACCTTCAGCTCGGAGCCACCGGTGCCGGCCGGGATGGCGATGGGGACCACGCGCACCTCGTCCCTCTCGCCGAAGCGGCGCACGATCAGGTTCAGGTTCACGCGGTCGCCGGCGTGCACCTCGGCACGGTCGAGGAAGGCCCCCTGCAGCGTGCCGAAGTCGGGGCTGTACTTGACGTCGAACTCCACGTCGAAGCGCTCGAACGACACCGGCTCGTACACGTTGTTCACGATGTCGTTGAGGCCGCGCATGATGCGCGAGCGGTCGAGGTTGTTGCGGTTGATGGGGCCGATGGGCGAGTAGAAGTCGTCGTACATCAGGACTTCCTTGTGGCCCGCCAGCTTGACCGTCATCTTCATGGAATAAACGGCGTCGTCGATGTCGGCCGCGTCGATCCAAAGCGCGTTCTGGATGGCGGTCAGCGCGTAGAGCGGCGTGAAGAGCCGGTGCGCCAGGAGATCGGTCTTGAAGGTGTAGACCTTGGCGCTCTTGCCGGCGCGCCCCGAGTCGCGGATCGTCACCTGCATCGGGACCATCGGCGCCTTCTTCGTGACGTCGCCGATGATGCACGTGTTGCGGTCCTCCTCCAGCGAGCCCACTTCGGCGATGGGCGAGGAGAGCTTGTTGGAGCGCGAGATGCTGGCCAGCACCATGTGGATCCACGCGGTGGTGATGGGCATGTACGCCTCGCCGCCGTTGAACATCGGATGGCCGAAGGCGAGGATGCGCGCGCCCTTCACCCAGGTGACCGTGCCGGTGCCGACGCCCTCCATGTCGCCGCGGAAGAGCACCACGCCGATGGCGGAGCCGGGCTCGTACTTGGGGACGGTGTCGAGCATGTAAGAGCCCGGGCCGCCCTTCGCGGCGGAGCCGCCCCCCGCGAGCGGCACGATGCCGTAGGGGGCCAGGCGGTCGGCGAGGTCGGCGAGCACCGGCGCGGCGATGCCGGCGACGGACAGCGGGATCGACACCGGCTCGATCGTGCCGGCCGCGGCGGCGGCGGCGGCGGCGGCAGCGGCGGCGGGCGACACGGGGGCGGGCGCGAACGGCCCGCCGGTGGTGCTGGGGAACGGGGCCGGCGCGCCGACCGCCGCCGGCAGGTACGCGAGCGGCTTCATGTCCGGCGCGCGGCGCGCCACGTCGGGGCCGCGCAGCGGGCGGTCCAGCTCCTTGAGCATCTCCTCCAGCGGCGTGGCGAAGGCGATGGGGTCCTTGCTGAACGGGAAGCCGTAGGCGAGCGCGCCGACGACGCGCTCGCGCGTCCCTTCGACGATGAAAATGGGCGACCCCGACATTCCGCCGATGACGCCCGCCCAGTCGGTGACGGGGTGCTTCATGCGGAACGCGACGACCGGGACCTTCGGCAGGAAGCCCGGGATGACGCCGATGACCTCGATCTCGAAGCGCTCGATCTTGATGCCGGAGAAGACCGACAGCCCGTAGCCCTTCATGCCAGGCCGCACCTCGGCGGTCGGCATGACGTCGACCTTCAGCTCGCGGACCAGGTCCTCGAGCTTGGCGGCGTGGGCGGGAGCGGGGGCGAGCGTGAGCGCCAGTGCGGCAGCCGCCGAGGCCGCCAGCGCCAAGGGTGCGGCGCGGGTCTCGAAAATGTTCATGGTGGGGGGGTCCCGGGTGGGGTCATCGAGGGCGCCAAGCCTTAGCATGGGCCCCTGGGGGGGTCAACGTGACGGCTGCTGGCGAAACGCAGCGCCTTGCGTTAAGGCTCGCCGATGCGCGAAGCCAAGGTCACGTGGGCACAGGGGGCGGACGCGAAGCTGCGGCAGGACATCGCCATCGGGCCGCACCGGCTCGTGGGGGACGAGCCGCCCGAGAACGGCGGCGACGACGCGGGGCCGGGACCGCACGAGCTGCTGGGCGCGGCGCTGGCGGAGTGCACGGCGCTGACGCTGAAAATCTATGCCCAGCGCAAGGCGTGGCCGCTGGAGCACGCGGAGGTGCGCGTGGCGCAGGAGAAGATCGACGGCGTGCACCACCTGCACCGCACCATCGTGCTGCGCGGGCCGCTGAGCCCCGAGCAGCGCGCGCGCCTGTTGGACGTGGCGGGCAAGTGCCCCGTGCACCGGACGCTCACGGGGAAGATCGAGATCGACAGCGTCCCGGAGTAGGGCGGAGGATCCGGCCGGGCGCGGGCGCGAGCGCAGGCGCCGCCGCGGGCGCGCGGGGGCGGAGGGGCGGCACGGCGGGGAGATCCGGCCGGCGGGATCTCGACCGACCGCGAACGGCTCCGCCGAGCGCGAATCGCACCCCCGCGGATCGAGTGCTAGACTCGCGTGGGAAGCAGGCCGCCGGAGCTCGCAGGCCAAGGAGAGGGACAATGTACGGCTCGAGATACGCCGTGGCGGGGCTAGCCGTGGTGGTGGTGATCGCGGCGGCGGCGGTCGAGGCGCAGGCCGGCGACCCCGCGGTCGACAAGCGCATCTACGACGCGTGGGTCCGGTACGTCGACACGCTGCCGGCGGGCGAGCAGGTGGTCGAGTGCGAGAACTTCCTGAAGAACTACCCGGACAACACGTACGTGCCGCAAGTGAAGGAGCGGCTGGCGAAGCTGAAGTCGGCCGGGAAGCCGGCCGAGCCGCCCAAGAAGGACGTGCCCAAGGCCGAGCCGCCCAAGAAGGACGTGCCCAAGGCGGAGCCGCCCAAGAAGGACACGGCGCCTCCGCCGATCGCGCCGCCGCCCGTGGCGCCGCCGCCCGTCGTGGCCCCGCCCCCGGTCGCGCCGCCCCCCGTCACGACGCCTCCTGTGGTGGCGCCGCCCCCTGTCGCCCCACCACCTGTCGCCCCACCGCCGCCCGCCACCGGCGTACCCTCCGACGCGAAGGACCCGTTCGAGGAGGCCGCCGGCGCCATCGGCGGCGGCGAGGACGAGGCCGCTTCGGCGCTGGAAGGGGGCGCGCCGGCCGGCACGGGCGACACCGCCGCCGCAAAGCCCAAGAAGGCCAAGCGCACCGCCCGCCCGCGCAGCGACGCGAGCAGCGACTTCATCGAGCTGCCGCCCGACGGCGAGGGCGCCGGCGGGAGCGCCGCCGCCGCGGTCGACGTGATCGAGCTGCGCAAGAAGCGGCGCATCGGCCTCGGTCTCGACATCACGCTCGGCGCGACGCTCGGGCTGCCCGTCCCCACGCTGACGTTCTCCTACGCCGTGGCCCCCGCCGTGTTGTTCGACATCGGCGTCGGCGCGCCTTACCTCGTGTCGCGCAAGGACCGCGGCCCCAACGCCGACGGCTTCGTGCTCGGCTTCGAAGGCAAGGTGGGCGCGCGCTTCTTGTTCCGGCCCAAGACGAAGGGCACCGTGTTCCTCGGCCTCGCCCTCGGCGTGTTGGCCGGAGACCTGGACCGCCTGGAGGCCGCGCCCGGCATCAACGCCGTCGACGCCAAGGACAGCGCCGTGGGCTTCGTCATCGCCCCCGCGCTCGGCTACCAGTACCTGACCACCGGCGGCCTCGCCATCAACCTGCAAGTCGCCGAGCACCTCGTCATCGAGACCGAAGGCCTGTTCGGCTTCTTCGCCGGCGACATCGGCTTCCGCTATTATTTCTAGCCTCTTCTAGTCATGACCTGCCGGCTCGCCGCGCGCCGCGGAAGTAGACTGCGCCGGTGCCGAAACGCCGCGTGAACGAGCGAGCCGACGAGGTGACGCGGCGGGAGCTCGTGGTCTCGACGCTGGCGGCGGGCTTTGCGCTCGCCGTCGAGCCGGTCTCGGCCGCTACGCTGACGACCAGCGCGGACGGCCTCACCGCCGGCGAGGTCAAGATCCCCGTCGGCGGCGGCGTGCTCCCGGGCTACCGCGCCATGCCGGAGCGTGGCGGGCCGTTCCCGGTGGTGCTGGTCGTGCAAGAGATCTTCGGCGTGCACGAGCACATCCGCGACGTCTGCCGGCGGCTCGCGAAGCTCGGGTACCTGGCGGTCGCGCCGGAGCTGTACGCCCGCGAGGGCGACGTCTCGAAGATGGCCGACGTGTCGGAGATCGTCGCCAAGGTCGTATCCAAAGTGCCGGACGCGCAGGTGATGGCCGACCTCGACGCGGCGGCAGCCTGGGCGGCCAAGAGCGGCGGTGACGCCAAGCGCCTCGGCATCACGGGCTTCTGCTGGGGCGGGCGAATCGTGTGGCTGTACGCGGCGCACTCCGATCGCTTGCGCGCCGGCGTCGCCTGGTACGGCCGCTTGACCGGCCCGACCGACCCGTTGCATCCGAAGCATCCGCTCGACGTGGCCGCCGCGCTGAAGGCGCCGGTGCTGGGACTCTACGGCGGCGCCGACAGCGGCATTCCGCTCGACGTGGTGGAGCGGATGCGCACGGCCGTCGCCGCGGCGAAGGTGCGCTGCGAGATCGTCGTCTACCCCGACGCGCCGCACGGCTTCCATGCCGACTACCGCCCCAGCTACCGCAAGGACGCCGCCGTGGCCGGCTGGGCGCGCCTGCTCGCCTGGTTCGCAGAGCACGGCGTCGCCTGAGCGACCCGGCGACCGCGACGCAGGCCGACATCTCGGAAGGAGTCGAGCCGCGCCGGCGTAGGAGGAGCGAGCCATGGCACGATCGGCGCCAAAGCGTGGTCGTCGCGGGGGGGAGCCCGACGAAGCCGTCCGGCGGCTCGAAGCGCAGATCCGGCGCGCGTTCGCCCGAACGCCGCGCCCGTTTGCCGCCGCGCTCCGCGACAGCAACGAAGGGGTGGAGCCCTTCCTCGTGGAGAAGGTCTTCAAGAACGCCGGCGACTGGCCAGCGCTCACGCCGGCGTTTCTCGACCGCGCGCCGGAAGGCTACTCCTCGGCGCTGAGCTTCCTGTCCAGCGAGGGCTTCCGCTACTTCCTTCCCGCCTACCTCATCGCCGACCTCCACGGCCGCCTCGAGCGCCAGACTCCGTTCTTCCATCTCGTGCACGGCCTCGACGACGCCACGCATGCCGAGCCCGTCAATCGGCGGCGGTTCGGTCCGCGCACCTGGCTGGACGTGTGCCGCCACCAGTTCTCCGTCTTCACACCGGCCGAGGCGCGCGCCATCGTCGCCTACCTCCGGCACGTGGCCCGCCGAGACTCGTTCGAGCGCCCCGCCATCCAGCAGGCGCTGCGCCGCTACTGGCTCGCGCGCGCGCACCGCCCGCGCCGCCGGCCGCAACGCCCGCGGCGCTGAAGCAGCGTCGTCCTGCGACTTCGCGGGCGCGCGCCCCTTGACAGGCGCGGGGGCGTCGCTATCTTCTGGACCGGGTGGTTGGACTGGCGGTCTGAACTGGCGGTCGGAGACGCGCCAAGAGTCGGTTTATCTAGTTATTCAAGGTGGTAATGCCGCGACGCGCGTTCGAGAAGCTGGAGCGGGAGAAGCGGGAGAAGATCCTGGCCGCGGCGGCGGAGGAGTTCGCCAGGCTGGGGTTTCACGACGCGTCGCTCAACGGGATCATCGAGCGGGCCGGACTGAGCAAGGGCGCCATGTACTACTATTTCGAGGACAAGGCGGACCTCTACCAGACCGTGCTGACGGATCGGTTCGGCGGGCTGCTGCAGACCAGGATTCAGCTGCCCGACGCCCAGAGGCCGGAGGCGTACTGGGCGGCGTTCGACGGGATGATCGAGCAGTCGCTGCGCCTGTATCGCGAAGACCCCATCGTGGCGGGGCTGTACCGCAGCTTCCTGACGCTGGTGCGCCGGGGCGAGGACGCCGAGGCGCTGCGCCCCCTCATGAAGTGGGCCGCGGACATCACGCGCGAGCTGGTGCAGCGGGGCCAGGCGGTGGGCGCGGTCCGCACCGACCTGCCGACGGACCTGCTGGTGGAGATGCTGCGGGGAATGGACGACGCCAGCAACCGCTGGCTGGCGGCGCACCTGGACGAGATCGACCTCGCGGAGCTGGAACGCGTGTCGAGGCTGACGATGCAGATGCTACGCGCCGCGCTGTCGCCGCCGGCGGCGGCGCCGTCGGCGCCGGCGGCCGAAAACACGGAGGCAAAGTCGTGAAAAGCTACGTGCGCCTTGCGACGGCGGCAACGGCCGCCGCGGCCGCTGCGACGGCGTTCCTCACGGCGGGGGCTGCACCCGCAACGGCGCCCCGCCCGGCGCCGAGACCCGCGCCCGCGGCGGCCGCGCCCTCCGCCCCGGCACCCAAGCTGTCGCCGGCCCCGGCGCCCGCGCCGGCTGCGCCAGGCGGCGCGGCGCCGGACCTCGAGACCATCCTGAAGCGGCTCGACGACCTGTACCGGGCGAAGTCGAGCATTTCCACGGTGGAGATGACGGTCGTGACGCCCAAGGCGACGCGCGCGATGCGCGCCAAGTCTTGGACCAAGGGCACCGACAAGGCGCTCATCGTCATCGAGGCGCCGGCGCGCGACGCCGGGACCGCCACGCTCAAGGTCGGCGGCAACCTCTGGAACTACCTGCCGCGCATCGCGCGCACCATCCGCGTGCCGCCTTCCATGATGCGCGGCGCCTGGATGGGGAGCGACTTCACGAACGACGACCTCGTCCGCGAGAGCTCCTTGCGCGAGGACTTCACGGCGCGGCTCGCCGGGCCGTCCGCCGCACCGGCCGGCTTGCTGGTCGAGCTGAAGGCCAAGCCGGCCGTCGTCGGGCTCTGGGAGCGCATCGAGTTCGTCGTCTCGAGCGACGGGACGCTGCCGCTCGAAGGGCGCTACTTCGACCGCAAGAACGCGCTCGCGCGCACGATGACGTTCGACGAGGTGCGCGACTTCGCCGGGCGGCGCGTGCCGGCGCGCATGACGCTGGTGCCCGCCGACAAGCCCGGCAGCCGCACCGAGATGCTCTACCTCGACATGAAGTTCGACGTGGACGTGCCCGACGGGACGTTCAGCCTCTCGACGCTGGAAAGCCCGCGCTGAGGGAACGCGACGTGCGCTTGCAGCGCCGGCCACGCGCCAGCCCCCGGACCGGACCGAAGGGAACCGCGCCGCACCGCACCGCACCGCACCGCACCGCACCGGACCCGCACGGAGAACCGCACCATGCTCTCGACGCTACGCATCGCTTGGCGGAACCTGGGGCGCAACCGCAAGCGCACGGCGCTCGCGCTCACCGCCATCGGCGTGGCGCAGACGGCGCTGCTGCTGATGGACGGCCTCATCCAGGGCTACAGCGACGCGATGCTCGACACGGTCACGGGACCGATGATCGGGCACGTGCAGGTGCACGTGCCGAAGTACCGCGAGGAGCGTGGGCTCGACGAGGTGGTGCCGAATCTCGCCGCGGTGCTGGCCGCGGTTCGCGCCGACCCCGACGTGGCGCGCGCCGCGCCGCGCGTGTACGCCCCGGCGCTGGTGGCGCGCGACGTCGACGCCGTCGCCGCCGTGATGATCGGCGTCGATCCAGCGCTCGAAGCGGACGCTTCGGGCGTGCTCGGCTCGTCGTCCGCCGCGACCGCTGTCGGGACGAGCGCATCGGGCGCCGTGCCGGTCCTCGGGGGGCGGCGCGCGCTCGTGGGCAAGATCCTCGCGCGCGACCTGGGCATCGCGCCGGGCGCGAAGATCGCCATCGTCGGCCAGGGCGCGGACGGCTCCATCGCCAACGACCTCTTCGTCGTGGCGGGCGTGGTGTCGAGCCCCGTCGACCTCGTCAACCGGCTCGGCGTCGTCGTCTCGCTCGCGGACGCGCAGTCGTTCCTGGCGCTGGGCGACGAAGCGCACGAGATCGTCGTGCACGCCAAGGTGCCCGACCGCGCCGGCGCGCTGGCGGCGCGCCTGGCCGCCTCCCCCGCCCTCGCCGGCCTGGAGGTGCTCGACTGGCGCGCGCTGGTGCCGGAGCTGGCGAGCGTGCTCGACATCAGCACCGCGTCGACCTTCATCATCCTCTTCCTCGTGTTCATCGCCTCGGCCGCGGGCGTGGCCAACACGATGCTGATGGCCACGTTCGAGCGCGCGCACGAGCTCGGGATGCTGCTGGCGCTCGGCTGCACGCCGGGGCGCATCGTGCGCACCATCCTGCTGGAGTCGCTGATGCTGGGGGTGCTGGGCGTGGCGCTGGGATCCATCGCCGGCGCGGCCGCCGTGACGTGGGCGTCGCACACCGGCATCGACCTCGCCTCGCTCGGCAGCGGCGGCGCCGGCGAGATGAGCTACATGGGCATGAACCTCTCGTTCGCCGTCTTCCCGCGGCTGCAGGCGTAGCACGTGGTGTCGGGGCTCTTGGCGGTGCTCTTCACGTCGGTGGTGGCGGCCATCTGGCCGGCGGTGCACGCGGCGCGGCTGCAGCCGATGGAGGCGATGCGCGCATGAACGTCTCCGTGTCGACGAAGCTCGCCGCGCGCAGCCTGTGGCGGAACCCGCGGCGCACGTTGCTGTCGGTGCTGGGCATCGGGATCGCCTGCTCGGTGGGGCTCATCCACATCGGCCTGACGCGCGGCGAGTGGGGGCTGTACGGGCGCGCCGCTGCGGAGAGCGGCATCGGGCACCTGCGCCTGGCGCCGGCGACGTGGCTCGACAAGCGCGACCCGGACTTGCGGCTGGCCGACTGGCGCGCCGAGCTGGCGGCGGCGCGGGCGCTGCCGAACGTGGTCGTGGCCACGCCGCGGGCGCGCATGCAGGGGCTGCTGGCCATCGGCAACCGCATCCAGTCGGTGGAGATCGCCGGCGTGGACCCGGCCACCGAGCAGGCGGCGCTGCGCTTCGTGCGCAACGTCGTGGCGGGACGCTACCTGAAGGCCGACGACCGCGGGGCGACGGTGATCGGCAAGACGCTGGCGGAGCGGCTGCGCGTGACGCTCGACGACGAGCTGGTGGTGACGGCCGTGCGTAAGGACGGGGAGATGGAGAGCGCGCTGTTGCGCGTGGTGGGCATCGTCGCCAGCGGCAGCCGCGAGATCGACGCCGGCATCTGCCACGTGACGTTGCCGGATCTGGAGAAGCTGAGCGGGCGCGCCGGCGCGGGCGAGATCGCCGTGGTGCTGGCCGACCAGAAGGGGCTGGAGGCGGCGCGCGCGGCGCTGGCGGCGGTGGCGGCGCCGGGGGACGCGGCGGTGACGTGGATGGAGATCTCGCCGGAGCTGCGCGCCGGCATCGAGATGGACGGCGGTTTCGCGCGCATCACCATCACCGTCATCATGCTGGTGGTGCTGCTGGGGGTGGCGAGCGCCCAGCTCACCGCCGTGCTGGAGCGCCGCAAGGAGTTCGCGGTTCTGGCGGCGCTGGGGATGAAGGGCAGCCGGATCCTGCGGGCGCTGATGGCCGAGGCGGTTTTCCTGGGCGCGGCCGGGGCGCTGGTGGGGCTCGCCATCGGCGGGACCATCGTGTGGCACTGGGCGGCGCACGGGCTCGACCTGCGCTCGCTGATGTCGCAGGAGGCGAACGTGGTCGCCGGCGTCATGGCCGACCCCATCATCTTCACGGACTTCGGCTGGTGGATCCTGCGCGAGGCGTTCGTGCTGTGCGTGGGCGCGGCGGTGCTGGCGTCGCTGTACCCCGCGTACTTCGCCTCGCGGACCGACCCGGCCGACGCGCTGCGGGTGGCGCAATGACGACGAAGACGGAGGCTTCGATGGGCGACGTGCTGGTGCAGTGCCGCGGGGTGACGAAGGTGTTCGACGGCCAGTCCGCGGTCGCGGTGCACGCGCTGCGCGGCATCGACCTCGAGGTGGGCGCGGGCGAGTTCCTGGCGCTGGTGGGGCCGAGCGGCAGCGGCAAGACCACGCTCCTGAACCTCGTGGGCGCGCTCGACGCGCCGACCGCGGGCACGTTGCGGGTGCTCGACCGCGACCTCACCAAGGCCTCGCGCGCGCAGCGCGCCCGGCTGCGGCTCGAGTCGATCGGCTTCGTCTTCCAGGCCTACAACCTGGTGGCGGTGCTCACCACGCTGGAGAACGTCGAGTTCGTGCTGGAGCTGCAGGGCGTCCCGGCGGCGGAGCGCCGGCCGCGCGCCCGCCAGGTGCTGGAGGAGCTGGGCCTCGGCGACCTGATGCACCGCCGTCCCAAAGAGCTGTCGGGCGGGCAGCAGCAACGCGTGGCGGTGGCGCGCGCCGTCGCGGCGCGCCCGCGGCTCGTGCTGGCCGACGAGCCGACCGCAAACCTCGACACCGAGAACGCCACGCTGCTGATGGCGATGATGCGCCGCCTGCGCGACGAGCACGGCATGACGTTCGTCTTCTCCACGCACGACACGCTGGTGATGGCGCACGCCGCGCGCGTCGTGCGCCTGCGCGACGGGCACATCGTCGCCGACGAGCGCCGCAACGGCGGCGCCGCCGCGGACGCCGCCACCCCCGAGGCAGCCGCCCTGCCCCACCCCGGCGCGGCGCCCGGCGCACCCGCCCCCGGCGGCGTCGCCCGAGGCTGACGTGAACGCGCACGCGCGCCCCCCCGCGCGCCGCCGCGCCGCCGCGCCGCCGGCCGGTCTTCACGCGCACGCGCCCCCCCCCGCGCGCCGCCGCACCGCCGCGCCGCCGGCCGGTCTTCACGCGCACGCGC
>DASYRF010000319.1:0-18890 GCA_036004705.1 Myxococcota bacterium
TGTGCGAGGCGCGCCTCGCGGACGATCCGCGCGTACGCGCCCTCGCCGTGACCGGCATCCTGGCCACGTCGGGTCTGCAGCGGCCGCTGTGGCTGGCCGCTTCGCACGCGCCCCGCGCCGACGCCCTGTCCGCCGCCACGATCGCCGTGGCGCTGGACGTCGATGTGGAGGCGGACGAGGACGGGGAGTCGCGCGTGCGCTTCGGCATCGTGATCACGCTGCATGGCCGGCCGGAGGCGCGGGGGCACGCGACGCTCACGGATGGACGGAGCGGCCGGACGCTTCGTCGGTTCGAGCCGATCCTCAGCTCCGAGCGGCCCGCACGGATCGCCGGCCGCCTCGGGCTCGCGCGCGAGCTGGAGCTGATCTGCGAAGTGGAGCTGGCCCACGAGCCACTCGTGCGCGGAACGGCGTTCGCCTGGGTCGTCCCCTCGAACTTCGAGTGGCGCGTGCGCCGGACGCGGCCCCTGTGACGCCGATGGAGGTCCTGCGCGAAGTACGAACGCTCGGGGCACGACCGCCGGGTGGTACGATCCGGGGCCGGCGGGGGGATGTCTGTGGGGCGTAACGTGCACAACCTCGAGATCTATCCACACACCGCGGCGCGTTCGTGCCTGGGCTGTGTCTGGGTCGACGACCCGGAAGACGCCGGGGAGTCGCGCGACACATCCGCCGCGCCCACAGCGCCGGCAAGCGGCGCGGCAGGTCCTCCGGCCGTTTCAGTGGAAAGGACCGCGCCCGCGGCGTCGCCGCCGCCGGAAGAGACCCTCGCGCCGCCGGTCGTGCTGCGGGCGCGATGGACGAAGGCCGGCGAGGAAGTGGATCGCTGTCCGGTTGGCACGTCGCTCGTCCTCGAAGCGCGCGCGTACCTGGCGGACGGGCAGCCCGCCCTCGTGGCCGTCGCGGCCGGCGGCGGCGGACCCGAAGCGACGCTGGCGGCGCGCGTGGACGGCGAGCGGGTCAGCGTGGCGTGGTGCGCGGCGCGCGCCGGGACGTACCGATTCACCGTCGCCGTCGGCGCCTCCAGCGCCGTCTCCGCGGAGCTGGCCGTGGAGGGCGAGAAGGCGCCGCTGAAGCTTCGCCACGTGGGCGAGGTGCTCCGGCGGTTGCTCGACGAATCGCGCGTGGTGGCGCGGTGGTTCCTGGAGGATCTCTCCTACGAGTTCCTCTGTGGGCTCGCGGAGCAGGGCGACGCCGACCCCGAGAACGACCCCGCCCAGATGCCGCGAACGCTCTGCCTGTTGCCCGGCATGCAGGGGGACGACGTGCGTGCCGTGCAGCGAGCGCTGGCGGCGCTGGGCTTTCCGGCGACGGACACGGGCCTCTTCGACGGAGCGACCAAGGCCGCGCTGATCGCTTGGCTTTCGGCCGTGCAGCCAGACCGCGACACGCCCGCGTCCGCCGCCAGCCTGCGGGTGGCGCCGGGCGACACCTTCGCCGGCGCGTGCGGAACGCGCCGCGTCAGCGACTGGACAGATCTGTGGGCCGACGCGGCGACACGAGCGGAGGACGATCCCGACGTGCCCGCCGGGTTGGCCTTCGCTCTGCCGGCGCGCGCACAGCGACGCGGCGGATGCGCGCTGCTGGAGGAGACAGGCCGCGACACGGCACCGGCGTACGGCGGACTCGCCTTCGTATCCCCCGTCGAGGTCGCCAGCCGGACGCTCGTCTTCGACGACGGCGCGCGCGCCGAGATCCCACACGGCTTCGCCGTGACGTGGGAAGGCGCCGTGACCGCGGGGCAGCCGCAGGGCGCACGCTTCGAGGCACGCGTCGCGCGCGGCGCCCAGCCCCGCCTGCGCCTCGAGGCCTCGGTGCGGCCCGCGCCGGAGATCATCTCGCCGGCCGGCGAGGGAGACGCTTGACGATGCCGCCGTCCGATCGCGACAAGGGCGCCGGCGATGCGGGGAACGATCTGCCCGATCTTCCCGCGGAGCTTCTGTGGATCATCCAGGAGCATCCGGACCGCCGAGAAGAAGTGCTTCGAACGTGGCGCGAGGAGCGCATCCGCTGGCGCTGGACCCGTGCCCGACCGAGCGAGCTTGGGCCGGAGGAGCAGGCAGCGGCCAGGAAATGGAACCGGGCGATCCTGAACGCGCCGGGCTACCGGAGAGGGCGGCCCGCCACCGACGACGAGCTCCTGGCCCAGTTGCCCCCGGAGACCGCGGCGTCGCTTCAAGGCGAAGATCGCGCGCAGACGCTCGCGCTCCTGCGCGAGCAGGACGAGGATCTCCGGAGGCTCGCGCGCGCGGACCGTCGCCGGCGGCTGACGCTGTTCGCCCTGGCCCTCCTTTTGACGGGCCTCCTGGCGGCGGGCCTCTGGAAGATCCTTCGCGAGCCCCGGTGGGACGGCCGCCGTTACGTCGATGCACCTGCGCTCGGGAGCGACGATGGCGCCTGCGCCTGACGCGTCCACCGGCGCCGCCCACGGCGCATCCAAGCACGCCACCGGGACGGCGGTGGTCTCGCGGGTGTGCGTGTTCGTGCACGACGACGTGCAGGACGGCCTCGCGCGGCTGGGGCTGCCGCGTGCCGCCTGCGCGGGCGTGGTGGTCTTCGACGGACTCCTGCCTGCGCCTGTCGTCGCGCTGCTGGCGGAAGCGAGCAGCGCAGACGCGCTGCTGGAGCTGCGGACGCCTCCGCCGAGCATGGAAGCGCAGCTCAGGGCCGTTTGCATCGAACCGCCGGCCCCGACGGGCCTGGCCGCCTCCGTCCCCGTTCCGCATCTGGACTGGGCGATCGTCGCCGCCAAGCGGCGACTGCGGACGGTCGTCGCGCTCGCCGGCGCCGACCGGCGCATCTTCGCCTGGATTCCGTACGCGCCGTCTCCCGAGATCCTTTCGGGGGCCGCGACGACGGACACCGTGGCGGTGCTCTCGGTCCGGGGCGTGGTGCAGCCGGTCGTCCTCGAAGGGCCCCTCCTAAACCAGCTCGCGGAGGGCGCCAGCGCCCACGCCGGCCTCTCCGTGGAGGACATCGACCCCGGGGGCCGGCACGGGGACCGGCGCGAGCTCGTGCTGGACCTCTCGTCGCTGGGCCGCGGCGCCCCGCGCCACACCGGCGAGCTGCGCGTCTTCCTGGAGCTGGAGCCCGATGTGCAGTACCGCGCGCTGGTGGGAGGGTGGCCGCATCGGCCGCCCGTCGAACGGGCGATGTGGAGGTCGGAGATCGCCGAGCTGGTCGCCGTCCCGTACGGCGACCGGTCCGTCCCGCCGGCGGACGCCGCCCGATACCAGGCCTGGGGCGCGGACACCTACAACGACGCGTGGAAGCCGTCGGCGCGCAAGCCGCTCTGGGAGCACGCGCTCGGCGCTCCCGCCGGCGCGCCGGGCTTCGCCGTGGCGCTGTGGGCATGCGCGCCGGCGCAGCGCCTCGGGACCCTGAGCCTCGCGGCCGAGGCGGAGCTCGCGTGGAGCGCCGCGGGCGTGAACGTGAAGCCCCTCGTCACGGCCAAGACCATCGAGACGAGGCTCAGGCTCACGCCGCTGGAGCGCCTGGCCACCCTGCTGGAGCGGCCGGCGCCCGCGGCGGTCGAGCACGCCGGCAAGACCCTGACGATCGCCGAGTTGATGCTGCACGGGCTGGAGAAGGTCGCGCACCATGAGGCGGAGAAGATCACGAGCATCCTGCTGAAGTCCTACGCGACGAAGGCCGCGCGCCTGGTGGAGCTGAGCCGCGACCTTCCGCATCTGCCGGGCAGCGCCGAAGGCTGGCTGCGGCGGATCAGCGCCTCGGCGGGCTCGCCGGGACTTCTGACGCGCGAGCTTCGGCTGCTCGGCCCGGCGTCGGCGGAGGGCCTGGCCGACGCGACGCACGCGATCGCCGCCGCGGAACGCTGGGAGCTGGCGCGCCGCGCCGGCCGCGCGGCCGGCCTCGCCGAGAGCCTCAAGGCGATCGGCCTTCTCACCGACCTTCTGGCCGTCGCGGACGCCGGTGTGGCGGGGGTCGGGCGCGCGGCGCTGGCCGCGGAGCGCGCGCGCGCGGAGGAGAGCCTGTCGAACCTGCTCGAGCTCGCCGCCAAGGATCCTTGGACCAGCGAAGAGGCGTTCGGCGCGAGCCTGGCGGCGCTGGGCATCGAGCGCGCGCTCTGCGAGGCGCCGGAGGCGGACGCGAAGGCGTTCCTCTCCGGCCTCGGCCTCATCCCGCGAATCCTCGGGCACGTCGTCGCCCCGCCCGCGGGGATGGTGGCCGACGCGCTGCTGCTCGTTCCCTACCTGATCGAGCTGGTGCACGCGTCCGCGCACGAGCCCCCCGAGCGGCTCGGGGAGCTGGCCGGCGCGTGCGCGGCGCGCCTGCTGCTGGACGTCTTCGCCCTCGCCTGCGTCGTCGGCGCCGCCGGCGCGCCCGACGTCGTCGCGCGCAACGACGGGTACTTCGGGCTCATCGGCGACTTCGCGATGGACTACCAGGCCTGGACCGCCGTCTTCGATCGCCTCGAAGGGCTGGCGCGCCGCGCGCACGGCTCGGTGCGGCGCGACCTGGCGCCCTCGGATCCGGTGGGCGTGAAGGTCTCGCTCCTGGGGACGACGCCGGGGCTCCGGAAGGGGCTGGCGCAGACGCTGCAGCGTTCCGTGGGCTTCTGGCTGCGCCGTTGCTGCATCCACGCGCTCGCCGCGAGCGACCTCGGTCAAACCGCGCCCGATCACTGGCGCGACCTGCTGGCCAAGTTCCTTTGGGGCGACGCCGTCGAGCTCCGGCTGCAGGCGACCGCGGACGTGCTGGTGCTCAACGTCGGCGGCGCCACGCTGGCGGTGCCCCTGGCGTCGCTGCCCGGCGGCGCGGCGGATCCCGGATGGCGGCTGGTGCGGATACTTCAGAAGATGCCGCTCGCCGTGCGCGCGGACCCGAGCCTCTTTGCCAGCCCGTGGTCTGCTCCGGACCCCGGCGCGATGGACTTCTTGAACCGCCTCGCCGCGGAGTCGTAGCCGCCCGGGCGCGCAAGCAGCGTGCGGGGCGGCGCTCGCTTTCCGTTGCTTCCGAGGCTGGATTGGATGTACCATAGTGCTTCGGATATCCCGTCGGCTACGTACACAACGCGAGAGGGGAGCGATGATCACCGAGCTGAGGGCGGAGGACCTGGTGGCGCTGGGCGCGCGGTTCAGGGCGCCGTACTTGATCGAGCAGGCGGGCTACACCTTGGGTATCGCCGCCGAGGACGGAGCAGTGCTCGACGACTTGCTCGACCCCGGCTACGTCGGCGAGGTCGGGACCGCCGCGGACGAGGTGCGTACGGTCATGGGCGACAAGGCGCTCATGGCGGAAGATTCGAAGACTGCCACGGCGAGCCAGAACGAGCAGCTGCGTCGCGCGAAGGTTTGGCGCCGCAGGGCGGTGCGGCGCGCCCAGCGCGCGGTGCGCCAGGGGCGCGACGTGCCCGACCTGCTCACCAGCGTGACGCACGCGCGCACGGTGCCGGACCTCGTCCGGCAGCTCGACCAGATGTTGCCCGCGCTCACGGCCAACCAGGCGGCGCTGGGCGGCGCGAGCGCGCAAGCCCTCATCGACGACGGAACCGCGATCAGCGCAGCGTTGCGCGGCGCTGACGCGGAGCAGGAGCGCAAGCGCCTGTCCGCGCTGCCCGCCAAGGTCCGCGACTTCTTCGAGGCGAAGGGCCGGCTCTACGTCGGCCTGAAGGTGATCAACGACGCGGGCCACGAACTGCACGCGGACAACGCGGCGGCTGCCGGCCGCTACAACCTCCGCATTCTGCACCGCCGCACCGGCCGCGGCCGCCGCGGGGATGGCGGTACTGGTGGCGGCGCCTGACGCAGTGCGGCGCGAAGCGCAATTACTGCGCCCATGGCCTGCGCACACTGACTGCGCGCACTGACTGCGCCGCCATCAGCGTCGCCGAACCCGCCATCAGCGTCGCCGAACGGGCCGTCAGCGTCGCCGAACCCGCCGTCAGCGCCGCCGAACCCGCCGTCAGCGTCACCCAAGCCACCGTCACTCCTGCACAAGCCGCCCTCAGCGCCGCCGAACCCGCCGTCAGCGTCACCCAGTCTGACGTCACCGCGGCACGAGCCCCGATCAGCGTCTCATGGCCCGCCGTCAACGCTGTCCAACCCGCCGTCATCGTCGCGCAAGCCGCCGTCAGCGCCGACCGGCCCGCCGTCATGTGTCGCGCAAGTCCCCGGCGCTGAGTCGCTCAGCCTGGCAGGAGGATGCCGAAGAACACAGTCGGCGGGCCCGTACGGGGCCACTGGATGCCGACGAGCCGCGGATTGTGCGCCTTGACGGGACGCTTCCAGACCACCACCTGTAGCGCTTCGTCCAGGTTTAGGATCTCGGAAGGCGCCTCCGGGTCGTGCGGCGGCCAGTGCTTGTAGAACCACATCAGCGTCCCATCGCGCGCGCTGTTGACGAGCGCCGCCTGGCCCACGAGCGCCTCGACGTCCTCTGCACGGGCCCCGGCCGCCGCGGCCGCCCGTACCGCGGCGATCAGGCTTCGGTCGGCCGCGTTCACCCCCATCGAATCCCGGTGCCGCGACCCGCACGCCGCCAGAAGCACCGCAGCGATCAGAAGCCAATGTCGGCCTTCTCGTTGCCGGGAATGGCGTTCCATCGCAGCAGCGAGTCGATGAGCTCCTTCGTCATGCCGCAACTCGCGATGGGCTTCGCCGGACGAAACCGAATCTTGCCAGCGCCGTCGATGTAGTAGCCCCATGTGATACAGCCGATCGGGAGGGCCCTCTTGCCGGCGTTGTAGCAGATCGCGCATGTCTGGAGTTCCCTCCCCAAGTTTCTATCCGTCGGCCAGTCCGCGGGAGAGTCGCGCAGCCGGGCCGGTGTGCTGGTCGTGCCGACGGACGTCCCGTAGCCTCCGAACTGGGTATCGGTGCCTCGCTGGAACCAGGGCGATTTCACTTCGTCGGGGACGTCGATTCGCCACCCCCGCGACGGAGCCGAGGGGTCGCCCCAGCCGGAGCGCGCTCTCCGAACGTCAAGTTCCGGGTCCATGGCCACCATGTGTCCGTGTGCCTTCTCGATGTTCCGTACGACCTGCACGTTCCGCACCTCCGCGCAGTCGCCGCATGACTTCGTCACGCTCGAGGCGATGATGACGTACGCGCCGCGGACAGTGTCCCCATCGCGGGTTGGGCGGTCACCCGCGTAGGCCTTCTCGAACTTGAAGCTCACCGAGCAGCCAGGCTCGCCCTCCCTGGGCGCGCCCATCGCACCGACGCACTTGTCGGCCGTGAAGGTCGCGCCGTGCACGCCCGCGACTGGCGTGAGCGTGTGCTCACTGATGCCAATCGCCTCCTCCTCCTTTTCGTACTCCTCGTCCGTGTACTGCTGAACCACCGGCGGCCCGTCCCGCTGCTGCAGCGTGTGGGCAAGCTCGTGCGCCAGAACGCCCCGGTGCGTGCCGGACCCCAGGAACACGTCGTCCCCGACGGTGAACGCGCGTGCCGCCAGCGCCTGGTTCAGCGACGCGGCGTGGCTGTCGGCGTGGACGCGGATGCGGGCGAAGTCGTGCCCAAGGCGCTTCTCGTAGCCCGCCCGCTCTGCGGCCGGCAGCGGGTCCCCGGCACCGCGCCGCGCCTCGATCCGCTGCGCGACCTCCAGCGGAACACGGCCTTCCGGGAGGTCGGTCGCGCCGATACGCCGCACCGGTCCGGAAGCGCCGCGGGCGAAGCGAACGGTGTCGCGTTCCCACCGGTCGCCGCGCTTGCCCAGCGCCAAGCCTCCGCGCGGCCGAGTCGCCCGCGCCCACATGAGTCCATCGTATCACTGCCTACGCCCCTTCGCCGGAGCCAGGGACCAGGCCCGCGCCAGTCTCGCCGGCGACCACGGCTACGGGCTGCGGTTGCGCGACCTCGGCTGTGGGCTGCGGCTCCGGTTCCGGCTGCAGTTCCGGCTCCGGCTGCGGCTGCGGCTGCGGCTGCGGCTGCGGCTGCGGCTCCGGCTCCGGCTGCGGCTGCGGCTCCGGCTGCGGCTGCGAGGCGTCAGTTGTCGTGCATGGCGTCTCCTTGCGCGGTGGGGTTCCCGCCCTGAGCGGCGCAGGCGCCGCGCCAACCCGACAACGGCGCGCGGGTGCAGAGCGGGTCGGCACGTCGCCTGCGCCGGAAGGGGGCGTGAACCCCACCACGCAAGGAGACGCTCCCATGTTCGACGCCTTCGAAGTCTCGCTCCAGCTCATCGGCGCGCTGCGCGCTCCGGTGGCACAGTTGCAGAGTCACGACGCCGACCTCGCGAACCAGCTCCGGCGGGCGGCCTCGTCGGTCGCGCTCAACCTCGGCGAGGGCCGGCGTCGGGCCGGTCGCGATCGCGCCTTCATGTTCCGGGTCGCGGCGGGAAGCGCCGCCGAGGTCCGCGCCGCGCTGCTGGTGGCGCAGGCGTGGGGCCACTTCGAGGCGGCCACGGCCAGCGAAGCGCTGGCACTTGTCGATCGCGTGCTGGCGATGTGCTGGCGGCTCGCCCGATAGTGGGGCGCGCGGCGCCGGGACCGCAAGCGGCGCCGCGGTCGCAGCCGGAGCCGGAGCCGGAGTCGGAGCCGGAGCCGGAACCGCAGCCGGAGCCGGAGCCGGAGCCGGAGCCGGAACCGCAGCCGGAGCCGGAGCCGGAACCGCAGCCGGAGCCGGAACCGTAGCCGGAGCCGGAACCGGAGCCGGAGCCGCAGCCGGAACCGTAGCCGGAGCCGGAGCCGGAGCCGCAGCCGCAGCCGGAGCCGCAGGCGGAGCCGGAGCCGGAGCCGCAGCCGGAGTCGGAGCCGCGGGCCGGCCGCTACCAGCAGTCCTGACCCGCGCACATGACGGTGACGCAGGGACCACCGTAGTTCCCCGAGCCTTCGTAGGCGACGCCACAAGACGTGCCGGACGGCGAGGCCCAGTGATCGGCGCCGTCGCCACAGTCGATGACGGCGACGGCGACGTCGGTGCCGTCGCAGCAGACGGTGCCGCCGTTGGCCGTGAAGCCGGAGGTGCGCTCGTAGCTCGTCGGCGAGCAGCAGCCCGTTCCGTGGTCGCATGCGCCGGCGCAATCGTGAACCGTGCCGCAGGGCACGCCGGCGCAGTAGTCGGCGGCGCCCAGGCAAGCGCTGCCGTCGGCGTCGCAGCCGTACGGGCACGCGGCGGGCAGGGCGGCGTACGTGCAGGCGCCGGACTCACAGGCGCCGGCGGGATCGTACGTGGTGGCCTGGCAGAGCGTCGTGCCGTCGGTCTGCGGCGTCTCGGCGCAAGTGGCGGCCGGCGGCGTGTCGCAGGCGGTGGAGCAGGAGAACTCGCCTCCGGCGCCGCCCCCGCCCCCGCCCCCGCCCCCGCCGCCGTCCGACGTCGTGCCGCCGTCGGTTAGATCGTCCCCCGATCCGCCCGCCGTGCGTCCGTCGGCGCAGAGGCAGCCCGTCGCCAGCGCGGCCGGCGCCACGACCACGAGTAAACGCCACGCGATTCTCACGTTGCCCTCCGCCCCGGCGGGCGATGGAGCACGGCGCGTGCCAGGCGGCCCGTCGCCCCCGCGCCCCTTTTCCGCGCTGATTCCGCGGGAGGACGCACCCTCGCCGTCACACCGCCGTTCCGGTGGGGCCTGCCGTCCCCGTCCGCCGCACCCCCGCCAGGGTCATGCGATGCGGCGCAACACGCCGGCGGCGAGCAGCGCTTGCAGCGCGACGATGGCGCTGCGGTCGGCCGGCGGGCCGTGCCGATCCCTGCGCAGCGTCGCGACGACTTCGTGCGCGGCGATCGGCGCGGCCAGCAGCGCCGCCAGCACGACCGCGTCTTCGAGGGGCAGGAGCCCAGCGGCGGCTTCGGCGATGGCGGCGGCGCCCCCGCCGCCGGCGCGGTCGGCCAACGCCAGCCGCGCGCGAGGATCGAGGGTGACGGGCAGCGCGTCGGGGCGAGGTCCGTGCCGGCGTCGCCAGAAGGGCGAGGCCGGCCAGCGCCGCTCCGCGCCGTACTGCACGGCGCGCTCGTCGAGGTAGCGGGCGAAGGCGTCGAAGGTACGCGCTTCGTAGCGCGCCAGCGCCTCGCCGTCTCCACGTAGCCGCGCGTCGATCGCTTCGGCGGCGGCGAGGCCGGAGCGCACGGCTTGGCAGATGCCGTCCGCACTCAACGGGTCACGGGCGCAGGCGGCGTCGCCGACGGCCAGCCAATCCGCGCCGGCGGCGCGCTCTAGCCGCACGGTGCGCGCGCCCCGCACCTGAACTCCGACCGCGCCGCTGTGGCGCGCGACGCGCGCCGCCGTGTGCGGCGCCGCCGGGAGCGCCGCGTGCCATTGCGCCGCCGGCGGCTGCCCCGGCGTCAGGATGTCGTCGTCGGTCATGTAGGCGGCGAGCAGAGCGCCGTCCGGCAGCGTGACCGAGTACCACCAGCCCGCCGGCGCCGCCTCCAGCAGCAAGACCGCGGCGTCGCCGTCGGCCGCCGCGCCCGTCACGGCGCCGGCCAGCCCCAGCAGGCGGTCGTACGTCAAGCGGCGCGCTCCGGCGCGTTGCGCCAGCCAGGCCGCCCGGCCGGTGGCGTCCACGGCCACGCGCGCCTCGATCTCGCGCGGCGCGGCTTCGCCCGCCTGCACGCTCACGCGCCATCCACCCTGCGGCGCCGGGGCGGCGTTCATCACGCGCGCGCCGCGCAGCACTTGCACCCCCGCGGCGGCGGCGGCCGCCGCCAGCCGCGCGTCGAAGCGGCGCCGGTCGAGGTGCCATCCCTCCCCGATCGGCGAGAAGAGGTAGTCGCGCATCCGCGGCACGCCGTCGCCCCACACCACCTCCACGCCCACGGACGGCACATGACCGTCCGCCGCGAACTCCGTCCAGACGCCTAGCGCCTCCAGCAGCGGACGCGCCGCCGGCAGCAGCGACTCCCCGGCCCGCCACTCCGCGTAGGTGCTGCGCTCGGCCAGCACGACCGACCGCCCCGCGCGCGCCAGGGCGTAGGCCGCGGCCGCGCCGGCGGGCCCGCCGCCGATCACGACGACGTCGAAGGAGTGGCCCTGGGCCTCGCCTGCGCTCATCTACCCGCGCCCCCGTCCGCGCCCCCGTCCGCGCCCGCGACGCCGCCCGTGCTCGGAAGGATCAGGGCGGCTTGGGCGCGCTGCCGCCGCGCTCGATCTCCTCGAACGTCTCCGGCGTCGCGCCGGGCGCCGAGGTCCGCACCACGAACCCCATCTGGTCCCACAGTCGCACCATCTCGTTCATGCCCGGCACGCCGTTGGGGACGGCCGAGCCGTCGTCGTAACGCATCCACGTCTTGGACGAGCCGCCGACGATCACCTGGTCGGGCCGCGCCCCCGGCCACCAATGTACGCGGCAGTCGTCGAAGTCCGCTTGCCACGGCAGCGCCATCTGCCGGATGAAATGGCCGGACTTGATCTTCGCGTGGTCCGGACGGAAGGGCTCGGCGTAGATGGTCTCGTCGCGGATCTGCCAGCCCGCCTCGATGCCGGGGAAAAAGGCGCCGCCCACGCAGTTCTCCAGCGCGGCGCGGTCCAGCCCGTCGGGCGAGACGTTCTCGGCGGCGACGAACGGCGGCGAGCCGGGCCAGTCGTTGATGAAGTCGCCCTTGCTCCATTGCTCCATCAGGAAGTACTGCGTCTCGGTGATCGTCAGGTGGCTGGTGTCGCCCGTGTCGCCGGCCAGCACGGGCATGTCCCCGCCGCCGCCGCCCGGCTTGCGGATGCGCGAGAAGATGCCGGTGCGCGCGTTGGCGTTGGCCGCCGACGGGTCGGACAGCTTGGCCCAGTCGGCGAGGCTCCCGTGCATGCCCCTCGCCTTCTTGATGACCCAATCGTAGTCGATGGTTCGCTGCAGGATAGGCTGGATCTCCTCGGTGAAGGACGGCTTGTAGGCCGAGCCGTCCTTCTTGAGCTGCGCCAGGTGCCACTGCGCGCTGCCGCCGGTGCGCAGCGTGAGCAGCTCTTTGGGGTCGGTGCCGCCCGGGGTCGCGCGGATGGGCGCGTCCCAGAGGAAGTTCTTGTCGAAGCTGAGCTGTGCCGCCGTCAGCTTGCGCGCCGCCACGTCCCACATGGCGTCGTACAGCGTGATGATGTTCCCGATGTGCGGCGCGAAGTCGGGCGCGACGCACAGCACCCACGCGCCGCCGCCCCCGCCGGCGAGCGCCTGATCGCCGGCCGGCGCCACCGCGGCGCCCGCCTTGCAGGCGTCCTCCGTCCAGCCGCCGACGACCACGGTGCGGCCGTCGCTGAACGTGATCTCCGCGGTGACGGGCCCGTCGGAGACGTCGTCGAACCAGGTGTCGTTGTTCGCGTAGTTCGTGATGGCCTTGGGCGCGCTCTTGCTCGTGGTCGTGTTCGCCGACTTGCCGAAGGCGGCCAGGACTTGCAGGCGCCCCTCCGCGTCGGTGCGCAGCTCGCCGAGCGTGTCGATGAGCGCCTTGCCGGCGCCGTCGACCGGCCCGCGGGTCGCGTCGGTGGCGGCGTTCTTCTTGAACTCGAACGCCGCGCCGCTGCGGCTGGCGCCCTGGATGGTGCGCGGTCCGGCGTCGATGTCCAGCTCCGCCGGCGGCACGCCGAGGTTGCGCCTCGGCGTGGTCGTCTTGAGCGCGTCGAACTCACGGAACGACGCCTTGCGGTTGGCCAGGTGAACGGTCCACTTGATGGCCTTGACGTCGGGATCGACGAGCGTGACCTCGCGCCGCGGCACGAGCTTGTCCGGGTGCTGGACGTCGGCGCCCAGGGCGTACTCGAAGAGGCGGAACTGCGCGGCTTGCCGCTTCAGCTCCTTGCCGGCGTTGCGGTAGGCCTGGCCGCCGCGCGACGACGCGTCGGGGACGGGCGGCCGCCCCGGCGTCTCCGGCCCGACGAACAGGTCCGTCTTGCTCTTGCCGAGCCGTGCGACGCCGATGGCCGGGTGGATCTTGTAGACCTTCTTCTTCGGCTTGGTGTCGAAGTCCACGGTCTCGATCGACCGCCGCTTCCATTCTTCGTAGTCGGGGCAGCCGCCGTCGGGGCACGGCGTCTTCGGGGCGGGCTCCACCGGGCCTTCGAAGATGAAGATCTCCACGCGCCGGTTGCGCTTCTCGTCGACGCCGTCCGCCGTGGGAATCTCCGGATGGGTCTCGCCGCAGCCGTGCGTCAATAGCGGCGTGTCCTTGGGGATCGTCGTCCCGTCCTGGTCCATGTACACGCGGATGAGCTCCCGCCGCGTGTTGGGCCCGATGCCGTCGAGCGTCAGGTCGTTCACCTTCTTCGGGTTCTGGGTGTTGTTCCAGACCTGGAAGCGCTTGACGGCGGCCTGCGTGGCGCCGTTGTTCACGCCGTTGATCGGCCCGGTGTAGAACGGTCCCTGGGCGTCGCCGAGCGTGGCCAGCATGTGCTGGTCTTCGCGCGTGCCCCAGGTCTTTCCGAACGGTCGGCCTTTGTAGCGGGCGAGCCACTCCTCGACGTCGTCCTTGAGGAACGCGGCGATGGCAAGCGCGCGCTCCTCGGAGAGGCCCCGGTTGTAGGTGGGCTTGCCGACCCTGTCGGTGTGGCCCGACACGAGGAACTGGAGGTCGGGGCGCTGGTCGTAGAAGAGGAGCAGCTCTTTGATGCTGGCGAAGGCGTCGTCGAGCAGGAACGTCTTGTCGGTCTCGAACAGCATGCCGACGAGGCGCCGCCGCCAGGCGCGCGGTGGGAGCTGCACGACGTTGGGAGCGCCGATGACGACGGGAATGCCGCCGAGGACGTACTGGATCGGACCCGGCATGGGCGTCAGAGCCCGCCGCGCTGGCGGTCGACGTCGGGGAGAACGAGCGTGCAGGTGCCGGTGTGCGGCGCGACGTTGAGCCGCAGGAAGCCGTCGCCGCCGGTGACGCCGGAGCGTTTGGTACCGTCGGGGAGCGTCACCTCGCAGCTGACCTGCGGCTGGGGCGCGCCCGTGGCGCCGATGACCTGCACTTCGAGCATGCTCGGGTCGATCGGCTGGTCGGCAGGCGCCGGCGCGGTGCCGGGCGTGCCGCCGCCAGCCGGACCCGCTGCTGCGGCGTCGTCGTCGTCGTCCGCCCCGGCGGTGACCCCGGCGCCGCCCGCGGCCGCGCCGTCCTCGGAGCTCTCGGCGGCGTCCGGCTCGTCGACGCACCCGAGACACGACTCGTCGCCCGTGTGTGGGTAGATGTCGAGGTTGTGGACCTTCGCCAAGCCGCCCCCCTCCCGAAGAAGGTGCCCGTTAGGATGACCGATCCCTGTGTCCCTGTCTATCCGCCGCTATCGTCGCCGACTGGACGTCGGATCTGGAGGCGCAAGAGGGTCTTGGGCCGTCGGAGCGCGGCGTCTGCGCCGCGCGGACGGGGCCCGGGCCTAGTAAAACAGGAACGGCCACCAGTTCAGCATCGGCTGGCCCCAGCCGTCGAGGGCGGCGTTGCCGAGGCCGGGGAAGCTCTGGCGCCAATACACCTGCCAGCCGCCCCCGCAGTCGGGGGCGAGCGTGTTGTAGACGGCGAACTTGTCGGTGGTGAAGGGCTCGGTGGCGTCGGCGCCGCCGGGACCGTCGCCGAGGCGGTAGTGCTCGCACGAAGACGTCACCGTCGCGGTGCTGACGTCGTCGTAGTGGTTGTGCGAGTTCGGGGCGAGATGCACGTTGCCGCACACGGGAACGTAGGGCGCGATCGACCCGCTGGCGTTGCCGGTGTCGAAGTCGACCGACGTGTCGCTCGTGAACGTGAGGCAGTCGCCGGCGGCGCCGCCGCAGGCGTACCAGGAGTCGAAGGGCGTGCCGAAACGCGCGTCGAGATCGAAGTCGGCGAATTCGCGGAACAGCGGGCGCAGGTAGGGGATGACGCCGGTGTTGGCGGTCCACTCGAAGCCGTGGCCGGCGCTGTGGAGGTAGCAGCCGGGGCCGCGCGTGTCGTTGACCCAGCCGATGCGCAGCGAGCGCGTGCACTCGGGTGGGATGGCGTCCTCGGCGTCGAAGCAGCCGTTCCCGGCGCACAGCGACATCGGCCCGGGGATGCGCACGCGGTAGTAGTCGTAGGCCGGCTTCATCTCCAGCACCTCGGCGGCGCCGACGTCGGGGACGTCGGCGTCCCCGTAGACCCACACTTCGTGCACGAGGCCGCGCTCGACCAGCTCGCAGAGCGTCAGGTTCCACGCCGGGTCGTCGGGATCGGCGATGCCGTAGAGGTCGGCGAACGCCGGCGTGAAGAGCTGCTCGTAGTCGAAGCCCCATTGCCCCTCGACGGGGTCCTCGCGCGGGTACAGCGTGGAGTTGTTGTACGGCCAGCCCGCCGGCGGCACGGCGTCGCGCAGGTCGACGGCGTAGGCGATCTCGTATTGCAGGAAGACCGGGGCGGCGGGGTCGGCGTATCCGTGCGCGCGCGAGCCCTCGGCGAAGCCGTCGATGATCTGCTGCAACAGTGCCGTCATGTCGGCGTTCGTTCGGGCGTTCACGAAGTTCAGCGCCAACACGCGCGGGCGCATCAGGCGGATGGTCTCGTGGTTCTCGGCGATCCACGGGTCGGAGTTGGCGAAGCTGACGGAGTTGGGCCACACGGTGAGGTCCTCGGCGGGGGCGGCGTCGGTGGTGGGCGCCGCGTCGGAGGGGGCCGCGGCGTCGGTGGCGCCGCTGCCGCTGCAACGGCATCCGCCGGCCGCGAGCGTGAGCGCGAGCGCGAGCGAGAGCGCGAGCCAGAGCGCCGGCGGCCCGGCTGCGCGAGGGGCGCTCCTCGCGGCTGCGGTCGGCGCCGGACTTCTTGTCGGCATGGGGGTCCCATACCATACTCGCACGCGATGAGACGGCTGGCGGCGGCGGCGATGGTGCTCTACGCGGGGGCGGCGGCGTGCACCGCGGACGAGGCGAAGAACACGACGAAGGACGTCATCTCCGGCGGCGTGGAGGTCGTGGGCAAGGGTATCTCCGGAGGCGTGAAGGCGCTCGCCTCGGCGCCGGAGCCGGACGCGAAGGCGCTGGCGAGGTTCAAGGAGGTGGGCGGCCTCGAGGCGCTGTCGTGGGAGCGCGACGGCACCACGGTGAAGGTGGAGCTGGGCATCGAGAACCACGGCAAGGGGGCGCTCGACGCGTCGGTGCTGGCGGCGAAGGACGTGGTGCTGCTCGCCGACAGCGAGGGCTTCACCTACCCACCGTCGCTCGGCACGACGCGCGGCGTGATGGGCGCGACCATCGAGGTGCCAGCCGGCGGCAAGGTCCGCAAGGTGTTCGAGTTCGCGGACGTGCCCGAGAAGGCGAAGCCCGCCACGCTACGCGGCCCTCTGGGCACGGTCGACCTGCCTGCGCTCAAGCCTGGCGAAGCCGCACCCTGAGCGGGCCGCCCGGGGCGGCGGCGACGGACCTGGCGATCGTCGTCGACGCCGCCCTGCCGCGCGAGCGGCTCGGCGGCGCGGCGTTCGTCGCCAGCGTGGGCGGCGCCGCGGCGACCGGCGCGCGCGTGGCGGTGGCGCGCGTCGAAGCGCTGCCGGGTGCACCGGCGCGCGTCGAGGTGGTGGCCCCCTTCGGCACCGAGGTGGCGCGCTACGCGGCGCTGCTCGCCGCGCCGGAGCCGCCGCCGACCGCGGGGAGGCCGCGCGTGGGCGGGCGGGCCGTCGACCTCTGGGCCGCCCTCGGCGCCGCGCTGACGGCGCTCGCCCCCGGAACCGGGCGAGTGCCGGTGGTCGTGCTCGTGGTGGGCGACGGCGCCGGAGATCCCGCCGCGCCGCCGGGCGACGCGGCCGCCGCTTGGATGCGGGCGCACGGCGCGCGCGCCTACGTGGTGGTCGCTTCGGGGCTGCCGGCGGCGGCCGGCTTGGGCGCCGGTAGGTAAGCGGCGAACGCCACGCCGGCCACGGTGAGCGCGCTGCCGGCGAGCGACAGCCCCGGCAGTCGCTCGTCGAACAGGCCGATGCCGCAGGCGAAGGCGACGACGACGGAGAGCTGGCCGATGGCGCCGTAAGTCGGCGCGTCCACCCACTTGAGCGCGGTGGTCATGAGGATTTGCGCGGCCACCGAAACGACCACCACGCCCGCCAGCACTGCCCACACGGCCGGTCCCAGGGCGGCGGCGGCGGGGAGCGGGAACGCGAACGGCGCCGTACAGACGACGCCGACCAACGTGAAGGCGGCGAAAATCTCCCACGGCCCGTCGGTGCGGCGCGCCACGCGGATGGCGGTGACCGCGACGCCGCTGCAGGCGGCCGAAGCCACGCCGACCGCGATCCAGCCGAGCGTGGCCGGATGCGCGAGGCCGCGCTCCCCGAGCAGCACGAGCGTGACGCCGCCGAGCGCCAGCGCGAGCCCGGCGATCGTGCGCGGCCGCAGGCGCTCGCGCAGGATCACGCGCGACCACAGCGCCGTCCAGAGCGGCGAGGTGCAATTGAGCAGCGTCGCCAGGCCGACGCCGACCTTGTCGATCGACACGAAGTACAGCAGCACGGCGAGCCCGCCGAACAGGCCGCGCACGGCGAGGGGGGCATAGGAGACGGCCCGCAGCCGCACCCGCCCGGCGGCCACGGCGGCGGCCACCAGCGCGGCCGCTCCGGCGAAGCGCACGAACGCCACGAACGCGCCGCCGGTGGTGCGCACGGCCAGCTTGGCGCCGAACGCCATCAGCCCGAAGAGCAGCGCGGCCCCCAGGCACATCAGGATCCCCCGGCGCGTGGGCATGGGCGACAAGCGGCGTCCGGCGTTTGCACCATACCACGCGCGCGTGGCTCCTTTGGGCGGGCACGCGCCACGGGAGGCGCTTGCACGCGCGGCGACACCGGCGTGGAGGCGTATGACCCGGTGTACGCGCGCGCCGCGCTCGACGCCCGCGCCTCGCTGGAGGCCGTGGTCTACTACCGGCGGTAGACGCGCACCGTGACCGTCTCGCTGGAGCCGTGGTCTACTACGGGCGGTAGACGCGCACCGTCACGCCGTCGCGCAACGCCACCCGCCCGCCCGGCCCGGGAATGGCCTCGGTCGGGTTGAGGTCGTCCAGCACCACCGACGGCGCCGACACCGCGTCGGCGTCGATACGAGATAACGTTCGAAAGCCACCAACCGGCGCGGCGAACACCGGACCCTCGCCGCTGCCGTCGCTCACGAACACATAGGGGCGCGGCGCGGCGGTCCGCCAGCGCACGCCGCCGCCGGCTCCGTCCAGCGCGAGCACCTCGGGCGCGCCCGCCTTGCCGCTCTCCACCGACAGGAACACAACCGCGCCGCTGCCGCGCCCGACCCCCGCGTCGTACACCTTGCCGGGGCCCACCGTCTTGGCGCTCGCCCAGAGCACGCCGCCCGCCTTCACACCCGCCGCTGGCGCCGCCGCGTAGAGCACCGCGGTCGGATCGGCGTCCGCCTTGGCCGCGCCCACCACCAACATCCCCGCCTCCGGCACCACCTCGACGTCCGTCACGAACTTCAGCTTCGCCGCCGCGACCTTCTTGCCGGCCGGGTTGATGAGCTCCACGAGCGAGGCCGCCAGCGCCTCGGGGCCCGGGTCGCGCGACCAGATGACCGTTCCGACGGACGAGTGCGAACGCATCGAGACCCGCCCTTTCTTGAGGGCGCGCTTGAAGAGCACCTTGCCGGTAGGCTCGACCCCGAACGCGTACTTGTCGCCCGGCGCGACCACGGTGCCGGAGGGCGTGACGTGCGGCGGGTCGCGCAGGTCGGCGCGCTCGCCGACGCGCACGCTCCACCGCGTCGCCATGTCCGGCGTCAACGCCAGCAGGTCGCCCGCGCGCACCACGTAGGTCGTGCCGTCGGGGGCCAGCGTCGAAGCGCTCATCGGCTCGAGCCCGCCGAAGTCCGCCGTCTTCTTGCCGCCGGGCCCGATGCGCACCGCCGCCCACACGCGCTCGGGGCTGAAGAACGTGACCGAGGCTCCGCCCCCGGCCACCGGCGCCGGCGGATAGGGAAACTTGCCCGGCCCGAAGCGCCACAGCTCCTTGCCGTCCGCGTCGTACGCGACGAGCTCCGTGCCGCGATCCCCGCCCACGGTCGCCAGCGCCCCGCCGTCGGGCGTGAAGACGAAGTGCCCGAAGCG
>DASYRF010000320.1:0-2265 GCA_036004705.1 Myxococcota bacterium
CGCCATCGCCCGGCTCCTGGCGACTTGGCTGCCGCGCTGTCCGCTCTGCCACCAGCCACCACCCGATCACGCCGACGGTCACCATGGCTCGGCCTCTCCGCCACCCGAGCAAACGTCCCGGCGGATGACGCAGTAGTGTTAGAGGAAGTAGTGCAATTGGAAGAGCGCGACGCGAGCCGACTCGCCTGGTCCGATGAGCTGCCACCTGCCCTGCAGGATGAGCTCCACGTGGGCATAGGGGTGGAAGAACGCCGCCAGGCCGACGGCGTTGCGCGCCGTCCCGGGCGCGCCGAGCGCCTCGTCGAACCGTTCGTACCACGCGGCGACCTCCAGCCCGCGCACCGGGCGCGCGTGGAGCCCCGCGTAGCCGACGAGCTCGGTGCGGGCGCCGCCCGTTTCGCCATGCACCCACTCGCGCACGGCGTCCAGCTCCGCGAGTATCGCCGCTCGCATGAACGGGAGCGCCAGGCGCAGCGTCGCGCCGGCAAGCGCGCGAGCCGCGGCGCCGCCCGCGCCGGCACGGGCGGTCAGCCCGACGTCCACCCCGGGCAGGTGCAGCTCGCCATACACGGCGCCGCCCGCTTCGACCAGCGGCGTGCGCCAAGGGGAGCGCCAGAAGGCGGTCGCATGGACCTCCCATTTTGGCTCCAGCACGCTGAGCCCGATCGCGTACGGCTCCTCGAGCAAGTTCATTCCGGTGTACCGCCGCACGTAGAGGGTGTGATCAGGAAGGCGCAGCCCCTGCGGCGGGTAGAAGCGCCCGCTCCGCACGTATACGCCGCGTGTCGTGTCCGCCCACTCCAGGTAGTGTTCCCGGGAGACGAACCAGCTCGCCGCGCCGGCGCCGCCCTCGGCCTCGCCCGTCGCGCGCGCCCCGCGCAGCCCTGCCGTGGCGCTCGCCGACCAGCCCCGCCAGGCGGCCCGCGCGCGCAGGTCCGCCTGCATGGGGAAGGCGGCGAAGGCGATGCTGCCTTCCGGCTCCACGCCGCGGTCGCTCACCAGGAGCGCGCCGCGGAAGTCGCCGCCGAGGGCAAGCCAGTCCGGCAGCGCGAAGGCGCCGTGCAGGAACGCCCCGTCGCCGCCGACCGCCAACTCCGTGCCGGCTTGGTCGCGGCCCCAGGCGTTCAGGAGGCCGCCGCCGGCCGGCGCGTAGTGGCAGCTCGCGCAGCGGCCGCCGTCGGCGAGGGTGGCGAACGAAGGGAACGCCGCCGCCGGCGCAGCAGCGAGCAGCAGCGCGGCGCCGGCGAAGGCGGCCGTGGTGCGCGCATTTGCCGTCACGGAAAGCCCGCTCCGTCGAACAGCCACTGCTCCATGAGCGCCACGTCGGCGTCGGGCAGGGGCGCGTCGGGAGGCATGGTGACGTTGCCGCTCTCGCCGCCGCAGCTCGGGCCCGCGCGCGTGGCGAGCAGCAGAGGATTGCAGGCCACGTTGCTCCCGGGACCGGTACCGACGACGCTCGGCTCCAGCGCGCCCATCTCCGCGAGACTCTGGTACGACTCGGCCGCGGTCTCGAAGCTGAGTCCCGCGGCGCGCGCCACGCGACCGTGACAGGACGACGTCGCGCATTGAGGGGCGAGGATCGTCGTGGCAATGAAGTCGAAGGTCGCCGGGCGCGGGTCGGGGCCGGTGGCGTCGCAGCCTCCGACCAACCCGGTCAGGATTGCAAGCGCCATGGCGGCCACGGTCGACGCGCCGCCGAGTGCAACACGTTCGCCCATGCCGCTGCGCCACCGCAACGGTCGTGCCGACCCGTCGCCGCGTAACCGTCCGTCCCAGGGGCCCTCCCGGTCGCAAGGCACGAATCGATTGCGTCTGTGCGCGCGACCCGCGCAAGGCGCGCAGGCACTCCGGCGCGGCCCCCGACGCGCCGAGGGGCGCCGCTTGCACCGAATGGCGGCAGGTAACTCGATGCCGCTCCGTCCGTTGCTTTCGCTGGCCTCTTCGCTGGCCGCCGCGCTGAGCGGCTGCCCCGCTGACGCTCCCTCTCGACCGGCGCGTATTGGGTGGACGGCGACGGCAATCGTGACCGTTCACCCGCCGCGCACGCACGCCGCTCGCCCGTCGATCAGGTCATCACCTCATAGCCCGCAAGCGACAGCCCCTCTTCTTGCGCGTGCCGCACCGCCTGCGCTCTTTGGCGCGGCCGATCGCACTGTGATGCCCTGCGTGCGCCGAGCGCCCGCGGCCGGCACTCGCCTTGCACCACCAATCGACAGGCGTTTGCAAGGAGAGCCGCCATGACCGGTGCGTTTCATTGGTTTCCGC
>DASYRF010000321.1:0-9839 GCA_036004705.1 Myxococcota bacterium
GGCGATGGGCGGGCTCAGCGCCATCAAGCGCGCCGGGTCGAGCAGCTCGGGCTCCCCGGCGCCGGCCAGAGCGCAGGCACGAGCGAACCAGGCGGCGAGCGCTGCGTCCAGGGTATCCGCGCCGCGCGTGAGCTCCGTGGACGCGGGCGGGCAGGGCGCTCGCGCGGGCGGCGCCGCACTGAGCTCGCCTGCCGCACCGGCGATGTCGAGCGCCTGCCAGAACGCCGCACGCGCCACGGCCAGGCGGTCCGCCGGGGGCAGCTCGTCCCAGTGCTCCAGGTGGTCGGCGATCACGATGTGGCCGTCCAGGGTGAGCAGCTGAACGGCCGCGCGGGCGAGGAGCGCCGCTTCGGCTTGCACGCGGGCGGCGTAGACCTCGCCAGGGCCGGCGCTCAGCATGGATAGCCGCGCCTGCGCGTCGAGCGGCAGCTCCACGTCCAGAAGAATGCGCGCCAGCTCCAGTCGCGCGCGCGCGCACCGGGGGTCGCGCAGGAGCGCGGCGTCGACGTCCTCGCGGGCCCCGATGGTGTCGCCGGCGAGGCGGCGGACGCGGGCGCGCAGGACGAACGGCTCGGCGCGTTCCGGCCAGCGCCCGGCGGCGAGCTCCGCCTCGGCGCGCACCGCCGCGTCTTCGCGGCGGGTATCGGCGCGGTCGAGGGCGTCGGCGAGCCCGCCCAGCGCCGACGCCGCGGCGTCCGGCCACTCCGCCTCCGCCAGCCCGAGCGCGCGCCGCAGGGCGTGCGCTCCGGCGATCGCGGCTTCGCGCAGCGTCGTTCCAACCGCCGCGACCGAGGTCGGCGCGACGTCGGGCCGGGCGACGGACAGCCGCACGTCGAGCACCCACAGGTCGCCCGCGTGCCGCACGGCGCCGTCCACCCGCACCGGCGCCCGCGCCGGCGGCGCTGCGGGGCCGGCGGCCGGAGTCGCAGGCGCCGAGGCGGCGGTTGTGACCAGCACCCCCGGCGCCCCGGCCAGCGCATTGGCGAGCGCTGCCGGCGCCGCCCGCGCCGCCCAGGCGTCCTCGGGGAGCGCGGCCCCGCCCGCCGGCGCCGCCTGCACGAACGTGCCGATCGTCACGGCATGCGGCGGCGCCCCCAGCGTGGCGGCCAGCGGCCTCGTCCCGCCGCAACCGGCGACGGCGGCGAGCACGAGCCCCAGCACGCACGTTCTTTCGCCGCCGCCGGGCATTGCCGCCCTTCTAGCTCGGCCAGCGCCGGAGCGAAAGCGCCCGCCCGGCGTGGTAGTCTCGTTCCTCCATGGCGAAGGTCAGGCGCGAAGGCGGGACGGCGACGGGCACGCGCAAGCCGCGCGCGCGCGGCGGCGACGGGGGCACGGAACGGCAGCGGTCGATCCTGCTGGCCGACCCCCTCGTGCCCGTGCGGCGCTTCATGAAGAAGACGCTGGTGGCGATGGGCTACGCCGTCACCGAGGCGGACGACCTTGCCGGGCTGGCCGCGGGTGCCGGCGCCGCGGACCTCGTAGTGGTGAGCGCCGGCCTTCTTCAGGGGGCGCAGGCCGACGCCGAGCTGCAGAAGCTGCGCGACGCGGGCGTGGTGCCGGCCGACCGGCCCGTGATCCTGCTCTCCGACCGCACGGCCGGCGACGAGCCGGGACGGGTGCGCGCCGCCGGTCCGCAGACGTGGCTGGCGCGCTCGGCGTCCGTGCTCGAGGTCATCTTCACGGTGAACGAGCTGCTCTTCCCCGAGGGCGCCGCCACGCGCGCCTACGGCCGCGCCTACGGCGGCTTCGAGGTGGAGTTCACACCGGCGGGGGCGCCGGCGCGCGCGGTCGGGCTGATCTACAACCTTTCGCGCACCGGGGCGTTCGTGGAGACGACGCGCCTGGCGGCGGGGGGGGAGCGCCTCGCGCTGCAGCTGCGGCTCCCCGATCACGAGCGGCCCGTAGAGCTGGGCGCCGAGGTCGTGCGTGTCAATGCGCCCGGCGCGGCGCGCGACCGGTTCTCGCCTTCGGGGTTCGCCGTGAAGTTCGTCGACGTCGACGCCGCGCGCGCCGCCACGCTGGACCGCTTCGTCGACTCCCACCGCGTGCGCTGACTGCGTCCGTCAGGCGCGCAGCGCGGGCGCGTTGACCGGATGCAAGGGGCGCTCGCCGCGCACGACGCGGGCCGCGTCGCCGAGCGCCAGCTCCGCCATGCGCCGCCGCGCTTCGTGCGTCGCGCTGCCGACGTGCGGCAGCAGCACGACGTCGTGGCGGCCGAGCAGCCCCGGGTGCACCGCGGGCTCGTCTTCGTAGACGTCGAGCCCGGCGCCGCCCAGATGTCCGGCGGCCAGCGCGGCGGACAGCGCGCCCTCGTCGACGATGGGCCCGCGCGCGGTGTTGACGAGGATGGCGCCCCGCTTCATGCGCGCCAGCTCCGCCGCCCCGACAGCGTGGTGCGTCTCCGCGGACAGGGGGCAGTGGACGCTCAGAACGTCTGCATGCGCCAGAAGCTCGGCCTTGTCCACGGCGCGCGCGCCGCTCGCTTCGGCGGGCGGCACCGGCCGGCGCGACGTGTAGAGCACGTCCATGCCGAAGCCCGCCGCGCGGCGCGCCACGGCGCGGCCGATGCGTCCGAAGCCGAAGACACCGAGCGTGCGCCCGCGCAGCTCCAGCCCCAGGAGCAGGGTCGGCGACCAGCCGTGGAATCCGCCGCCGCGCAGCAGCGCCTCCCCCTCGCGCAGGCGGCGCGCGACGGCGAGGAGCAGGGCCCACGTCAGGTCGGCGGTCGCGTCGGTCAGGAC
Organism: Myxococcota bacterium; assembly: GCA_036004705.1. GTDB lineage: Bacteria > Myxococcota_A > Polyangia > DASYRF01 > DASYRF01 > DASYRF01. The sequence goes on from DASYRF010000321.1 coordinate 2,742, forward strand.
GTCGGGCGTGTTCGTCACCCACACGCCGCGCGCGGTGGCCGCGGCGAGGTCCACGTTGTCGACGCCCACGGCGTGGTTGGCGACGACCCGCAGCCCAGGCAGGGCGTCGAGCAGCGCGACGTCGACTGCGTCGCTGAGCAGCGTCACCAGCCCCGCCGCGCCGCGCGCACCGGCGAGCAGCTCCTCGCGCGTGGGGGGTCGCTCGGGGCCGGGCGGGGCGAAGACGCGGACCTCCACCGCGGGGCCTGCGACCGCCGCCGCGTCGACCGCGAGCCGGCGCGTGACGAACAGGCGCGGCCGCGCGCCGTTGCCGCCTGGCGCGCTCACCTGCCGCCCGCTCCGGGCGTGGCCGCGCCGCGCCGCACCAGCGTCGCCACCGCTTCCACGTGCGGTGTTCCCGGCAGCAGGTCGAACGGCTGCAGCGGAGGCAGCAGCGCGTAACCGCGTCCAGCGAGCACCGCCAGGTCCGCCGCCAGCGACTCCGGCCCGCAGCTCACGTAGACCAGGCGCGGCGGAGCCGCGACCGCCAGCGCCTCGCGCACGTCCGCGCCGAGCCCTTGGCGCGGTGGGTTGACCACCACCACGTCGACGCCGCCCATTGCGCGCGCCGTCTCCGCGAGCCCGCCGGCCGCGTCGCCCTCCACGAAGGTGGTGCGCTCGGCGAGCCCGGCCGCCCGCGCGGAGCGGCGCGCGTCTTCCACCGCCGGGCCGGCGCGCTCGACGCCCGCCACGCGCGCGCCGGCGCGCGCCAGCGACAGCGCGATCGCCCCAGCGCCACAGTAGAGGTCCAGCGCGCGGACCGGCTCCGCGCCGGCCGCGCCCGCGACGCGCGCTCCTGCAGGCGGCATCGCCGCGTGCACCACCGCGGCGTAGAGCGCGGAGGCCTGCGCGCGGTTCACCTGGAAGAACGTCCGCGCTCCCAGCCGCAGCGGCACTTCGCCGACTTGGTCGGCGAGCTCGGTCGCGCCACACAGGACATGCTCTTCCGTGCCGAGGATGGCGCCGCCCTCGGTGTCATTCACGTTCAGGAGCACGCCCGCCACTTCGGGCCGCGCGGCGCCGAGCCGCCTTGCCGCCGCCGCCAGGGCGTCGCGCCCCGCCGCACTGCGCGCCACGACGACGACCAGCACTCGGCCGCCGGCGCCGGCGCGCACGACCAGGTAGCGCAGCTCGCCGGTACGGGCGCGCTCGTCATAGGGCTGGAGGCCGCTCTCTCGCAGCGCGCGCACCGCCGCCGCGGCCACTGCGTCGATGGGCTCCTCGGGCACGCGGCAGCCCGCCATGTCCACGAAGTGGTGCGTCCCGGGCCCCCAGCTCCCGTAGGCCAGAGCGCCGTGAGCGTCCGCCAGCACGTACTTCGCTTTGTTGCGATAGCCGGTGGTACGCGGCGACGCCACGACCTCGGCGACGGGCGCCGGCGCCACGCCGGCCCGCGCCAGTGCTCGCGCAAGGCGCGCGCGCTTGTACGCGAGCTGGGCCCCGTAGCGCAGGTGCTGCAGCGAGCAGCCACCGCAGCGCCCGGCGCCCGGGCAGACCGGCGCCACGCGGTCCGGCGACGGCGCTCCGTCGAGCGCCACCAGCGACGCCCAGGCCACCGCTGCGTGCGGCGAGCGGTGCTCCACGTGCGCGCGCACCTTTTCGCCCGGCAGCGCGCCCGCGACGTGCACGCGCAGCCGCCCGTCTTCGCTCGGCCCCACGCCGCGTCCCTCTGCGTCCAGCTCGTCGATCGTGACTCGCATGGCCGACTCCGCTTGACTCCGGCCGGCGTTACTCGTCGCGTGCCAGGTCGCCGTGCGCCAGCGGCACGATCGCGCCGACGGCGATGCCCACCAGCGTCCCCACCGCCACGTCGGTCCAGAAGTGCATGCCGGCGGCGACCCGTAGCAGCGCCGTCGTCCCCGCCAGCAGGTAGCTCACGCCCCAGACGGCGATCTTGGCGGCGAGCGGCGCTTCGGGATGCTTCAGCGTGAACAGCATCGACAGGCTGGTCGCGCCCGCGAAGGCGGTCGCCGAGTGCCCAGAGAAGAACGAGCGCACCGAGTCCGGCGTGCGCTCGTAGCCGCCCAGATCGGGCAGGTAGGTGTAAGGCCGGGGCCGCGCCACGGCCGACTTCGTCATCTCGAAGAGCACGACGTCCAGCAGCATGGTCTCGCCCACGACGAGCCCGTCGCGCCCCAGGATCTCGAGCGCGTGGCGGCGGCCGTGCGCCGCGCGCCACACCGCGTCGCCCAGCGCATAGGCCAGCGGCAGGGTCACCAGCGTTGCCACCAGCACGTTGCTCGCGGCGTCGGCGGCGTGGCTGCGGCTCCCCACGACGGCGCGGTCCACGGCCAGGTCGATGACCGCCGGATCGAGCGGCAGGCGATCCAGCGCGGCGGCGTCGCCCGTCGCGCCCGTCAGCTCAGCGGCGCCCAGCCCTGCCAACCCGAGCCCGAGCCACGGTAGCTCGTGCGGCAACGACAGCAGCGGCTTTCCGCCGGGCAGCGCCGGGCGAGCCAGCGCAGACGGCGCCGCAGGCACGGCGGGCGCGTGCGCCGCCCCTGCGCCCGACGCGGGCGCTGCAGCCGCCCGCGGGGCGGCGGGTAGCTCCGCGTCTGCCGCCGCGACCGTTGCCGGTGCGGCCGCCCCCGCCGCCGGCGCGACCGCTGCCGGTGCGGCCGCCGCCGCCGCCGCCGCGACCGCTGCCGGTGCGGCCGCGCCCGCCGCCGGCGCGAAGGCCGACGTCTCCGCGTAGGCTGCGGCGACTCCTGCCGGCGCGCAGAGCGCTGCCAGCAGCGCGGCCGTGGCCGCGGCCCTCGCTCCCGCGGTCCCCGCGGCGGCGCGTGGCCGCATCGTCACCTCGCTCGCACGATCACGAAAGCGAACTCCGTTCCATCGTAGCCCGGGCACAACGGCTCGGCCGGTCCGCGCGTCGCCGCCACAGCCGTCGCCCGGTACACGTGTCCGCCGAAGCGCAGCCGCCGTCGCTCGCCCGGCCAGAGTCGCTTGGCGTGCGGCGCGCGCGGGTCGCCGGGGTCGGGGGTGAAGCGGATGCGGTGCATCGTGTGCACTCCGCAGACGTCTTTGAAGGCCCGCGCAGGGCTCCCCGGCGTGGTGTCCATCTCCACGCGTACGCCCGGCAGGTCCACGCGCCCCGCCGTGCCGCCGCCGGCCGCGAACAGCAGCGCCCCGCTGTCGCGGTCCGCCACCCAGAGCTTGTCGCGGACGATCACCGCGACCGTGCTGGTAGGCCGCTCCTCGTGCTCGTGGCGCACGACCAGCCGCTCCCCGAGAGGCGCCCCGTCCAGGGGCATCCCCAGGCCGCGCGGTACGCGGTACTCGATCACCTCGCCCCCGCCCATCGTCAGGCGCCATGTCTCGAAGGGCCCGCGCTCGTCGCCTGGCGAGCTCCCCGTGCGCACGTGCTCCGCCACTGTCCCCTCGCACGGCGCGCACTCCGGGTCGGTGCGCAGCATCAGCCGGGCCAGGGAGTGCGGCGCCGCGCACCCCGCGGCGCTCGTCGCCACCGCCGCCAGCAGCGCGAGTGCCACCGCTCCACCACGCGCGGCGGCCGCCGCCGCCGCCGCTGCCGCCGCCGCCGCTGCCGCCACGGCCGGGGCCGTGGGCCTCAAGCGCCGTCCTTCCGCTCGGCCATCTCCTCGATGGCGTGCACGTAGTCGATCGCCGGCCCCACTCCGCCGCCGCCGCTGCCGCTGCCAACACCAGCGCCTCCGCCGCCGACTCCGCCGCCGCCGCTGTCGCCTACGCCGCCCGCACCCGTACCGCCGGCCGGCGCTTCGGCTTGATCGGCCAGTCCGGCCAGCCGCCGCTCCAGCTCCTTGGCCAGCGCATCCAGCGCCGGCAGCGCGCGCGCTGGCCGCCCTGCCTCGGCGAGCTGCAGCGTTCCGTCGTGCAACGCATCGTGCAGCGCCCCCGCCGTGTCGCGGCGAACGATGCCGCGCCGCCGCGCGTCCTGGACCGAGTTCATCGCCCGCGCCACGTCGTAGCCGTGCTCGGCGAAGAGCGCCCCCAGCACCGTGCCGACGCCCTCCAGCGGCAGCACGCCGTCCTCCCACAGCACCAGCGCCGCCTGGAAGTAGTTGTGAATCGGCGCGAGCCGCGTCCCGAAGCGGGCGAAGCGCGCCGGCGGATGCTTGCCCTCGAGGTGGATGAAGATTCGCCGGACCGCTTCGCCCGTCTCCAGCGCGCACGCCAGCCCCACCGTGTGGGCGGCGGCGTCTTCGTAGGCGCCGCACAGTGTCAGCACGCGCGACAGCACCGCCGTGGAGACGCGTCCCGCCAGGATGTCGGCGTACATGGAGTAGATGAGCGCGTCCATCTCGGCGTCGTCGCCGAAGCAGACCTCGCACGTGCCTGCCGGCGTGCGGCGCCGCGCTTCCAGCAGCGCCGGCAGCTTGTAGCCCACCTGCTCGCTCAGCGCGCGGAAGCGCCCGCGCAGCAGGTTCTCCAGATTGGGCTTGAGCACCAGCTCGTCGGGCTCGATGCCGTCGAGCTTCAGCTTGGCGCGCAACACCGCCTCCATCTGTCGCGGCGACCCCGAGATGAAGGCGATGCGGTGGTTGGGGCTCTGGCGGCGCAGCGCGCGCAGCAGCGCCGCCGCCCCCGGCACGGTGCGCTTCTCCTCCGGCTTCTCCAGCGCCGTGCGCAGCAGGTTCCGGACCCCGTGGAACTCGGTGTACACGTAGGTCTTGTCGAGGTCCCAGCGAAAGCACCATCCCCCCGCCACACCGGGCGCGGCGGTCACACGCCTTCCTCCGGCGGCGGCGGCGGCGCCTTGTCCGCGGCGTGCGCCTGGGTGATGCGCTTGAACTCTTCGAGCCCCGTCTGGATGACCGTCGGGAGCTTGGCGTCGACGGCTTTGGCCGCCACCAGGATCGCGTTGCGGATGGCGCGCGCCCGCGATCGCCCGTGCGCCTTGATGAACAGATGGTCGAACCCAAGGATCGGCGCGCCGCCGTATTGCTCCCAGTCGGTGACTTCCTTAAGCCGCTCGATGCCGCCCGACAGCATGTACAGCCCCATGCGCCAGACGACCTTCTCCTTGTAGGCGTAGCGGGCCAGCTCCAGTACCGTTTCGCCGATCCCCTCCAGCATCTTCAGCACAACGTTTCCGACGAAGCCGTTCGTCACGACCACGTCGGCGGTGCCTCGCGGGATGTCGATGCCCTCGACGTTGCCGATGAAGTGAATGCCCTTGTGCTGGCTGAGGAGCTTGTACGCTTCGACCACTGCCTTGGGCCCCTTGGTGGGCTCGGTGCCGTTGGACAGCAGCGCCACCTTCGGGGAGGGGTTCTTGGAGATGGCGCGCGCGTAGGCGCTTCCCATGAGTGCGAAGGCGACGAGGTCCTCGGCCTCGACCTCCACGGTCGCGCCAACGTCCAGGATCAGGGAGAAGGGATCCTCCTTCTCGCCGTGCCGCGCCTCGGTCGGGTAGACCGACGCCAGCCCCGCCTTCTTCACGCCCGGGATCTTCTTGAACTTGGTGGAGCAGGCCAGCACGCACGCGCCGGTGTTGCCGGCCGAGACGAGCGCGTCGCCCTGATCGGCGGCGACGAGCTCCGCGCCGACGAGAATGGAGGCGCGCTTCTTGCGGCGGATCGCCTCGCCCGGCTTCTCGTCCATGCCGATGGCCTCGGGCGCGTGGAAGATCTCGATGCGCTCGGCATCGTGCTCCTCCTGCGCCAGCAGGGCGCTGATGCGCCGCTCGTCGCCCACCAGCATGAGCTGCAGCGGGCGCGGCCCGACGCTGGCCAGAGCCACGCCCCGCACGATCTCCTCCGGGGCGCTGTCCCCGCCCATCGCGTCCACGACGATCCGTGCCATCGCGCCATCATATTACATCGCCCGCGCTCCTCCAGTTGCCGCTGGGGAGCGGGGAGCGGGAGCGGGGCGAGGACGGCAGCGGAACGACCACGCGCGCGGGCGAAGAAGAGGAAGCGGAGCCGGACGGAGCGGCTAGGGCGCGGGAGGCCTCGGGGCGCCGCGGAGCGTGGCAGCGCCGGAGGCGCTGCGCACGACGGCATGGACCCATTCGGGGGTGGCGACCGCGGCCATGACGACGCCGCCGGGAAAGAGGACGTCGGCCAGGAGCTTGCCGTCGGCCCGGTAGACGCGTGCGCTGGTGCCGGCGGCGCAGACGATCTCGCCGAACACCACCAGCGCGGGACTGGCGCAGAGCGCCCGCCAGCGCAGCGCCCCGTCCGGGCCCACGGCGTAGAGTGTCGCGCCGTCCTCAAGCCCAGCCAGTCCGTCGGGCATCGGCAGCGCAGGCGCGCCCGGTGCCGTGACGTCGCGGCGCGCGGGCGGTGCGCTGGCTCCTGCCGCCGGCGGCAACAGCCGCACCGCGCCGGTCACGGTGGCGGGTGGCGGCACGGCCGCCGCCTCGCCGGGCAGCGAGCCCGATGCGGGCGTTGCAGCTGCAGTGACGGACGCAGGCGTCGGGTCGAGGCCTCCCGCCGGGGCGGGCCGGCGCACCGCGACGAAAACGCCGCGGTCGGTGGCGCCCACCAGGCGGGGCTCCAGGAGCGGGTCGGACAGCTCCCAGAACGGCTTGCCGAAGCCGTCCAGACCACGAGCGGCGCCGCGCGTCGCCACCACCACGGAGCCGTCCACGAGCACGTCGATCGCCGCGGGCAAGGCTGTCGGGTAGCGCCAGGTCACCGCGCCCTCGGGATCCAGTGCCAGCACGGCGCCCCGCGCCACGGCGACGATGGGCTGGTGCCGGCCGCGGATGACGGCGCTGCACGGGGCGGCGTCGAGCTTCCAGCGGTGGGTCCCGGCCACGTCCACGCGCGCCAGGCCGCGATCCGTACACAGGATCACGCCGCCGTCGGGCATGGGCAGCGGAGGGGCGGTCAGCAGCGCCGGCTCCGCCCCCGGCCACACGGGGACGGTCCACAGCTTGCGCCCGTCCGGCTCCAGCAGCGTGACCGCGTCGCGCGGCGCGCCGCTCCCGGCCCCGGTCGCGGCGGGCGCCAGCCCGTCACGCACGAAGAGCCGTCCGAGCGTCCCTTGCTGCAGGAACACCAGCGTGTCAGGTGCGGACGCCAACGCGAGCGACCACGGCGTCCCCGCGGCCCGGGCTGTCGAGGCCGTTGC
>DASYRF010000322.1:0-6282 GCA_036004705.1 Myxococcota bacterium
GCTGCCGCCGCTGCCGCGGCCGGGGCCGCGCGGACCGCTCGCGCCGCCGCCGCCCGGCGTAGGACCGCCGCGCGCATAGCGCTGCGCCTGCGCCCGCGTGTCGGAGGGGTCGCGCCCGGCGGCGGAGCCGCGTTCCCGGCCACGGTCGGGCTCGCGGTCGCCCTCGCGGCCCGGCGCCGATCCGCGCGCGGGCGGCGCGCCGCCTGCCCCCTCTTCGGGCTTCACGTCCGCCGCCGCGAACGTCTCGCTCTCGTTCTCCAGCCAGACGCGCACGAGATGCCGCAGCACGTCCACCTCGCGCACGCGCCCCACGCCCTTGGGCGTCCGCACCACCTTGCCCACTTTCGGCAGCCCGCGCCTCATCTCCCGGTAGGTGTCCTCTTCGTAGCCCAGACAGCACTTCAGCCGCCCGCACTGCCCGCTGACCTTCTGCGGGTTCAAAGCCAGGTTCTGGTCCTTGGCCATCTTGATGGAGACGGGGTTGAAGTCGCGCAGCCACGTCTTGCAGCAGAGGTCGCGCCCGCACGAGCCGATCCCGCCCACCATCTTGGATCGGTCGCGCACGCCGATCTGCCGCATCTCCACGCGCGTGTGCAATCGCACGCCGACGTCGCGCGCCAGGTCGCGGAAGTCCACGCGGTCCTCGCACGCGAAGTAGAAAACGACCTTGCCGCCGTTGTGCGCGTACTCGGCCCGCACGAGCTTCAGATCGATGCGCGCCGCACGCACCATCTCCAGGCAGGTGCGGAACGCCTCTTGCTCGCGGGCCGCGTTGCGCTGCCGCGCACGCCGGTCGTTCTCGTCGGCGGGGCGCAGCACGCGCAGCAGGCCGTCCGCCGGCTGCACGACGCGCTCGGTGGGCCGGACCACCTGCCCGACCGCCTGGCCGCGGTCGGTCTCCACGACCACCTCCGCCCCGCGCCGGTAGTAGCGGTCCCCCGAGTCGAACGCGTGGATCCGCCCGGCGTCGCGGAACTGCACGCCGACGAGCGCTACGACGATCGGCGGCCCGCCGGGCGCCGGCCTGTGGCCGAGCGGCACCGGATCGATCGCGCCGGGGCGTGACTCGCGCAGTCCGACGGTCCGCCGCCCGCCGTCGCCATGACCACGGTGTCCGCCCCGGCCGCCCCCGCCGCCCTCCCCGCGCCCACCGCCGCCGCCGCCGCCGCCGCCGCTGCCGCCCCCGCCGCGCCTGCCGCCGCCGGGCCGGTCGTCCCCGCCGTCGTCTTCCAGCCCGGCGAGCTCGTCGCCGCCGGAATCGGGGTCCTGGTCTCGGAAGTCGTCGTCGCTCATCGCCGCGCCAGTCTACAACACAGATGGCACGCGCGCGCCCGCTGGCAAGGCCGCGCCGTACCGCGTCCCCCTCGACGCGGCCGCTCGCCGCGGTTTTCGCTCGACATGCGCGTCGCCCTTCCCTTACGTTAGGCACCCCGTGCGCGAGGAGAGTTTGGATGGGAAATGTCGACCCGTTTCTGGTGACCGGACTGTTCCCGGGATCCAACGTTCAGGTCACACACGCCACCGCCAAGCAGCCGCGTTCCGAGTCGGCCATCGTCGTCGATCCGCACAACGCCAACCGCCTGCTGGGCATCTCGAAGCGATTCACCGACCCGCAAAAGTACAGGTTCACGCTGGGACCGGTCGTCTCGACCAACGGCGGGAGCACTTGGACGGATCTGCCCAAGCTCCCACTGGTCACGGAACAGGACGTCTATACGGACCCGTCCGCGGCATTCCACACCTCAGGTGAGGCGATGGTGATGGGAGACCCCGGCTTCTACCAGGCCGATCATCCGTCGCTGTACAGCAGCCTGCAATGCGCCAGCCACGGCCAGAACTACGACCTCTTGTCGACGCAGATGCTGGTCTTCAAGAGCGCCGACGACGGCGCCCACTGGGGCAACGGCATTCCCGTCGTCGACGTCCGCTGCACCGGGGACGACAAGGGCTGGCTCGCCTGCGACAACGCCGTCCCGACCTCCAAGAAGGTCAAGAAGAGCCCCTACGACGGGCGGCTCTACGCGATCTGGGGCGCCGTGACCCCGCTGCGCTTCGCCCGCTCGACCGACGGCGGAGACCACTGGACGGGCGCCGGCAACGCCGCCGCCGGCGCCGACCTCACGCTGGAGACGGTCTATGCCCCCGACATCAGCATCGCCCGCGACGGCACGATCCACGTCTTCTGGCACAACCTCGGTACGGACACGGTCCTCTATCTGCGATCCAAGGACGGCGGAGAGACGTTCGAAGGCAACGGCACGTCGGGCGGGCTCCCCGTTCCGCGAATCGTGGTGCAGGGACTGAAGGACCTCGACAGCGGCGTGGGCACGGGGGGCATCTCGTCGCCGCACGGCTGGGCCAACTTCGAAGGCTCCAACTTTCGCGTCTTCACGCTGGTGAGCGCGTGCTGCTTCGGCGACCACGGCGTCGCCGTGGCGTGGGCCGACACCACCAGCGGCCATTCGCGCATCCATTACCGCGTGTCCTACGACGGGGGCGACAACTGGGAAGGGCCGGACGCGGGTACGCCCATGCTCCCCTACCTCTCCGGCGATTCGCACCAGTTCCACCCGCAGCTCGCCGCCACCGCGACCGGCGTGCTCGGCTGCGCCATCTACTCGTACTCGAAGACCGCCCGGCCGGGGAACAAGCCCGGCATCGACGTGCTCGTGGCGGGCTCGTTCGACGACGGCGTCGCCTGGGACTTCCAGCCCATCACGGACCAGCCCTGGGATCCGGCGGTGAACGCCCCTTGGGCGCACAGCGACCCGAACGTGACGTTCATAGGGGACTACTTCGGCTTCGACGCGGGCGAAACGGAGTTCCACGTCCTCTGGACGGACACGCGCACCGGCAACCAAGACCTGTTCTATTGCCGCGTGGGCACGCAGACGCACCGCAGGCCGGATCTGGGCGAGATCGTGGCGACCTACCTGAGCCCGGGGGTGTCGCGCGACGGCGGCGGATTCATCATCGTCGGCGGCCACGTCATCAGGATCCCGCCGTGGGATCCGCTCCGCGAGCTCCTCACGGTGGCCGCCGCCATCAGCGACGTTTCCCGCCTCACGCTCGCCGACAGCGCGCGCGCGCGCGGCGCACTCTACGACCTGTTGATCAGCGTGGCGCAGAAGGCCAAGAGCGGCCTGACGAGCGGAACCGGCGGCGGTTAGCGGCTCAGCGCACCGTGCCGGCGGCGGCGCGGATGTCGAAGAGCATCTTCTCTACGGCGAGCTGCACGTTGCCGCCCTTGCGCACGGCGTCGACGGCGAGCGCGACGGCGTCGGCGGCGGCGAGCGCGCCGGTCTGCCCCAGCGTGTGCGCGCGCGCCGCCAGGAGGTCGCCGAGGTCCGAGTTCACCGGCGCCCCGACGCCGCCGCCGCCCGCAACACCGCCGCCCGCGCCGGCCTCGACCTGCGTGACGAGCACGTCGCGGTACCACGTCAAGAGCGCCTCCAGGCGGCGCGCCACCTCCTCGCGCCGCGCGGCGTCGCCGCCGGCCGCCTTGAAGACCTCGGCGACCTCGAACGCCGGCTGCAACAGCTTCGCGCGCGCGGCCCGCTCGCACAGCTCGATCGTCTCGCGCCGCGCCGCCGACGCCTCGGGATCCATCGCCGCGAGCGCTCGCTCGGCGCTGCCCTGCCCCAGCGCCGCGGCCGTCGCCGCCTCCGCTTCGCCCAGTCCCGGGCGCACGCGCCTCACCACCGCCGCCAGATCCTCCGGCCCCAGCGGCGCGAACTTCACCATCTGACAGCGCGAAAGGATCGTCGGCAGCACGTTGCGGATGCTCGGGACGATCAGCACGAAGTGCGACGCCGCCGGCGGCTCCTCCAGCGTCTTCAGCAGCGCGTTGGCGGCGTTGGGGCCGAGGCGCTCGGCGTCACGGAAGATCGTGACGCGCACGTTCCCTTCGTGCGGGCGGAACTGGCCGCGCGCCGCCACCTCGCGCACTTGCTCGATCTTGATGGTGGCGCCGTCCGGCTCGACGAGCGCCACGTCCGGGTGAAGGCGCGCCGCCACCTTGCGGCACGGCTCGCACGCGCCGCACGCGTCGCCGTCGGCGGCGGGCGCCGCGCACTGCAGCGCCGCCGCCAGCGACCAGGCCGCGCGCTCCTTGCCCACGCCGGTCGGACCGCTGAAGAGGTACGCGTGCGCCACTTGCCCGGCGCACACGGCGCGCAGCAGCGCCGCGCGCGGGCGCGCGTGGCCAACCAGGTCGGCGAACCGCCAGGGGGCCGGCGCGGCCGCCGCCGCCGCTGCGGACGCGCCGCCGGGGCGCGCGGCCGGGCTCACCGGTCGAACGTCGGCTGCGCGGAGGTGCCGGTCAGCCACTGCATCGTGGCGATGAAGGCGCTCGTCACCATGCCCACCAGGAACAGCAGGAACGTCATGAGGTACCCGATCATGGCCGCGGATTTTCCTCCCGCGCGCGCCTCACGACAAGACCCGCAGCACGCGCTCGGCGGCGACCGCGGCCCCGCGGCAGCCCCACAGCGCGGCGCGATGCCATCCGGGCAGGGCGGTATCGTCGGCGGGGAAGAGCTGCGCGATGGCCCAGCGATTCAGGTTGCGCACGTAGCGAGGCACCCACACGCCGCGCGCGCGACTGGCGCGCTCCCATTCGGACGCGGGCCTCCCGTCGGCCGGCGGAGGCGCCGGTCGCATCGGCCGCACCGCCCCGCCCGTGACCACCGCCTTGCCCTTGCCCGCGCCCGCGCCCGCGCCTGCAACGGGGCCCGTGCCCCCCTCCTCGGCCGACAGCCCCGCCAGCGCTTTGAAGATGGTGCCCTGCGTCTCCATGCCGTGGCGGATGGAGTCGCGCCAATCCAGCCCGAGCGCCACGAAGTCGTCCTTGAGGTAGTGCGTGCCGAACGACAGCAGCGTCATGATCTTCCACTGGAAGAGCTGCAGGCGCGCCACCTCGACCGGCCCCAGCGCGCGCAGCATCTGCGGCAGGTACTGCGTCCCCAGACCCACGTGCCGCGCTTCGTCGCGCTGGAAGTAGGCCATCAGCCCGCGCAGCACCGGCTCCTGCACGCCCTCACCCACCATGCGGAACAGCGACAGCGCCACGTTCTCCACCATGAGCTGCATGCCCACCAGCTTGTGCAGCAGGTTGTCGGTGGCGAGCAGGTCCGCGAGGATCGTCTTGGCGAATCCGTCCAGCGGCGGGATCTCGCCGCCCAGCTCCAGCAAGTAGTCGCGCATCACGTAGAAGTGGCGCGCCTCGTCGAACGCCTGGCTGGTGGCCGCCATCTTCGCCTCGACGTCCTCGATGCGGTCGGCGAGCTCGGCCGCCACGACCCACGCGGCCAGCTCGCCCCACAAGATGATGGTGAAGATGCGCCCGATCGCGTCCTTCTGCGCCTGCGGCAGCGCGGCGATGCCGCCGTGCTTCGCCTTGAGCTCCGCCAGCACGGCGCGCCCGTCCCACGCCTGCTTCTGCCCGGCGTGGTAGATGCGCTCCAGCTTGCGCAGCCGCTCCTCGTCGAGCCCGAGCTGCTCGCGGCGCAAGAGCTGCTCCGGCGGAAACTCGCGCCGGCCCCTCACCCGGTTCCAAAGCGTTCGCGGAACTGAAGCCACGTCACCTCCCGCGCGCCACGCTCCGCCGCCGCCCCCCGCCGCGGCGCTGGCTCGCCGCGCCCGCAACGCGCGCCACGATCATACCGTCGCCCGCCGCGCCCAGCAACGCGCCGCCCGACGATGCGGGCGGGCACGCCCACGCCGGGCGCCTCCAGGAGGCCGAGCAGCGCCGCCGCGGCCGCCGGGTCGGTAAGCGCCCGCGTCCCGTTGCGCTCCCACACCGTCCTAGGGGCCTCCGTCCGCTGCGATCCAGCTGCGCAGGGGCTCCGTCGCGGCGGGACCGGCATAATCGCGCAGCGCGGCGGCCGCGGCGATCCGTTCGGCGGGGACTGCCTCGAAGATGTCCGCGGCGGTGCGCTTCGGGTGCCCGGAGCTGATGCCCAGCAGCGCCGGAAGGTGCGCATCGACCAGCTGGTCCCGCAGCGGGCCGGCGCCCTCGAGGGACAGCACCCGGAAGAACGCGCGCACGACGTCGCGCAGATAGCGAGGGTCGCCCGAGGCGTGGGCGCCCGCGTCGTCCGCGAGCCACAGCAACAGCGACGCCCGCGGGACGTACGCGAGGCTCGGGAGTGCCAGGAAACCCAGCAGCGCCGCCCGGACCGCTTCGTCGGTGCGCGCGGCCTCGCCGTAGCGGGCCCAGGCGTACTCCGCGAACAGGAGGTCCAGCTCGGCCGCGCGCGGCCCCGCCCGCTCGAACAGCGA
>DASYRF010000323.1:0-18050 GCA_036004705.1 Myxococcota bacterium
CGAACGCCGGGCTGATGATGCTGGCGGCGACGGTCTACCTGGAGGTGATGGGCCGGCGTGGGCTCGAGGCGGTGGCGCGGCTGAGCCACGCGCGGGCGCGCACGCTGCGCGACAAGCTCGCGGCGGCCGGGTTCGCCGCGCGCTTCGCCGGGCCGGTGTTCGACGAAGTGACCGTGCGCGTCCCGCGCGCCGCCGAGGTCCATGCGGCGCTGGCGGAGCAGGGCATCTTCGCGGGCGTGACGCTGGAGGGAGTCGAGGGGCCGGCGGACCTGCGCGACTGCCTGGTGCTTTGCGCGACCGAGGCGAACGACGAGGCGCAGATCGACCGGTTGGTGGCGGCGCTGGCGAAGGAGGCGGGCCGATGAGCGCGAAGGTGATGGAGACGCGCGAGCCGGCCAAGGCGCACCGCGGCTACCGCATTCCCGAGCCGTCGATCTTCGAGCTGAGCCAGCCGGGGTGCGTGGGCTACTCGCTGCCGGAGCCGCCGGCCGACGCCGACGCCGACCTGCCGCGCGAGCTGCTGCGCGAGGACGACCTGGCGGGGCTGCCCGAGGCGAGCGAGCCGGAGGTGATGCGCCATTTCACGCGCATGTCGCAGCGCAACTACGGCATCGACACGGGGCTGTTCCCGCTGGGGTCGTGCACGATGAAGCACAACCCGCGGCTCGGGGAATGGGCGGCGCGGCTGGACGGGTTTGCGGGCATTCACCCGCGCTGGCCGGAGGGCGCGGTGCAGGGGGCGCTGGCGCTGCTGTGGGCGATCGAGCGCGCGCTCGCCGAGGTGTCCGGCTTCAGCCAGGTGACGCTGCAGCCGGCCGCCGGCGCGCAGGGCGAGCTGGTGGGCCTGATGATGATCCGCAAGGCGCTGGCGAAGCGCGGCGAACGGCGGCGCCGCGTGCTGGTGCCGGCGTCCGCGCACGGGACGAACCCGGCGTCGGCCACGCTGAACGGCTACGAGACGCAGGAGCTGCAGACCGGGGCCGACGGCGTGCTCACGCCCGACATCGTGGCGGCGGCGATGGACGGCGAGGTCGCCGCCGTCATGATCACCAACCCCAACACGCTGGGCGTGTTCGAGCCGCACGTCGCCGCCGTCGCCGAGGTGGTGCACGCGAAGGGCGGGCTGGTCTACTGCGACGGCGCGAACATGAACGCGCTGCTCGGCCATGCGCGCCCCGGCGACATGGGCGTGGACGTGATGCAGTTCAACCTGCACAAGACGTTCTCCACGCCGCACGGCGGCGGCGGGCCCGGCGTGGGTCCCGTGGGCGTGGCGGCGGCGCTGGTGCCGCATCTGCCGCGACCGGTGGTGGTGCGGCGCGCCGACGGACGCTATGGGCTCGACTGGGACCGTCCGGAGAGCGTGGGGCGGCTTTCCGCGCACAACGGGCAGTTCGGGCTCATCGTGCGCGCGTACTCCTACATGCGCGAGCTCGGGCCGGAGGGGCTGAAGCGCGCGGCCGCCTACGCGGTGCTGAACGCGAATTACATCCGGGTGCGCCTGGCGGGGGCGTACGCGCTGGCCTCCAAGGCGGCGTCGATGCACGAGGTGGTGTTCTCGGACGCGACGCTCAAGCCGCTCGGGGTCAAGACGCTGGACGTGGCCAAGCGGCTCATCGACTACGGCTTTCACCCGCCGACCGTGTATTTCCCGCTCATCGTCAGCGGGGCCATGATGATCGAGCCGACCGAGACCGAGACGAAGCGCGAGCTGGACGCGTTTTGCGAGGCGATGCTGGCGATCCTGGAGGACGCGCGGCGCGATCCGGAGCTGCTGCGCCAGGCGCCGCACCACGCGCCGGTGCGGAGGCTCGACGAGACGCGTGCGGCGCGCCGGCCGGTGCTGACGCACTTCATGGAGCGCTCCGGCCCCGGCGGGAGCGCGGGGACCGACGGCGGCAGCGGCGCCAGCGGCGGCAGCGGCAGCGGCAGCGGCGGCGAGCCGGGCTAGTAACGGAAGACCTTCACCTCGGGCGAGCCGCTGACGTAGAGGTAGAAGCCGAAGTAGAAGCGGATGAAGCCGTCGTCGTCGGCCAGCTCCGGCGGCGGATGCTGGAACGGCGCGGCCAGCTTGATGGCGCTGAGCGCCTCCGTGTCGAGGAAGTCGAGGCCGCTCGACACGGCCACGGCGACGTCCACGACGTGACCGTCCTTGCTGAGCTTCACGTACAGCTGCGTGTAGCGGTCCTTGATGCCGTACACCTCGCCGGTGGGATCGTGCTCCGCGTAGGCCTCGCGCGCGTGCCAGTAGCGCACGACGTCGTCCTTCAGGCGCAGAAAGAAGCCGGCGAAGCGATAGTGCTTGGTCTTGAGGAGCTTGCCGGGGCCTTCGGCGACGTCCGGCAGATAGTCGTGGTCGGAGATGCCGGCTTCCGAGGGCCCGGGCAGAAGGGACGGGTCTCCGCCGGCCGGGGCGCCGCCGGGCCGGACCGCGTCCGCGGGCAGGCCGTCGCCCGCGTCGGTGGCGCCGTCCAGGCGGCCGAGGCGCAGGGCGCCCACGCCCAGGCCGCGGTTCTCCGGCGTCGACAGGTACGCCACCTTGCTGCTGGGCGGCTCCGCGCGTGCCGGAGGCGACACGGCGGGCGGGCGGTCGGAGGCGTGCGGCGGCAGGCGTGGATCCCCGGAAGCGGCGCGGGCGTCTGCCGCGGCGGCGGCCGCGGCGGAGGGCTTCATCTCGACCGCGGGATTGGCGTCGTAGAGCGCGGCGTAGCGCGCGTCGGCGGATTTCTCCTCGAAGGTCGGCCGCAAGATGTCGACGACCGGGAGCGGCTTCTTCTTCTCGTCGTCGGCGTCGGTCTCGTCGTCGGCGTGCTTCGGGCCGATCACGTCGATCTCGACGGGGTCGCGCGCGGCGACCCCGCCAGGGGCCGTGGCCAGCGGCTTCAGCCGCGCGGCCCAGAGGACCCAGCCGGCGTGCAGCCCGGCCGACAGCAGGAGGGCAAGGCCCAGTTCGCGCCAGCGCCGCATCGCGCCCGACCTCAGCGCAGCAGTACGACGGGGTTGTCGAAGTCGAACGGCACGTCGAAGCGAAGCTCTTCGCGCCGTATCTCCGCAGGGATGGGCTTGAAGGGAGCGGCCTTCTTGACGGCGGCCACGACGTTGGCGTCGAAGTCGGCGTAGCCGGAGCGGCGCGTGACGCGAACGTCATGGACGGTGCCGTCGCGACGGATGACGAAGGCGACCCGCACGGTGCCCTCCTCGCCGAGGAGCGCGCGCTCCTTGGGGAAGTCCCACAGGGGGGCGATGCGCGCCTTGAGGTAGGCGAAGTAGTCGTCGTAAAGGCGCGCGGCGCGCTCGGCGCGGGCCACCTCTTCCGCGTCGGGTGTGGGGCCGGCGGCGAGCGCGACGTGGCGCGACCCGGTGCCGTCCTCGGCGCCGGCGACGGGGGCCGTTTCGCCGGCGCCGTCGAGCGCAGCGGTCGCGTCGGCGGCGACGTCGGCCGGCAGGTCGACCGGGACGGCGCGTGGCCCGTCGGCCGGCGCGCCGGCGGCGCCGGGGAGGGCCACGAGGGCGGCGGCGTCCGAGGTACGGCGCGCGATGAAGCGGGGCGACGCGGGCGAGACGCGGGTGCGGTCGGCGGCGGGCATCGCGCCCCAGGCACCGCCGGGTCGGGCGCTGCGCGGGGCGTCTGGGTCGTCGCCGCCGCCGCCGCCGCCGCCGCCGCCGGCCGCGCCGCCGCGCAGCCGGGCCAGCAGGCGGGCCGGCACGACGTCGGCCACGTCCTCGCGCGCCATGGCCGCCACCCCGGCGGCGACGTCCGGCGCGCCGCCGGCGCGCGGTGCGGAAGCCAGCTCGACCGGGACGCTGAAGGTGCCGGCGCGCAGGACGTCGGGCGGCGGCACCACGAGCAACGCCAGCACGGCGCCAACCCCCAGGTGCAGCAGGGTGGAGGCGACGAGCGCGCGCACACGAACAGTCACCTGGAAAGTGTAGTGGCGCCCCGGGGGACGGTCAAACGGTGCTAGCATGCGCCGGTGTCGGACTCTGCCGCGCCATCGGTCGCGCCGCCCGGCGCACCGCCCCGCGAGGAACGGGGCACGCTGCTGGGCCGTGCCGGCGGGGTCTTCTCCGGAGGAATGGCCGTGGCGCTCGGCTCGGTCGTCCTGGTGGCGTCGCTAGGGGCGCTGGCCTTCTTCGGCCTCAGGCCGGCGCGCGCACCCCTCGACGGCGTCTGGGCGGTGGGCGGGGGCGCGGCGCTGTGCTTGCGGGAGGGGTCCGGTGGCACGCTGGCGGGCACGGTGGCGCGCGGGGGCGCCCACTGGAAGGTGGAGGGCACGCGCGCCGGGGAGGCCGTGCGCGGGACGCTGCGCGCCGGCGAAGCGGTGGTCGGGGACCTGGAGGGCGCGCTCGCCGCGGGTGCCGGTGGCGCCGTGCAGCTGGGCGGCGTGGTGCGGCTGCACGACGCCGCCGCGGGAACCGACCTGGTCCTTCGCTTTGCGCCGGCCTCCGGCGCGCCGGTTGCGCCGGAGGGCTGTCTTTGACCCGCGCGAACGCCTCGTGATATCCCGGCAACCAACGCACCGGTTCCAACTCGGAGGCACCATGAAGACGAGCGGCGTGAGGGCGGCAGCGACCGCGGCGGCGCTGGCGGTGGCGGCGGCGGCGGTGGTGGCGGCGGCGGGGTCGGAGGCACGGGCGGCCGACCTGGAGGGTCGCGTCGGGGTGGGCGCGGAGGTGAACCTCTCCGGCCTGGGAGGGCTGCAGCTCAACCGGTGGTTCGGCGAGTCGCTGCGGCTGGGGCTTCTAGCCGGCTACCAGCGTTTCTCGTACGTGGACGCCTCGTCGGGGACGATGATCGAGACGCCGGCGGCCAACCGCGTGCTCTTCGAGGTGCAGGGCTTCTATTCGCTGGGCGGCGACGATCTTTCGCACCTCGGCATCTTGGTCGGCGCGGGGGCGGACCTGGTGCTGACCAAGGGGCTGATTGCCTTCGGCGGGCTGGTGGAGGTGGGGCTGGGCGCGGAGGTGCTGCTGAGCGAGTACTTCGCCATCCACGGGTCGGCGGGGCTGGGGCTGAACTTCACCAGCGGGCTGGTGGTGAACGGCGTGCTCATTCCCGGTGCCGAGAGCCGCTACCTGATCAACGCGAACCTTGGGATCGGCCCGAACCTCTCGGCGGGCTTCACCTGGTACTTCGACAAGCCGAAGCCGACCAAGAAGCACAAGAAGAAGAAGAAGGTGAAGGACGAAGACGAGGACGAGGGCGACGAGGGCGACGAGGGGGATGAGGTCGAGTCCGACGACAGCGACAAGGGCAGCGACGAAGCCGTCACCGGCGACGACGGTGACAAGGGTGACGGCGACAAGGGCGTCGACAAGGACAAGAAGAAGAAGAAGAAGAAGCCCGACGAGGGTGACGAGGGCGACAAAGGCGACAAGGGCGACAAGGGCGACGACGAGGGAGACGGAAAGGGCGACTGAGCGTCGCCGAGGCTCCACGCTGCCCATGTCACCGCGGATCCTCGGCGGCCGGAGCGGAGATCCGCCGGGGGGTTGACACGGTCGTATTTTAGACTTAGTCTAATACACCGTGAAGCGAGACCTCATCGAGGAGCTGCGCGCGCACGACATCCAGCCATCGGCGCAGCGGGTTGCGGTGGCGCAGTATGTTCTCTTCACCGGAGAGCATCCTTCCGCGGACCAGGTGTGGGCGAAGGTCCGCAGGAGCTTGCCGGTGCTCTCTCGAGCGACGGTGTACAACACGCTCAACTTGTTCGTGCAGAAGGGACTTCTGCGCCAGCTCGTGCTGGCGGAGGGCAAGGTCGTGTTCGACCCCAAGGTCGACGCCCACCATCATTTCATCGACGAGGCGACCGGGAGCATCCACGACGTCCCGTGGGAGGCGTTGGAGGTTCGCAAGATGGCGTCGCTTCGCGGGTACGACGTGCGCGAGTACCAGGTCGTGATGCGCGGGCGAAAGGCCGCCTCCGGACGGAAGGCCTGACGTTTTTTTGGGCTATAAGTTTAGACGATGTCCAACAATAGATGTAGTTCAATAAGGAGAACGCGCTCATGTTGACCGTCGGTGACCACTTCCCGGCCTTCGCCTTGCAGGCGGTCGTCGGGCTAGACCCGGGGAAGGAGTTCGAGGAGATCACGGAGCAGGCCTATCCAGGCCGCTGGAAGGTCGTCTTCCTCTGGCCCATGGACTTCACGTTCATCTGTCCGACGGAGATCGCCGAGTTCGGCCGGCGCGCCGGCGATTTCGCCGCGCGCGACGCGCAGCTCCTGGGCGCGAGCACCGACACGCAGTACGTGCACCTCGCCTGGCGCCGCAGCCACCCCGACCTGAGGGACCTGCCGTACCCGATGCTGGCCGACACCAAGCGCGCGCTGTCGGGCGCGCTCGGCGTGCTGGACCGGCACGACGGCGTCCCCTTGCGCGCCACGTTCATCGTCGACCCCCAGGGCGTCATCCGCTTCGCCAGCGCAAACGACCCGTCGGTCGGGCGCGGCGTCGACGAGGTGCTGCGCGTCCTGGACGCGCTGCAGAGCGGCGCGCTGACGCCTTGCAACTGGAGGAAGGGCGAGCCGACGCTACAGGCCGCCTGAAAGGAGGCAGACACATGCACCGGAGCCCCCGCCACCTGCCCGAGGACGCGCGCACGCGGCCTGGTTCCTGCGCGCTTCGCTCGGGGCGGCGTAGGCGCGCTCCGGGCTAGCCTCCCGCGCCGAGCCCCTGCTTCTCGCCGGCCGTGGCCGTCGCGGGCGCGGCGCCCGCGAACTCTTCGACGAGCGCGGCGATCTCGGCGGCGCGCTCCACGTGGATCATGTGGCTGCCGCCGCGCAAGAGCACGAGCCGGGCGCCGGGGATGGCGCGGCGTAGGTTGTCCGCCACGGCCGGCGGCACCATCCGGTCGCGCGCGCCGTGTACGAGCAGCGTCGGCACCTGGATGCGCGGCGCAACGCGCCGGTGCAGCGCGGGATCCATGGCGGCGGCCGCCTGCAGCACCCGCTCCAGCGCGGGTCGGTCGGCAATGAGCGCTTCGGCCCAGCGGATCATCTCGTCGTCGATCTGCGTGGGGTCGGCGTAGTTGCGGTGCAGCACCTGCCGCAGCACAGTCCGCAGCAGCGCCCGCGGCGCGGCCCGGTACGCCCCCAGGATGGCGGTGCGGATGGCCCGGCTGCGCAGGAGCGACATCGCGGCGACCGGCGCCGGCCAGCCCACGCTCCCCAGCAGCACCAGCCTGCGCACGCGGGCGGGGTGCTCCACCGCCAGCACCTGCGCGACCGCCCCGCCGTTGGAGTGTCCGACCACCATCGCCGGGCGCGTCTCGCCGACCGCGTCCAGGAAACGCACCACGAAGCGCGCGAACGCGACGGCGCCGAGGTCCCCGTCCGGGGGCGGGTCGGTGAGCCCGAAGCCGGGCAGGTCCACCGCCAGGACGTGTCCCAGCCGCGACAGCGGACCGCGCAGCGTCCGCCAGTCGAGGACGCAGGCCGGCAGCCCGTGCAACAGCACGATGGGGTCGCCGTGGCCGGCCGCCACGTAGCGCGCCTGGCGTCCGTCGACCTCGACGAAACGCTCCCCCAGGACGTGGAGGGACATGCGCCGCCATTGTGCCGGGATTGGCGCGCCGCGTCAAACTGGAAGGCGGGCCTGGCGCGGGTATAGGATCGGCCCATGACCCATCGGTGCGGGTGCGCACGGGCAGCCGCCCGGTGGGTGGTCGCGCTTGTCGTGCTGGGCGCCGTCGGGCTGGCCCCAGCCGGAACCGGAGCCGCCGCCGGAACCGGAGCCGCAACCGGAACCGGAACCGGAAGCGGAACCGGAACCGGAACCGGAACGGCAACCGGAACCGGAACCGCATCCGGACCCGGAACCGCATCCGGAACCGGAGCCGGAACCGCATCCGGAACCGGAACCGCATCCGGAACCAGAACCGGAACCGGAACCGGAGTCGCGCCCGCGTCGGCACCGGCGCCGGCGCCGGCGGGCAAGAAGGGACTGAAGCTCGATCCTCTGCTGAAGGGGTTCGAGGATGAGCTGGTTCGCCGCGCGCTGGAGCGGCACCACCTCGTCGCCGACCCCGCGCCAACGGGCAAGGTCGTGGCCACGGTGGTCGTCGACAGCGAAGACGTCATCGGCGTGGGCGACTACTACTTCGACGCGGCGCGCCTGGCGAACGCCTTCCACACGCGCACGCGCGAGCCCACCATCCTGCGCGAGCTGCTTTTCAAGGTCGGCACGCCCTACCGCGCCGTCGACGTGGACGAGTCGGAGCGCCGGCTGCGCAACCTCATCATCTTCGCCACGGTGCGCATCGTGCCGTTCCGCGTGCCCGACCCGCACCAGGTCGGGCTGCTCGTCGTCACCAAGGACCTGTGGTCGCTCCGCACGAACTCCTACATCGTCTTCAACGCGGGGACGCTCGAATACTTCGAGCTGAACCCGTCGGAGAACAACCTGTTCGGCCGCTACAAGATCCTCACCGGCCACATCCAGTTCGACCTGGGGAAGTTCACGTTCGGCGAAGGCTTCTACGAGCCGCGCCTGCTCGGCACTTGGGTGACGGCGGTCGAGGACCTCAACGTCGAGTTCGAGCGGTTTTCAGGCAAGCCCGAGGGCGTGCGTGCAATCCTCACGGTCATCCGCCCGCTCTATTCGCTGCACAGCGAATACGACTGGTTCTTCGACGTGCGTCTCGACCACGGGGTGGATCGCATCTTCGAAGGGGCGCGATACCAGTTCTTCGGGCTCGACGACTGGACCGCCGGCGCGTACCAGCGCTACGAGCGGCCGGACCGCACGCCCTTCCTCCCGCCGCGCCCGGTGGGTGCGCCGGTGGAGCTCGGCCTGCCCGTCCTCTACGGCCGCGACCTACTCACGGCGCGTGCCGGCGTGACGCGTTCCTTCGGCGACGTGGTGAAGCACGACTTCCGGCTCGAGGCGGGCTTCTTCCTCGATCGCTCCCGCCTCCCCGACGAGTTCCCCGCCATCGAGGGGCTCATACGCGATCCACCGCCGGCGCTGCTCGCTCGGTTCGCGGCGGAGGTGCTGCCGGAGCGCGAGGAATATCTTTATGCGTTGCTGCGGTACACGACCCGCGCCACACGCTTCGCGAAGATCGAGAACGTCGGTGCGCTGGGCACCACCGAGGACTTCCAGCTCGGGCACAACCTCGTCGTCGACGCGCGGCTCGGCGGGAGCCTCGACGGCACGCCCGACTTCGTCGAGCTCACCGCCAGCTTCTACTGGGGCTCCTACGTGGGCGGCGACCTGTTCCAGCTCACGGCAGGCGCGCGCACGCGCCTGCTGTCGCGCCCCGGCGAGAGCGACGGACCCAATCCGCGCTGGGTGAACAACTGGGCGAGTCTTGAAATCCGCAACGCCACGCCGCTCCTGCTGTGGGGGCGGCTGCACACGCGCATTGTCTTCGGCATCCGCGACCGGGACCTGGACCGCTCCATCTATTGCGTCGGAGGCGGCTATCCTGACGCGCCCGTCATCGGCCACGGCGATCTGCGCGGGTTTCTCACGAACCGCTTCTGCGGCGGCGAGCGCATTCTCGGAAACGTCGAGTGGCGCACGCTCCCGCTGAACGTCTTCACCTTGCAGATCGCGGCGGCCGTCTTCTTCGACGTCGCCTACCTGACGGGGGGAGGCGAGCGTTTTGCCGCGTTCAACGGCTTGGCCGCGTCCGCGGGGCTGGGCGCCCGCGTGCAGTTCCCGCAGCTCGATCGCGAGGCGTTCCGCTTCGAGCTCGGCTTCCCCGTCTACGGACGCGACCCGGCCATCGACCGGCCTTTCGCCTTCACGGCCGCTTTCCTGCAGGTTTTCTGATTTCCGGCCGTCCAAGCGCTGTAGTAATGGTGTCCGCAGCGGACGGAGAGCCTCAATGTACCTTTCCAGCGTCAGGGCGCGGGGAGCGGCGGCAGCGGCAGCGGCAGTGGCAGTGGCAGTGGCGGGGCTCGCCGCGGCGGTCGTGGCGCTGGGAGCGGCGGCGTTCGCGGCGCCCGTCGAAGCCGTCTTCAAGGGGCACAAGTCCGGCGTCGTCGACATTGCCTGGCACCCCGCCGGCGTGCTGCTCGCTTCGGCCGGGAGCGACGGCCAGGTCCTGGTCTGGAACGTCGGCGGCACCGGGGCCGGGGCGCGCGCCGCCACGC
Source organism: Myxococcota bacterium (assembly GCA_036004705.1). Classification (GTDB taxonomy): domain Bacteria; phylum Myxococcota_A; class Polyangia; order DASYRF01; family DASYRF01; genus DASYRF01. The sequence continues at coordinate 10,108 of DASYRF010000323.1, forward strand.
TGGGTGGCTTCAAGACCGGGGCGGTGGCGCTGGCGTTCCGCCCGCCGAAGGGCGACCAGCTCGCCGTCGGCGACGCCGGCGGCGGGCTCACCGTGTTCGACACCGCCGGCTGGAAGCGCGTCTTCGGCGCCGCTGCGCTGGGCGACGCCGTCGATCACGTGGAGTACAGCCCGAACGGCAACGAGCTCGCCATCGGGTACGGTGAGTCCGCGGCTGTTCTCACCGTCCCAGAGTACGAGCGCGACCGCGCCTACAAGGTGCCGCCGATGCTGACGGATCTTGCCTGGGCGCCTTTCTCCGACGCGCTGGCGCTCGCCTCGCTCGACGGCACCGCCTCCGTTTGGCCCCTCCACGGCGACGTCGGCCGCGTGACGCTCACGGGGCACGACACCGGCCTCAGCGACGTGGCTTTCTCGCCCGACGGCCGCACGATCGCCACCGCCGACGCGCACGGCATGGTGCGCCTGTGGGACGCCATCAACGGCACCGTCACGGCGCAGCCGCTCGACGCCACCGGCAGCCGCGTCTGGGAGCTGGCCTGGACCAAGGACTCTGCGTTCCTCGCCACCGCCGGCGCCGACGGCAAGGTCACGGTGTTCTCCGCCGCGAGCGGCAAGGAGGTGAAGAGCTACGAGCCGGGTGGCGGCGCGGTGAAGCACGTCGCCTTCTCGCCCGACGGCCGGCTGCTCGCGGCCACCACCACGACGCGCGTCTTCGTCTGGCGCGTCGACAGCGGCGCGGAGGTCGCGACCATGTCCGACCACAAGGAAGCCATCAGCGCGCTCGCCTGGTCGCCCGATGGCAAGCGCCTCGCCACCGGCAGCGACGACGACGTCGTGCGCGTCTGGACGCTCGCCGACCCTGGTCCATAGCCGCAACCCGCGCAGCAAGCACGCGGAGGCGCCCGCCAGAGGCTTCCCGGTCGTAACCCGCGCGGAAAGCGCGCGGAGGGGGGGGTGGAGCCCCTCCCTAACCGATGATGCCGACGGCGCGCACGGTGGCCGTGTCGGTCACCGTCACGCCGTCAACGTCCGTCACCGTCAGCTCGATCGTCAGCGTTCGACCGTCGATGTTTTGCGGGCTGATGACGAGGTCCTGGTCGAGCACCACGGCCACGCCGGCTCGCTCGTAGGAGCCGTCGCCGTTGTCGAGCAGCCCGACGCGGAGCGTGCGTGTCCCGAGGAGCGTGTCCCCGTCCTTCACCGTCCACGTCACCGTCGGGTTGCCGGCGTCGCCCTTCGGCGTCGAGGGGTCGCCCGGGTCGAGCTGCCAGGTGCGCACGCTCAGGAACGTATGGAACCCACCTTGCGGTCCCATGTGCACGACCAAGTCCACGCCGCCCGGCGTCACCGCGCCCTCGAGGTGCAATGGGGCGAAGGCCTCGTCGTCGACGCACGAAGGGTCGGTGTTGGTGTCGGCACAGATCGACCCGAGCAACGCCACGGCCGCGCCGCAAGCCGGATCGGGCGCTTCGCACGGCGGGTCGGGGCAGCCCGCACACGCGGCCGCGACCACCAGCGCGACCGCCATCGCCGGCGCAGGCGCAGGCGCAGCCGCGCAACGGGGCGCCGACGCCGTCTCTCGCGCGGGCTGCATCGGCCGATTCTAGCCCCGGCGCCTGCGGACCGCGAGCGCCAGCGCCGCTGCGCCGCCGCCGCCTAGCACCAGCAGGCCCCAGGGCAGGCCGCCGTGCGCGGGCGCGCGCGCAGCGCCCGGCGACGCCGCCACGCCGCAAGCGCCCGCCACCCACGGGTCGCGTCCGCCCGCGCCGCCCGCGTCCGGGCATGGCGGCGGCGGCGGCGGTGGATGGAGGTCCGTCGTCACGTAGTGCACGTTGCTCACCGTCGTGTACGGGCTCCAGGAAGGCTCCAGGAAGAGATCCTCGTCGAGGGCGTCGGGCGCCAGGCGCGTGCGCAGCCGCGTGACCCACGCGTCGGTGAGGCCCAGGGTGGCCTGGTTCCAGTCGTCGCGCCCCGGCTCCGTGTACTGTCCCGTCGCCGGGTCGTACTTTTGAGGAAAGTAGGAGATGACGGTGGGCGCGGCGTACTCCGTCACCCAGGTGCGCCCGGCGTTTCCCGCCACGGCCGCGTCGAACAGCTCCGTGTAGTTCGAGCGCCCGATGGCGCTGTCCCACACGAGGTCGGCGTCGGCGATCTCGACATCGGGGTAGTTCAGCGCGTGAAAGCGCCGGTCCGACACGACGTACAGCGTCAGATCCAGGGCGGCGCCGGCGCCGACCGCCACCATGCGCAGCGGGAAAGAGATGGCCTCCATCGGGTAGCGCACGCGGACCGGCTGCATCTTTTCCACGCCGAAATCCGGTGCGAGACGCAGCGCCACGAAGACCGATCCCAGGCTCACGTACCATTCCACCGTCGGTAGCGCGGCCGCCGGCACCGCGTAGCCGTGGTCGGTGAGCCAAGTCCAGAGCTCGTTGGGGTCGGTGGCGCCGATCGTCACCGTCTCGTACGGGCCGACCGTGCCCTCGTAGTAGACCGACACGCCGGAATCGGTGCTCGGCGCGCCCCCGTCCATGGCGTTGGGCGCCCCGAAGAAGTATTGGTCCTCGCAGAACACCGGAGGCGGCGGCGTCGGGCCGTAGATGACGGGCGCGGTGGTGCCCTCGAGCGCCTCGAAGAACCCGTCCTCCGCCAGCTCGACCGTGCCCACCGCCGGTAGCGGCAGGATCCAGGCGAAGTCCGCCGGGTCGCCGTTCCAGCTGAACTGGTCCCAGAGGATCGTCTCGCCGTTGCCGACCTTGACGGCCATGCGGTGGCCGTCGACGGCGAACGGCGTTTCGGTCGGAGCGACGCAGCCGCCGCAGGCGCGCGCCGGCGCCGCTTGCAACGCGATCCACGCGGCCGTCGCCGCGGCCAGCAGCGCGGGCAGCCAGGCGAGACGAGAATGGCGGGGGAGAGTCAGCGGGCTCATGGGTTCCTCCTGCGACGAGCGAGCGAACGACCAGAGCCCGGCCGCGGGGGCGCGGCCCTCGACCGGGCGAAGCGTCAGCGCGTGCGGCGCCGGCGCGCGAGCGCGCCCAGCGCCACCACGCCGGCCAGGACTCCAAGCGCCAGGGGCGAGCCGCTGCCGCCGCTGCCCCCTCCGGCCACGCTGCAGCCGCCGCCGACGAACCAGCCGTCCCCGGGGCCGCCGCCGCCACCACCGCCGCCGCCGCCACCGCTGCCGCTGCAGTCGCCGTCGATGTAAGCGATGTCCACGCTCGGGTAGTGCTGGTTGAGGACGTCCGAGGTGTCCCAGGCCGGCTCGAGGAACAGGTCGGCGTCCATGAGGTACGTGCGCATGTCCGTGCGCATCCGGGTGAGGTAGGCGCTCGTGAGGCCCTCGGTGGCGAGCGCGGCGTCGTCGCTGCCGCCCAAGTAGACGTAGGTCGCGGGGCCGGCCGATTCGGTCACCCAGCCCTTGCCGCCTGCGTCCAGCACCGCCTTGTCGAACAGCTCGGTGTAGTTCGAGCGCCCGAGGTTCGAATCCCAGACGATGTCCTCTTCGCGGACGGTGGTATCGGGATAGTTCAGCGAGTGGTAGCGCGTGTCGGCGAACACCCAGAGCGTCAGTCCCAGCTTGGAATCCGCGCCCACTTTCACCATCTGCAAGGGGAACGTGAGCGACTTCCCGGGGATCGTCACGCGCACCGGCTGCATCTGCTCGACGCCGAAGTCCGGCGCCAGGCGCAGCGCGATGAAGACGTTGTTCATCTCGACGTAGTGGGTGATCGTCGGCAACGTGGAGGACGGCACCGAGTAGCCGTGGTCCGTCAGCCAGGTGAGCAGCGCCTGGGGATCCTCCGACCCGATCGTCGCGGTCTCGTAGGGGCCGACCGCGCCCTCGTAGTAGACCGTCACGTCCTCACCGCCGCCGCTCTTGTCGGAGTCGACCGCTCCGTTCGCGGCGAAGCGGCCGGGGCCGGCGCTGCCCCCGCAGAGGTTCGGGTTGAAGATCTGCGGCGCCGTCGCCACGTCGAGGTTGTCGAAGAACTCCGCGGACGCCAGGTCCACCGCGCCGACGGCCGGCATGGGCAGGACCCAGACGAAATCCGCTGGGTCGCCCGAGTAGCGGATCTGATCCCACAGGATCGTCTGGTCCTCGGTGATCTTCACCGCCATGCGGTGGCTGTTCACGTTCGACGGCGTCTCCGGCGGGGCGAAGCAGCCCCCGCACGCTTCGGCGTCGCGGACGTTCGCGGCGAGCAGGCCCAGCGCCAGCGCCAACCCGAGCGACGAGAGTTTCCAGGTGATGCGCATGCTTCCCTCCAGGGTGATCGGGGTCGTCACCGCGGACCGGTGCGAGGGGCGTGCCAGACCTGAATTATGTAATTTCGGCCACTTGAGAGGCAAACGAACGAAGGCGTCCGGGGAAGGTTGCCCAATCGCGTAGAGAATCTCTACAACCTCGGCGCACCCATGTTGCGCCGATCCCAAAGCCGAGGCGCCGCTCCGCGTTCCTCGGCTCGACTCAGTAGTTGCAGCCCGGGGTCATCACGGACGGCAGCATGATGGAGGTGCAGGCGATATTGTTGTCGTCGCGCAGCTCGTAGATGTAGTTCGCCGGGTCGATGTGCGCGCACAGCGTGTAGGTCGCCGGCCGAGCCAGACCCGTCACGTCCATGAACTGGCAGTCCAGGCCCACGTAATAGTCATCCGCGCAGCCGGGCCGCTGGCCCATGTTGCCGCACGTGTAGATACCGCACCCCGGGGAGGCGGGCGGCCCCGAGTAGTCCGGCGCGACGCCGAAGTTCTCGATGAAGCAGAAGGAGCCCTTGTTGCCGGTGCGGATCCGGTTGGAGCCCGGCGCTGCACAGGCCGGCTCCGAGGCGGGGCACATCCAGTAGTCCGCGTACTCGCCGAACTCGAGCCAGCCGAAGCAGGACGACGTCCAGAGGCCAGTGTAGGGCGCGGCGATGGACGACGGGCTGCCGAAGTAGAGCGTCTGGTTGCCGACGTTCTCGGAGACGAGCGTGAAGTGCCAGAGCGATCGACCGGTCATGCCCAGCGCACAGCCGTTCGCCACCTCGCACGCGCTGGCGGTTGCGCCCGTGTCCAGGCAGGCGTCGATGTTGAGGCCGCCCGCATAGACCATGAGGTCCGGACCGATGCAGCTGGTGCGGCTCACGGTGCACGCCGGCGTGCAGGTGAGCGACCCGTTCGTCAGGCCGTAGGTCGTGCAGTCGCTGCCGCCGAAGGCGGTGCCGTCGCATTCTTCGGGCGCCTCCACGACTCCGTCGCCGCAGTCGGAGCAGGCGGTCTCGTTCAGCGACAGGCAGCCGGGGGCACAGGAGAGCGTGCCGCCGTCGTGGCCCAGCGCCGCGCACGTCTGGCCCAGCAAGTTCGTCCCGTCGCAGACCTCGGGCGCGGTGACCGCGCCGTCACCGCACGTGTAGCAGCCGGAGGTGACGTAGCCGCAGGAGGCGTTGCACGACAGCGTGCCGCCGGTGTAGCCGAGCGAGCCGCAGGTGGCCCCGCCGAGGTCGCTGCCGTCGCAGGACTCGGGCGTTTCGCGTAGGCCGTCCCCGCAGTCGGAGCAGGCGGTCTCGTTGAAGCTCATGCAGCCGGCGGCGCAAGCGAGGGTGCCGCCGTCGTGGCCGCGCGAGACGCACGTCTGGCCGCCGAGGTTGGCGCCGTCGCACGACTCGGGCGCCTGCAGCACGCCGTCGCCGCAGTTGTAACAGGCGGACGTGTCGTACAGGCAGCCGCCCGTGCAGGAGAGGGTGCCCGCGCCCAGGCCGAGGCTCGCACAGGTGGCGCCGCCCAGGAGGCTGCCGTCGCACTGCTCGCCGGCGTTGATGGTGCCGTTCGGACAGAGCGGCGGAGAGGTGCAGGCAGACGTGTCGAACGAGCAGGTGGCGCTGCACGAAAGCGTCCCCCCGCTGAAGCCCATGCCGACGCTCGTGCAGCTGGCGCCGCCGAGGTCGGCGCCGTCGCACGTCTCCGTCCCGGCGCGGACGCCGTCGCCGCAGGCGAAGCAGCCGCCGGTGTCGAACGTGCAAGACAGCGGGTCGCACGCCAGTGTTCCCCCCTGGAACGCCCCGACGGACGTGCAGGTGTTGCCGCCCAGGTCGGCGCCGTCGCACGTCTCGGCGCCCGCGCGCGTGCCGTCGCCGCAGGTCGTGCAGCTGCTGGTGTCGAAGGTGCACGTCAGGGTGCAGGCGAGCGTGCCGGCGTCGAAGCCGTGCAACGCGCAGGACGAGCCGGCGAGGTCGAGGCCGTCGCAGTCCTCGCCCGCCTCGGCAGTGCCGTTGCCGCACGCCGAGCAGCCCGACGTATCGAAGTTGCAGCCCGCCGTGCAGGTCAGCGTGCCGGCGCTGAAGCCCCGCGTCTGGCAGGTGGCCGTGCCGACGTCGCCGTCGCACTCCTCGCCAGCCTGCACGACGCCGTCGCCGCAGCTCATCATGCCGCTGCAGCCGGACGTGTCGAGCGTGCAGTCGGCGTTGCAGGCCAGCGCGCCCATGGTGAACCCTTGTGTGATGCAGGTCTCGCCGCCGACCTCGGAGCCGTCGCACGCCTCGCCCGGATCGCGCACACCGTCGCCGCACACCGGGCCGGCCGAGCAGCCGGCGGTGTCGAACGTGCAATCGGCGCTGCAGGCCAGGCTGCCGCTGCCCAGCCCCTGGCTCGAGCAGTCCTCGCCGGCGAGGTCGGCGCCGTCGCACGCTTCACCGCCCGCGGCAACGCCGTCGCCGCACACGGCCGGCGGTGGCGTGCCCGAGTCGGTGCCCCGCTCTGGCGGGCAGCCAGCCACGCCCGCGGCTGTGGCGAGGGCGAGCGCGAGGGTGCGGGCGAGCGCAGGACCGGACCGCCGGACCAGGGGGAGGCCTTGGGTGTCGAGCATCCCGGCATGGTCTCCCACGCCCGGACCCCTGTAAATGTAGGAGTGAGGCCTACCCCGCAAGCCCGCCGCGGCGCTACTTCTCGAACACGGCGTCCACCGGCACCACCTCGACGCGGTCCGCCGTCAGGCCCAGCGGATAGGCGATGATCGACGTGTCTTCCTTGAGCACCGCCGCCGGCTTCTTCGTGTCGTACTTGATGGGCGACGGCGCGCCGGCGACGAGCGCATCCTTGAAAGCGGCGCCACCGGCCGTCACGACCGCGATGTCGATGTCCTTGTAGCCGAGGTACTTCTTGATGACGGCGTTCACGTCGTCCACCGTCATTTTCGCCCACGCGGCGCGCATCCGCTCCAGGTGCGGCGCGCCGAGTCCGTAGAAGCGGTCGTCGATGAGGTACCCCAAGCGCCGCATCTCGGTTTGCTCCATCAAGAAGGAGTAGCCCGACAGGAAGCCGCGCGTGCGCTCGAAGGCCTCCTTGGTCATGCCCTCGTCCACCAGCTTCTGCAGGTAGTAGAGCGCCCCGCGCAGCGCAAACATCGCCTTGTCGTTCGGCACCGGGCGGATCCAAATCGTGAAGAGCTGCTCGCTGCGCGAGGTGCCGGCGCGCGGGAAACGCTCGTACCCCTCCTGGATGAAGCTCTCCACGTAGGCGTAGTCCCCGTAATTGAGGCCGCGCGCCTCGCGCAGGCTCTTGAACAGCACCCCGTGGAACTGCCGGTGCTCGCCGAAGTAGCTCGCCACCAGCGCGAGCGCCGCGAAGTCGTCGTCGGCACGCGTCACCGGCAGGGGGAACCCCAGCGAGATGGCCGTCGACTTCGCGTCTGGCTTGTCGACCACCAGAACGCGGCGCCCGGCGGGTGCCGCGGCCACCGGCACCTTCACCGGCGCGCGTCCGTGCGAGGGCAGGCCCGCGGCGAAGTCGGCGCGCGCGCGTGCCTCCAGCTTCGCGTCCGCCGCGCCGGCGAGGCCGACCGTGAGGCGCTCGGCGGTGAACACCGCGGCGGCGTGCTTCTTGACGTCTTCGAGCGTCGCCGCGCGCAGCCCCGCCGCCAGCCCCAGCACCGGATGCCGGTAGGGGTGACCCTCGTACAGGAGCCAC
>DASYRF010000324.1:0-14273 GCA_036004705.1 Myxococcota bacterium
AGCGCGGCCCCCAGCGCGCTGCCCGGCGCGCCCGTCACGCTCACCACCGCCGCGAGCGCCACGTCCACCGCGGCGGGCGACGCCGCCGGCGGGAGATCGACGCCCAGCACCACGCGCACGGTGGCCGCGGCGCCGTCCCCGAACGCCACGTCCCGCCGCCCGTCGCCGTCGAAGTCCCCCACCGCCAGCACGGGGCCCGCCGCCGAGAGCCGCCACGCCGCCGGCGAGGGCGCCGCGCCCAGGTCCACCGTGGCCGGCACCGGCGGCGGTGCGTCGCACCCGTGCCCGCACTGGTCCCCGTCGAGCGTGTTGCCGTCGTCGCACGTCTCGCCCCGCATCACGTCCGTCACGCCGTCGCTGCAGTACGGCAGGCCGCAGTTCGTGCGGCACGCGTCCGGCATCGTGTTGCTGTTCGCAGCGCCGTCGTCGCACGCCTCGCCCATGTCGATCCGGCCGTTGCCGCACAGCAGCGGGCAGTCCGGGCCGTTCCGGACGGCCAGCGCCGTGCAGTCCGCCGGCGTGTACATCGCGTCGCTGTGGCAGCTCGTGCAGCTGCCGATGTCGCCCTCGCGCAGCACGTGCAGGTTGGGCTTCAGGTCCTGCCAGAACCAGTCGCACCGGCTCGGGGCGCTTCCCGGCTCCTTGCGCGCCGCCTTGATCCCGAGGATAGGGCCGGTGCAGGCATCATCGTCGCCGTCGTACTCCTCTTTCACGATGATGGTCGTGTCCGGCAGGGGATTTTCCGTGGCGCAGTAGGGCAGCACCGCCTCCGGACTCACGTAGATCTTCACGTGGTGGAGGTTGTGGTCGATGCTGTACACGCAGTTGCTCACCTGCCCGTACGTGCTGGCGTAGTTCTCGGGGAACACGGGATCGCGTCCACAGCTCGGCAGCAGCGCGAGGCACACGAGCGCCGCGAGCGCCGCGGCCCCCCGAAGAACGCATCCGGTCATGGCAGGATCAGTCGCCGGCGAGCGCGCGGTTCAGGACACGGACGACGTTGTTCTCGGTGTCGCTGATGTAGAGGTTGCCGTCGGGGCCGACCTCCACACCGTAGGGGCGGTTGAGGTGCGACTCGGCCGCCGGCGTCGCGTCGGCTTCGTAGCCCGACGAGCCGCACACGCCCGCCGCGGTGCTGATCGTGCCGTCGGTCGCCACCGCCCGCACGCAGTCGTTGCGCGTGTCGGCGATGAAGAGGGTGCCGTCGACCGGATCGAGCGCGATGTCCGACGGCGAGCTCAAGAGCGCGCTCGTCGCCGGCCCGCCGTCGCCCGCGTACCCGGACATGCCGCCCGTCCCGGCGATGGTCGTGATGAGGTTCATCCCGGTCGCCTCGATCCGGCGTATGACGTGATTGGCCGTGTCCGCCACGTACACGTTGTCGTCGGCGTCGATGATGATGCGCCCAGCCGGCGGCGCCGCCTGCCCGCGCGGATTGTTGAGCGTCGCCATCAACGCCGGCCCGCCGTCGCCGCTGAAGCAGTCTTCGGTCCCTGAAGGCGACGCGCCGAGGCACTCGGGGTTGGGCAGCATCGTCATCATGTTGATGCCCGTCCCCAGCCCCGTTCCCGCCCAGGTCGTGATGATCCCGGACGTGTCCACCCGGCGGATGCGGTTATTGGCCTGGTCGGAGATGTAGAGGTTCCCGGCGGCGTCGTACGCCACCGAGCTCGGAAGATCGAGCACCGCCATCTCGCACGGCCCGCCGTCGCCACCGAAGCCGCGCATGCCCGTTCCGCAAATGTCCTCGATGGTCTCCGCCAACAGGTCCACGCGCTTGATCTTGCTGTTGTGCCAGGCGGCCACGATCATCGCGCCGTTCGGGTCGAACGTGAGCCCGGTGGGATGGTTCATCGCCGTCGCCGTCGCCGGCCCCTCGGGCCCGTCGCCGGTGATGCCGCTGCCGCACACCGTGGTGATGGTGTCGTCCGTCGCGTCCCAATCACGGATGCGGTGGTTGTTCCAGTCGATGTAGTAGCCGTCACCGCCCGGCCCGAACGTGATGTCCTGCACCAGGTAAGTCGGGGTCTCCAGCGCGGCCGTACCCTCGTTCGTGTCGAGCGCCTGGTCGCCGTTGCCGATGACCCGGCACACCGCGCCCGGATCGCTGCACGCCGTCTTCGGCCCGCAGCCCGTCCCCAGCCCGGCGACCGCCGCGGCGAGCGCACCCCCGAGGAGCAATGCATGGAAGGTCCTCATGGCTACATCTCCACCTTGCGGATGCGGCTGTTGAACCAGTCCGCGATGTATAGGTTTCCGTCGGGGCCGAAGCTCACGCCGGTCGGGTAGGCCAGCGCCGCGGCCGACGCCGGGCCGCCGTCCCCGCTGTAGCCCGGGCCCTTGCCGCCCACGAACGTGTCGATGTTCATGGTGCCCATGTCGATGACGCGCACGGCGCTGTTCCACCAGTCGGCGATGTACAGGTTGCCGTCGGGCCCGAAGGCCAGGTCGTTGGGATCGTTCAGCGTCGCGTCCAGCGCGGCGCCGCCGTCGCCCGTGTAGCAGTTCTCCGTGCCCGCCACCGCGGGCGCCAGCACCGTGTCGCACTTCGGGTTCGGCAGCATCGACACCGGATCGATGCCCGTGCCTAGCCCCGTGCCGGCGATCGTCGTCACCGTGTTCGTGGTCAGGTCCAGCACGCGGATGCGGTTGTTCTCGACGTCGGCCACGTAGATGTTGCCGTCGGGGCCGATCGTCAGCCCGCCGCCCGGCGCCGGCTGCGGCCCGGACGGGAAGGCGAACATCGCCTCAGTGATGGCGTCGCCGTCGAGCCAGCCCTTCGTGCCGGTGCCGGCGACCGTATTGATGATGCCGGCCGTGTCGATCTTGCGGATGCGCTGGTTGCCGGCGTCGATGAAGTACAGGTTGCCGGCGTCGTCGTACGCGCCGCTGATGGGGAAGCGCAGGCGCCCCATGGCCGCAGGCCCGCCGTCGCCCGCGAAGCCGGGCCCGGCGCCGCACGTCACCAGCACCAGCCCCGAGTCGATGTCGAGGTCGCGCAGCTTGTGGTTGTGCCAAGCCAGGAGCGTCGCCGCCCCGGTGACCGGGTTGAAGGCGATGTCGGTGGGGTGGTTCAGCGTCACCGTCCCGCCCGGCGCGCCCGGCGCCACGCGGTCCGAGAAGTCGTCCGGGCCGTCGCCGATGAAGTCGTTGCCGATGACCGTGACGAACTTGTCGTCGACGATCTTGCGCACGCGGTGGTTGTTCCAATCCATCACGAACGGGGTGCCGTCCGGCGCGAACTCGATCTCGAACGGACGATACATCTCCGTGGCGGCGCGGTGCAGCCCGTCACCGTTGAAGCCCGAGACCCCCGTGCCGGCGTACGTGCAGATCGACCCGGCCTCGCCGGTGCAGTTGTCGGTCACGGGCTCGTCGGGCGGCCCGCAACCCACGCACCCCAGCGCCGCCAAGACCGCGCCCGCCGCCACCGAGCCCATCCAGTTCCTCATCACCGTTCCTCCATGACCTTTCACGCGTTGACCGTCTCGCGTCCTGCCGACGCGGCTCATTCTAGCAATCTGCCGCGGCCTTCACAGCCCGTTGACCACGCCCGACCCGGCCGACGGAAGGCCGTAGTGAAGCACCACCCCAGAGTCGAACGCCAGCAAGTTCCCGCCGCACGCCCAGGCGTCCCCGGTGGGGTCCACCCAGACCGCGTGCAGGTCCTCGTCCGTCAGCGGCACCCCGTCGTGCGCCCAGCTCTCCGCCGTGGCCCCCGCCCCGCCGGGCCGGCTGTAGACCTCGCCGAAGTTCCCCACGGCGTAGTCGCGCGTGGCGGACAGCCAGACCCCGTTCAGCTGCTGGCCCATCGACGGGCGCGTCACGTCCCACGCCGCGCCGTTCCACTCGGCAATGAGCGCGCTGGCGTAGTCGCCGACCGCCACCACGCGCGCGCCGTCGGTGTGCACGGTGAAAAGTACCTCCGCCCCGGACGGCGACACGGACCACGCCACGCCGTCCCAGTGCGCGGTGAGCCCGTCGCGCCCGACGATCCAGACGTCGTCGGTGGCCGAGCCCCAGACCTTGAAATAGGCGTCGGTGTCGCCCGCCGGCGGAAGCGTCACGGCCGTCCAGCCCGTGGCGTCGCGGTGCCAGACGGCCTGCTGGCCCGCCGGAGCGCTCACCAGCCCGCCGACCGCCCACAGGTCGTCCTCCGCCGGCCCCCACACCCCGAAGAGCGTCTGCGTGCCGGGGGTGAGCTCCTCGGTGAACTCGCCGGTGGCGGGGTCGTAGCGCAGCACCAATCCATCGTACCCCACCATATATACGGGTCCGCCGGCGAAGCCGTAGCTCCACCAGAGCGCGCTCGTCGCGCCGGTCTGCAGGCGCGTCCAGGCCGCGCCGTCGAAGTGCAGCACCAGCGGCTCGGACGGCGGGATGCCGCCCACCACGTAAATGTCGTCCGCGGCGGTTCCCCACACCGACGGCAACGCGCCCGGCAGGTCGGACTGCACGACCTCCCACGCCGCCTCGGGCGGCTTGGGGCCGCAGCCCTGGCTGGCGCCGGCCAGCAAAGCGGCCGCGCCAAGCGCGACGCCGGCCGTGAACGCGACACGCCTGTCGGGGTTTTTCTCTACACGGCGAGCCAGCGCCAAGCTCCGATCGAGGGCCAAGTGCACGACCTTCCTCTCGAGTCCGTTCGCTAGTGCTTACACGAACGCCGACGTTTAGCAAGGCGCGGGCCATGCCGGCCGCACGCCCGTCGCCGGAGCGCGGCCGCGACCGTGACGCTCCTGGGCAGGCCTCGCGCGGGACCGGCTAGTTCACTTCCGCGCCGACGCCCTCGAGGCCGAATTCCTTGATCTTCTTGATGAGCGTCGTGCGCGACACACCGAGCTGGCGGGCGACGCGAGTCCGATTGCCGCCCTCGCGGCGCAGCGCTTCGGCGATCATCTCGCGCTCGAGCGCGCCGACGGCGGCGTCCATCGTGCCGCCCTTTTTCACGTGGCGCGCGGCAAAGCCGCCCGCCCCGCCCGGCTGCGCCAGCGCCAGGAGCTCCGGGCCGATGACCGCGTCGCCGCCGGAGAGCACGCACAGGCGCTCCACTTCGTTCTCCAGCTCGCGCACGTTGCCGGGCCATTCGTGCTCGTACAGGCGCGCCATCACCTCGCGCGCCAGCCGCTTCGAAGCAGCGCCGCGCCCCGCCGCCTTCTCCGCGTGCTTGCGCAGGAAATAGTCGACCAGGTGCGGGATGTCCTCGCGGCGCTCGCGGAGCGGCGGGATGTGCACGTTGATCACGTTCAGCCGGTAGAAGAGGTCCTCGCGGAAGGCGCCGTCGGCGACGAGCCGGCGCAGGTCGCGGTTCGTCGCGGCGATGACGCGCACGTCGACCTGGCGCGGCTGGGTGGCGCCCACCGACAGGAACGTCCCCTCCTGCAGTACGCGCAGCATCTTCACCTGCATCGCCGGGCTCATGTCGCCCACCTCGTCGAGGAAGAACGTGCCGCCGTCGGCCACCTCGAAGAGCCCTTTCTTGTCGCGCGTGGCGCCGGTGAACGAGCCGCGCACGTGGCCGAAGAGCTCGCTCTCCAGGAGGTTGTCGTTCAGCGCCGTGACGTTTTGCACCACGAACGCCTTGTCCGCGCGCGGGCCGTTGTAATGGAGGGCGCGCGCCACCAGCTCCTTGCCGGTGCCGTTCTCGCCGGTGACGAGCACGGTCGCGTCGCTGGACGAGACCTTGTCCAGCAGCGCGAACATCTGGCGCATCGGCTTGGCCTTTCCGACCAGGTTGCCGAAGCTGAAGCGGTCGCCCAGCTCGCCGCTCAGGCGCTTGAGCTCCTCCTCGTGGCGGCTCTGCGCGGAGACGTACTCGACGACCTCCTTGGCGGTCATCTCCAGCAAATGGAACAGGAACATCTTGTCGCGCGTGTCGAGCTCCTGCTGCACGGAGCGCAGCGCCGCGGCGAGGTCGGGGATGCCGGCGCCGGAGGCGCGCACGCCGTCGGCCACGGCGCGGCGCGAGGCGCCCGCGTCGTCCTTGAGGAAGAAGCCCCCCACGACGATGGCGCCGATGAACTCGGCGCCGGCGAGGAGCGGCGCGACGACGATCGGAAAGCCCAGGTGGCAGGCGTTGAGCACGAGCTTCGGCGCTTCGCTGCGTGCTTCGCGCACGTGCGCGAGGGCGTCGACGACCGATTGCTGGCACAGCCCGAGGCCCCGCTCGTGGCCGAGCGCGCGGCGGCACACGTCGTTGTGGGCGTTGGTCACGCGGTTGTGCTGGTTGTCGACGATGTTGCCGAGGCCGTCGACGAACACGAAGTTCAGGTCCCACAGCTCGCTGAGCGTCTTGCGCAGCATCTTGACGATGTGCAGACCCTCGAAGCGGCTGTTGTCGATGGTGTTCATGACGACGGCTTCCGTGTTGCGCTGGCCGGCGCGCCGCGCGCCGCGGCACGGCCGGAAGGGGATTGAAGGTAAGCTTCGCGCCCCGTAGCGTCAAGAGACGCTCCGCGTGCCTTCGAGCCCGCTGAAGACCGCCTTCAGGTCGTCGCTGCACCCCGCGGTCTGCGCGCGCCGGCGCGGCGGACGTGACCGGAACAGGGGCGAGCTTGCGGCCGTGAGCGCGCCGGCGGGGCGCGTCCGTCTCACGGCCAGACGGCGCCGGCCGCGAGCCACGCGTCGAGGTCGCCGGCGGCGGCGTCCATCGCCGCGGCGAGCGGCGAGAGGCGCGGCGGGCCGGCGGTAGCGTCGCGCACCAGCGCGGCGAGCCCGGGCGCGCCGGGCGCGAGCGCGCCGAGCGCGGCGGCGAGCGCGCCGACCTCGCGTGTGACGTAGGCGAGGGCGCGCGCGGCGCGGCGGGCCAGGGCGCGGTGCGGGCCGGCGTCGGGGTCGGCGCACGGATCGGCGGCGGCGACGTCGCGCAGCACGGCGCGCGCGGCCTCGACGCGCAAGAACGCGTCGGCGGCGCCGGCGCGCGCGTACGCTCCGCTGCCGCCCGCGGCGGGCGCGGCCTGCGCGGCGGCCAGCGCCAGCAGCCGCTCCGCCACACCTAGCAACACCGCACCGAGCCCGAGCGGCCACCAGTGCGCCGCGCACGGCCCCTGCTCCAGCATGCCGGGGTAGCCGGCGGGCTCGGGCGCGCGCGCGCCGCTCGCCTCAAGCGCGGCCGGCCCGAGCAGCGCCGCCGCGAAGCCATTCCAGCCGGGGCCGAGCGCCAGGTCCGGCCCGTGGCGGTCGAGGACGAACAGCTCGCGCGCGCCGTCGCGCTCCGCGGCGCACAGGAAATAATCGGCGTGGCCGCCGAACGAGACGAACGCCTCGACGCCCGACAGCGCGAAGCCCCGGCCGCGGGGATGGGGCCCCGCCGCCAGGCCGGCGCCAGGCGGGCGGGCGCGGCCGGCGAGTGCTTCCAGCGCCGACAGTCCCGCGCCGAAGCGCAGGCCCGAGCGCACCGCGAAGGCTAGCCAGGAGCGCTGCCGCTCGAAGGCGTCGCGGTGCGCGGCCGGCACGGCGGCCGGCGGCAGGCGGTAGAGCCCGGCCACGGCGTAGTGCGTCGCCAGGCAGAGCGCCACGGCCGGCGCGCCGCGTGCGGTCGTCGCCAGCACTTCGAGGCATTCGGCCAGCGTGGCCCCGGCGCCGCCGTCCTCCCGGCGCAGCGGTCCCAGCAGCAGCCCCGCGCCGTCGAGCGCGCGAAAGCTCGCTTCGGGGAACTTGTCGGGCGCGGCCGCGGCGTCCCAGGCGGCAAGCCGCTCCGACAGCGCGCGCGCCGCGGCCAGCAGCGGCGCCGCGCCCAGATCCGCGCCGCCGTGCTCCACCGGGTACATCGCCGCCGTGCGCCCCGCCGCCACGTCGTCCGGGTCGTAGCGTCCCACTGCGCCCAGCGGCGGCGAGTAGATGTGCAGCGTCACCGCCGGCCCGTCGCCCGCGCAACGCATGCGATGGAGCTTCCCGTCCTCGAACACGAGACTGCCGCCAGCGTTGACCAGATGCGTGCGCGCCTTCCCCAGCGGCCCGCGTCCCGAGCGCAGGACCGTCTCTTCGATCGTCCCTTGCAGCACCTCGGCGACGCCCACCGTGCGACAGTGGTCGTGGAACCCCGACGCCTGTCCCGGCGACCAGCACTGCAGCAGGATCTCCGTCTGCTCGTCGCGGTGCACGACGATGCGGATTTTCTGCTTGGGGTCGAAGCGCACGACCTTCTGCCAGTCGCCCGCGCGGGCGCGCGCCGCCGGCAGCATCGCCAGCACGTCCCCCACGCCGAGGACCGGCGGCGGTCCCCCGCCGGCGGCGGCCGCCGCAGAGGCCGCGGCCCCCGCGCGTTGAAGGTCGGACGCCGTCGGCTTCTGAACGGGGCTCATACGCGATTTCGATAGCAGAAGGTCCACGCGCGCACCAAACGCAATCCGCGTGCCATGGACGCGGCGGCGGGCGGGGCGATACGATGCGCGCCGCGCATGCAGCCTCTCGTCTTCGGCAAGTATCAGCTGCTGGAGCTCATCGCGGTGGGCGGGATGGCGGAGGTCTTTCGCGCCAAGAGCTTCGGCGTCGAAGGGTTCGAGAAGACCGTCGTCATCAAGCGAATCCTTCCGCACCTGGCGCGCGACCAGAAGTTCATCGAGATGTTCATCAACGAGGCGAAGATCGCGGCGCGCTTGTCGCACGCGAACATCGTGCAGATCTTCGACCTGGGCGTGGAGCGCGCGAGCCGCGCGCAGGACGCCGGGGCGGCGGGCGCAGCGGCGGACGCGGCGGCCGCCGGATTCGCGCCCACGCTCGGCGTCGGCTCTGAAGGCGGCGACGCTTACTTCATCGCCATGGAGTACGTCTCCGGCCCTGACCTGGCGTCGCTCATCCGCCGCTCCGCCAAGCTGTCGCTCGAAGTCCCGATCGAGATCGCCGTCTTCGTGACCGCGCAAGTGGCGCGCGCGCTCGACCACGCGCACCGCGCGCGCGACGCGCACGGGCGCGCGCTCGGGATCGTCCACCGCGACGTCTCGCCGCACAACATCCTGGTCTCGCGCGACGGCGAGGTGAAGCTGACGGACTTCGGCATCGTCAAGGCCACGGGCCTCTTGGGCGACAGCGAAGCCGGCGTGCTGAAGGGAAAGTACGCCTACATGGCTCCCGAGCAGGTGCGCGCGGGCCCCATCGACCAGCGCGCCGACCTGTTCGCCCTGGGGATCGTGCTGTGGGAGACGTGCACCGCGCGGCGGCTGTTCAGGGGCGCCACCAGCACCGAGACCCTGAAGGCCGTCACGCGGGCGCAGGTGCCGCGCGTCTCGTCGCTGCGCAACGACGCGCCGGGCGGCCTGGACGACATCCTCGCGCGCACCCTGCAAGCCGACCCGCAGCAGCGCTACCAGACGGCCGCCGACCTGCATCGCGACCTGACCGCGCTGCTGTATACGATGGGGCGCCGCGTGGGCGAGCTCGACCTGGCCGCCTTTCTGGCGCGCCTGTACGGCCCGAGCCATCGTCCCGACCCGAACAAGCTCGACCGCACCGCCATCGACCGCGCCTTCGACGGCCTGGAGTCGATGCCGTCGCCTCCGGGCGCCGGCGGCGCCGGAGGGAGCGGCGACGCGGCGCGGGCGGGGGGCGGGGGAGGCGGCGGTCGCGCCGGCGACGTCGGTGCACAAGGCGGCGCGCTCAGCGGCGGGGGGCCGCCCGGCGAGGGCGAGCTCAGCTTCTCCTCGGACTCCGACGGCGCGCGCGTGCCGAGCGCGGGCGACAGCGCCGCCGAGGGGAGCGACGCCGGCCCGCCGCCCACCGCGCTGGCTTCCGTGCCGATCGCCGGCGGCACGGCCGTGGCGAGCCGCGCCAAGGTGGCTGCCGCGGCGGCGGCGTCGGTCCCCGCCGACGTCTCGCCGGCGCCGGCGCGCGAGAGCGGGCGCGACGCCCAGGCGGTGGCGCTCGTGGCGCGCGTCGTCGCCGGCCCGCCGCCGACCGTGCAGGAGATCGAGCGCGCCCGTGCCGAGGTGTCGCGCTTCCACGGCTGGTTCGCCGAGGGGGCCGGCGCCGGCGAGCTGGTGGCGCTCTTCGGCTGGCCGCAGGCAGGCCCGTTCGAGGTGGAGCGCGCGCTGCGGGCGTCGACGCGCATCGCCGGCGAGGGCGCCGCGACCGCCGGCGCCGGCGCCACCCGCTGGAGCGTCGGCGTCGTGCGCGGCCCGCTGGGCGCCGACCGCAACGGCGAGGTGAGCCCCGCGTCGCTGCGCGAGCTGGCGCGCGCCGCCGGCGCGTTCGCCGAGATGGCCGCCGAGGTCGGACGCGGGCGCGGCGGCGTCGTGGTGGCACAGGACCAGGTGGCCGCGCTCGGAGAGCGCTGGTTCCGTACGGAGCCCTTGCCGGCCGAGCTTTCCGGCGAGGAATCCGGCGCGTCGAGCGCCGCGGCCGGCGGCGCGGGCGCGGGCGAGGGCGCGGCTGGCGACGCGTCACGCGCCGCTGCCGGCACCGTCGACCCCGACGCGGCCGCGATGGGCGACACCGCGCCGCAGCTCGCGCGCGCCGCGCGCGTGCTCGGGTTGCGCAGCGGCGCGGGCGACGCCGTGCCGGTACACGACCGCACGCCCTTTGTCGGGCGCGGCGCGGCGATGCGCGCGCTCGCGCGCCGCCTGCAGCGCGCCGGGGAGGGTTCCGGTCAGGTCGTCGCGCTCGTGGGCCCCGCGGGCATCGGCAAGAGCCGCATCCTCGCCGAGTTCCGCGCTTCCCTACGCCCGTCCGCCGCGGCGGGGCCCGGCGGGCGCGTCGGCGCGCGCGTCGGCGTCCAGGCGCCGTCCGGCGCCTTCCCCAGCGTCGTGGGCGTGGCAGGCGTCGTCGCCGCGCCGGCCGCCGCCGGCACCCCCTCCACCCATCGCGTTCACCCGCCCGCCACCGCGGGCGCGCCGCCGGCGGTCGCCTCCCAGCGGCCCGACGGCGCCACCGCGGGCGCGCCGCCGGCGGTCGCCTCCCAGCGTCCCGACGGCGCCGCCGCGGGCGCGCCGCCGGCGGTCATCTCCCAGCGGCCCGACGGCGCCGCCGCGGGCGCGCCCCCGGGCGGCGCGTTCCAGTCGCCCGACGGCGCCGCCGCCGCCGCGGGCCGCGCCACGCCCTCGGCCAGCACCCAGGCGCCCGAGGCGGATACCGGCCTCGCCGCCGGCTGGTTCGAAGCCCGCTGCGTCCCGACGATCGCCGAGCAGCCCTTCCGCCCCGTGCGCGACCTGGTCGCCGCCATCGCCGGCGTCGAAGCCGCCGCCACGCCGCTGGAGACCTTCGCCGCCCTCGACCGCCTGCGCCCGCTCGGGCTGCGCGACCGCGACGTCGCCGCGCTCGCCGGCCTTTTCGGCGACGCGGTGGGCGCGCTCGCCCCGCCCACGCCCCCCGGCCGCCCCGCCGTGCTGGAGCTGCTCGGCGCGCTGACGCGCGTCGCCGGCGGCCTCACGCGCGAGCGCCCCGTCGTGCTCGTCCTTGAAGACTTCCAGTGGGCCGACGCCACGACGCGCGATCTCTGCGAGCTCCTGCTCGACGCCCTGACCACGCGCCGCGTGCTCACCGTCATCAGCGCCCGCCCCGATCCCGGCTACGACGTCGGCCTCGCGCTGCGCGGCAGCTTCAAGGTGCTCACGGTCGCGCCCATGGACGAGGGCGAGACGCTGGCCCTGGCGCGCGGGTTCTTGGGCGTGCGCCGCCTGCCGTCGGCGCTCGGCCGCCACCTCGTGGCACAAGGGCAGGGCAACCCCTTCTTCGTGGAGGAGCTGCTGGAGGCGCTGCTGGAGCGCCGCGCCCTGGAGCTGCACGGCGGCGAGGCGCTGTTGCGCGAGCCGCTCGAGGGCGCGGGCGTGCCGTCGTCGTTGCGCGGCCTCTTCGCCGCGCGCCTGCGCGGCCTCAGCGCCGAGGCGCGCCGCCTCGCCACCTACGCCGCCGCCATCGGCCCGCGCTTCCACCTAGACCTCCTGCGCGCCGCCACGCGCACGTCGGTGCGCCGCGCCGCCGCCGTGCTCGACGAGCTGGTCCGCCGCGGCGTGATGGAGCTCGTCGGCATGGGCTCGGCGCTGCAATACGGCTTCACCCACCAGCTCGCGCGCGAAGTGCTCTACGAGGACCTGCCTGCGGAGGAGCGCGTGCGCATGCACGGCGAGATCGCCGCCCGCGTCGAGGCCGCCAGCTTCCGCGGCGGGGCGCGCGAGGCGCCGCTGGAGCTGGCCGAGTTCCTGGCGGCGCACTACTCGCGCGGCCCCGAGCCGCTGCGCGCGGCGCGCTTCCTGGAAGCCGCCGGCGGCCACTACGCCCGGCAGCGCGACACCGGCCGTTCGCTCGACCGCTACCTGCGCGCGCTGGCGCTGGTAGGGTCGGAGCCCTCGCTCGGGGCGCAGGAGCGCGCCAAGCGTGTGGTGCACCTGTGCGAGGCGCTCACCACGTCCGGCGCGGCGGAGCGCGACCTGCCGCGCGTGCTCGACGCGCTCGAACGCTACCGCGCGCTGTGGCCGGACGCGGGCGAGCCCGCGGCGCAGGCGCGCACGCTGGAGCGCCTCGCGGCGCTGCACGCGGAGTCGGGCGACGCGGCGCAGGCCGAGCGCCTCCTCGACGAGGCGCTGGTGTGCGCCGCCTCCGCCCCCGGCGTCGGGGGCGAGCTGCCGGCGCGCCTGCACGCCGCCCGCGGCGGTCTCATGCTCTCGCGCGGCGAGACGGATCGCGCCCTCGCCGATCTCGGGCAGGCGCGCGAGCTGGCCGAGGCCGGCGGCCAGCCCGCCGCCATCGCCGCCGCGCGCGTGGCGCTGGCGCGCGCCTACGCCCTGGCCGGCGACTTCGGCCGCGCCATGGAGCAGCTGGCCGCCGCCGAAGCGCTCGCGCGGCAGGTCGGCGGGGCGCTGCACGCCGACTTCCTGCTGGAGCAGGCGCATCTGCTGTTCTGGCGCGGCGACCACGCGGGCGCTTTGCGCTCTGACCTCGCCGCGCTGGATCTTTCGCGCGCCGAGGGATTCGGCCCGAAGCTCGCGCTCGCCGCGCATCGCGCCGGCGTGGACGCGCTCTTCCTCGACGACTACGGGCGGGCGTTCTCGTATTTCGGGCTCAGCCAGGACGTCGCGGAGGAGCACGGCCTCACCGTGCTCGGCGCCCTCAACCGCGCCTTCCTCGCCTATCTGGAGATCGCCGCCGGCCGCGGCGAGGAGGCCGTAGGCGAGATCGAGCACGCGCTGGAGGTCGTGACCGCGCGCCACCAGCGCGACCACGAAGCGCGGCTGCGCCAGCTCCTGGCCCGGGCGCACGCGCTGCGCGGCCACGCCGACGCCGCCCGCCAGGAGACCCGCCGCGCGCTGCGCGTGGCGCACGCCATCGGCCACGGCCCGCTGACCGCCGAGCTCGAGCGCCAGGTCGAGCAGCTCGGCACCGCGCCCGACGCCCCGCCCTGACCCCCCGTCCTACTTCGGCGTAGGCGCCGCCGTCGCGCTCTTAGCCGTGGCCGTCTTGGGCGCCGCGGTACCCGTCGCTTTCGGCGCTGCGGTTGCCGCCGCTTTCGGCGCGGCGGTTCCTGCGGCTTTCGGCCCCGTCGTTCCAGGCCCTTTCGGCGCCGCGGTTCCTGCGGCTTTCGGCGCGGCGGTTCCAGTCGCTTTCGGCGCGGCCGTTCCCGCGGCCTTGGGCGCCGGCGGCGGCTTGACGTCCTTGCACACGCCGTCCTCGTACTTGCGCACGACTTCGCTCGTGAGGTCCTTGTAGTCCGGCGCCCACAGGAGCGACGAGCCGTTGAAGATCATCGTGTAGCCGTCGCTCGTGCCGATCTTCCCCAGGATGCACGTCAGGCGCCACAGGATCGGATCCGTGAGGGCCGCCTCGCGGTCCGCCAGCTCCTTGCGCAGCGTCCACGCCAGCACGCCGATCTCCTCGTCCATCTTCACGAGCCGCGCCTCTTCCTCGGCCCGCGCCGCCGGGGACATCACGGTCTTCTTCTTGTCGTAGGCGTCGAGCGCCTTCTTGAGCGCCGTTTTGCGTTCCTCCAGCACCTTCGACTTTTCCGCCACCTCCGCGTCGAGCACCGCCTTGGCGCGTTTGCCGTCGCCCGTCCCGAGCGCGGCGCGCTCCAGGTCGACGTAGCCGAACTTCCCCCCCGCGGCCGCCGCGGCCGGCGCCGGCGCCGCCGCCTCCGCCTCGCCCCCGTCGAGGTCCAGATCGCCGTCGCCGTCCAGCACGTCGCCCCCGCACAGACCCAGCGCCACGCCCGCCGCCGCGCCCCACAGCCGGCGCACCACCCGCCCGCTCGTCGCCCGCGTCCCCGTCATCGCCCGCGCCCCTCTCCGCATCCCCGCCTCAACCCGCCCGCCCCGCGCCGCATTCCCGTGCGCCGCGGCGCGCGCCCGTCC
>DASYRF010000325.1:0-29524 GCA_036004705.1 Myxococcota bacterium
TCTGGAACCAGCCGGTACGCTACCCGGAGCGCATCCGGGAGCTGTGGAAGCACGACTATCTTCCCGCGTTCAATTTCTACTACGACCAGCGCCCGTTCGGCGCGAGCGACGTGAGGATGAAGAAGTTCGGCACGCGCAAGAAGGCTGGCCTCGACGCGCTCGGGCGCGTGGGCTGGGGCGTGGCTCGCGCCCGCGGGCGCGAGTACAAGGTGCGCACCGTCTACTGGACGCCGGCCGCGCAGAAGGAAGCGCTCGCGCGGCTGCGTAGCAAGGTTCGAATGTTCGTGCTCCACCACGACGTCACCTATTCCAGCCTGACCTGCTACCAGGTCCTGTGCAGCAAGCCGGCGAGCGTCCACTTCATGATCGACTATGACGGAACCGTCTATCAGACCGTGGACCTCGTGCACTCCACTGGTCATGCCGACCGCGTCAACGGCGACTCGGTCGGCGTGGAGATCAACATGTGCGACAACTGGACGCTGCTCGACCTCACGGTCGGCGGGCTTCCGGTGTCGAAGGACGTGCCCCGCAGCGGCGAGGGGCTCCGCAAGTACCTCGCCAAGCACGCCCGCATCGAGAAGCTGTCCGCCGATCGCACCGCCTATCGGATCCCCTGCAAGCGCTTCAACCTGTCGGGCGAGTACCCCATGCCCGTCCCTTGCGAGTTCGACGGCTTCGTGGCGGGCCGCTGGGAGCGCTGGGACTACGACGCGCGCACGCAGGCCCTCTTCGACGCGCGCAAGGCCGCCGAAAAGCAGAACGAGGAGATCGAGACAACGAACGCGCACTGGGACGCCTTCAAGAATCGAAACGACAAGATCGCGACAGAGAACGCCGCGATCGCGGAATGGAACGCGGCGCACTTCGGGGCGCGCCGGGATTCGATCGTCACCACGGCCCCCAAGCCTCCGAAGCTCGCCGCGTTCGACGGCAGCGCACCGGACGGGCCGCCGACGGAAGACGACGCGGCGATGCCTGGTTACGACGCACTCGATACCGACCCAGAGGAACCGCCTTCCGGCGGCGCTGCGTCGGGCGGGGAGGATCTCGAAGCGCTTCGACGGCGCTCCGACGAGATCGCCGGACGCAACGAGTACGTGCGCGGTAGGAACGCCGGCGTCGAAGCCGCTAACGCTGACGTCGACCGCGAGAACGACGAGGTTCGCAAGCGCAACAAGGCGCGCAAGAAGCTCGGTGCGCGGAGCGAGGCGATGGAACCCCTTCGGTACCTGGAGTACGTGGACGAGCATCTGGCACTCGTCCCCGTGCCGGCGCTGCCCCCCGCAAGGGAGCGATTCATCGAGGAGGGCACGTCGGGGCTGTGCTTCATGCCGGACTACAGCGAGGCGCAGCATGCGAGCTTGCTGGCCCTCGCCCGCGCACTTGCCTCGTGTCCGGACCTCGGCATCGGCGCTCGCCTGCTGGGTGGATCGGAGCACATGAAGACGCGGTTCCCGATTGTGTCCAAACCAGTGCGGTCGGTCGCCGACTTCGATGCCGTCGTCGACAAGTGGCAGGGCGTGACGAGCCATGCCAGCCTGGCGCACGGGAGCCGTTGGGATCCGGGTCCGGCCGTCCGCTGGGAAGTCCTCGACGCCGTGCTGAGAGGGGAGCCGATCCCGGCCTCAATACTGGACGCGGCGCCGCGCGCCGGGACCCGCTACCACGGCGTGCTGGACGCCCTCGAGCTCGATCCGGCAGACGCCGGGGATTCGCCCGACGCCCTGAGGAAGAAGGCAAAGGGGCTGCGTCCGGCTGATGCGCCGGGGACGCCGGCGGAAGTCAAGACGGAGCGCCTCGAAGGGACCGTGGAGTCGACCGTGTCGACGCTATCGGCCAAGTACCGGCTCAAGGTTCTCTGGCTCCTGAAGTACATCGACGTGCACCCCGGCAAGATCAACCCGAAGCTCGATGCCGCCGCCAAGACGGCGGTCTCCGCGTTCCAGGCGAAGGTGCCGCTGCCCGCGACCGGCGAGCTCGACAAGACGACGCGGGATGCGCTGCGCGACGCCTACACGCGCGAGGTCGAGCGCTACCTGGAGACGCTCGATGAGGCCTGACGCGAAGCGCGGCGCCATTGCCCTCTGCCTCCTCGCCGCGTTGCCGAGCTGCGCGGCGGCCACCGCGGCGGAGCCCGCCGCGCCCGCCAAGGCAACGGCCAGCAGTCCCGGAACGCGGCCGCCCGTCACCAGCGTCCACGCCGGGCTCGTCCTGATGGGTTGGGCGCGTGACGAGCTCGTGTTCGGCTGGGAAGCTCCCCACCGCGACGACCCGCGCGACGCCCTGGAGGTCTGTCCAGACGACCACACTCGGCCGGGAGACACTTGCAGCCGGGTGGACCGGGACTGGAGAGCGGGCTCGACGGGCAAGGACATCGTTGACTGCAGCGGCGCCCCGCTTTCGGCAGTGGTGGAGCGGGTGCTGGGCGAGCGACCCCCGCTCGCGCCGTTGGGCGCCCCCCGGCACCCAGCCGCGACGTACCTCCCTCTACCCAAGGTGGGTCCTACGGCAGACGACGTGGGAGAGCTGACGGAGGGGATGGACCCCGAGCCGTTGACGCTGTGGGTCGGTGTCGCACCGGACCTGCTGGCGCGCGTCGAGATCAGGGTGTCGGTCTACGGCTCCCTGGACGACGTCTACTCCGAGGGCTGGGGTTGTGCGCCCGGTCCGACGACCGCGCCGCCCACGACGCAGCCTCTGACTCTCGCGGCTCTGTACCGCTCCCCCGCGGGCGGCATGGTCGCCGGCATACTGCGTCCGGTGAGGAAAGACGACCGTCCGCTCCTGTTCAGGGTTCACGTGGATGACGGGGCGGCCCGCCGCCTGTCTGCGAAGGAGATCGCGGCGGCGGTCGAGCGGGCGCGGCTCGGCGATTCGGCCGACTACTCCGGATCGCCGAGCTACTGGCCTCTCATCGCACGTACCGCCGCCTTCCAGCTCGAAGGGCCGGAAGGCGGCCACGTTCCGAAGCTCCTTCACGGCGGACGCGCTCTCGGCGAGGCGCTCCTCGCGGAAGCGCTGAGGGACGCCGCCGGCGGTACATCCCACTTCGCCTCGGCCATGACGTGGCTGCGCGCCGCGACCATGGCCGACCCCTGGTTCGAGAAGCCCATCTTCGAGCTCGCGCGGCTTGCCAGCCTCCGCCGCCTTCCCGCACGCTACTACCTCACCAACCTGGCCGAGCTCGACACGGCCGAGGCCAAGGCTCTTCTTGGCCGCGCCGCGGTGGACCCCGACCTGGCGGCGGCGCGCGAGGATCCCGAGACGCGCGCGCTGGTTGAACGCTATTCCGCGCGCGGGCCGGTGCCATGAGCGCACCGGCGCCGGCGCACGACGAGCCTTACAACATGCCGGCCGGCTCGCACCGCGGCGAACGACCTGGCACGATGGCTAGGTCCAGTTTCCGCAAGACAGGAGGGGCTTCCATGGCAACGTCTCGTTTGGTGCACGGGCTGGTGGCGGTCGTGATGGCGTGTGCGGCCGTCGGACTAGGCTGCAGCCGCAAGACCATTCTCTTCGTCAGGGTCAGCGGCACGGTCGCCGACCCCATCGACGAGCTGCGTGTCGACGTGTCGCAGAACGGGCGGATGTTCACGCTGACGTACCCGCCTCGGGAAGGGACGACGACGATCACGCTGCCGACTTCGTTCAGCGTTCGGATCCCCGACGCCGAGGACAAGCTGCCCATCACCGTCGTCGTCACCGCCGTCGGCGGCGGTCTCGACCTCGCGAGCGGCGAGGACACGCACCCCGCGAACCTCGGCGAGGTCGTCGATTACACCGTGACGCTGGAAGCCCTCGCCGCGTGCGGCGACGGGACCATCGGCGTCGGTGAAGACTGTGACGGAACGGCGCTCGGCACAGCTGACTGCGCGAGCCTCGGTTTCACCGGCGGCACCCTCGCCTGCGCCGGCGACTGCACGTACGACACGACAAGCTGCACCGGCGATCCGTGCGGCAACGGGGCGATCGATGGGACGGAGGACTGTGACGGAGCCGAGCTGGGCGGCAGCGACTGCTTGAGCGTGGGCATGGGCTTCACGAGCGGCACGCTGAGCTGCGCCACGGACTGCACGTTCGACACCAGCGGCTGCTTGCTCCCAACCTGCGGCGACGGCGACATCGACCCGGGCGAAGACTGCGACGGCGTCGTGCTGGGCGGCGCCGATTGCGTCACGCTGGGCCTGGGCTTCGTCGGAGGCACGCTCACGTGCTCGGGCGCGTGCTCGTTCGACACGAGCGCCTGCATGCTTGCCACCTGCGGCGACGGCTCGATCGACGCCGGCGAGGAGTGCGACGCCGCCGACCTCGGCGGGCTCGCCTGCCCAGACGTCGGCATGTTCTCCGGCGGGACGCTGTCGTGCACACCGGGCTGCGTCTTCGACACCGCGGCCTGCAACGGCGCGCCCACGGTGCCGGTGCTCCGCAAGCCCATGAACAACGCCTACCTCGGCTCCATCTTCGTCGCCGGCTCGCGCCGCCCCACCTTCACGTGGGAGACGTCCACGGTCGCCGGCGGCGTCACGATCGACTACGAGCTGCAGTATTCGACCGACTCGACCTTCGCGACCGGCGTCACGACCGCCTCCACGACCGCGCTGACGCACATGCCGACGACGGACCTTCCCGCCTCGATGACCGCCCCCGTCGGCGACCGCTATTTCTGGCGCGTGCGCGCCTGCGCCGGGAGTGCGTGCTCTGCGTACACGCTCTTCTGGCGCATCAACGTCGGCCGCAGCGATCGCGACTTCAACGGGGACGGCTATGCGGACGTCGTCGCGGGAGCGCCCTTCTACGACGCCGGTGGCGTCGCGACGAACAACCGGGGCGGGGCGTTCGTGTACTTCGGGGGCGCTGGGCCAACTGTCAACTCCACCGCCGACGGCACGCTGCTCGGCGAAGCTCCGGCAGACCAGCTCGGCTACTCCGTCGCCGCTGCGGGCGACGTGAACGCCGACGGCTTCGGCGACGTGATTGTGGGAGCGCCATTCAACGACGCTGCAGCAGGTACGGCGGGGCGAGCCTACGTCTACTTCGGAGGAAGCGGACTCGCTTTCGACTCGACACCAGATCTCGTTCTGTCCGGATCCGGAGCGATGGCGGCTTTTGGAACCGCCGTCGCAGGAGCTGGCGACACGAATGGGGACGGCTACGCGGACGTGATCGTCGGGGCACCGGGTGCCGGCATCTCAGGATCTGCGTATCTCTATATGGGTGGGCCCGGGGCGATCGACACAACAGCCGACGGCCTCTTCCTCGGCGCCGCCATGGATGACGACTTGGGAGCAGCCGTCGGTGGCGCCGGCGACGTCAATGGGGATGGCTACGCGGACGTGATCGCTGGCGCTCCGTTCAACGATGCGGGCGCCCTGAATGCAGGGGCGTTGTACCTCTTCCTTGGCAATTCGGGCGTCTCCATCGACTCTACCGCGGACGCCACCTTTGTGGGCGCCGCCGCGAGCGACGCCCTTGGACGCTCGATCGCGTCAAACGCCGACGTGAACGGCGACGGATTCGCCGACATCGTAGCCGGAGCAGAGTTGAGCGATATCGGCGGCGCGAACGCAGGGCAGGTCTACATCTATTTCGGTGCGAGCACCCCGGACACCGTCGCCGACGTCATCCTCAGCGGAGTGGCGGCCGGCGACCAATTCGGGCACGCGGTGGACGCTGGCGACGTCAACGGAGATGGGCTGTCGGACGTCATCGTGGGCGCGTGGCTTGCCGGCGGAGGCGGAATGGGGCGGGGGGTCGCGTACGTTTTCTTCGGGGGTACCCCGTTTGACTTGACCAGCGATGCGGTGATCAACGGGGCCAGCGACTTCGCCTCGCTTGGAACGTCGGTCGCGAACGCGCAGGACGTGAACGGAGACGGCCTGGCGGACGTCGTGGTCGGGGCCACTGGCGTCGGGAGCAGCGGCCAAGGCGTCGCTTACGTCTACTTCGGAGGTGCCCCCTTCAACGTCGTGGCGGACGGCACGTTCAGCGGCGTTTCCCCCGGCGACAATCTGGGCGCATCCGTAGCAACGGTCATTGGAAGCCGATCCACGCGAGCCCTATCCGGCGAGCGGCTTGCCGAGACACGCCCGACCGGGCTAGAGGAAAGGAAACCCGTCGTGGAGGTCGTGGCGTCATGCGCAGGATCGCCGTGGGCATAGTTCTCGCCTTCGTCGTAGCTTGTGTCGGCCTTCAGGTTGGATGCAGAAGGAGTCCGCCGCCAGGCACTGACGCCGTGATGCCGGGCGGCGACGGGGGAGCGGATGCTTCGGCGGATGGCGGGCCCGCGCCGGGTACTGACGCGGCGATCATGCCGGGCACCGATGGCGGAACGTCGGGCGGACTATGCGACGGGATCACGCCGGTGGCGGGCACGGCGATCACCGCGCAGTTGGTCGAAGTGGCCAATGCGCCGGTGGACCTCGCCGCGCCTCCGGGCGACACCGGTCGGCTGTTCGTAGTGGAGCAGGGGGGCACGATCCGCATCATCGACCTGACCACGGACACGTTCCTGCCTACCCCGTTCGTCGATATCACGGTCGCCTACGACAGCGGCGAGCAGGGGCTGCTCGGCATCGCCTTCCACCCCGACTACGCGACCAACGGCCGGTTCTTCGTGTATTACACGGAGCCCGGGTCGGCGAACAACGTCGTCGCCGAGTTCACGCGCAGCGCCGGCGACCCGAACGTCGCCAACACGGCGGGGAGCGTGCTCCTCACCATCCCGAACGACGAGAACAACCACAACGGCGGCGCGCTCGAGTTCGGGCCCGACGGCTTGCTCTACATCGGCAGCGGGGACGGTGGGGCACAGCACGATCCAGGCTGCGATGCGCAGGACCTCAACAGCCTCCTGGGGAAGATCCTGCGCATCGACGTGGACGCAGGGTCGCCGTACGCCATCCCACCGAGCAACCCTTTCGCGGGCGGCGGTGGCGCGCCCGAGGTCTTTGCATACGGCTTCCGCAACCCTTGGCGAATCAGCTTCGACCGCGCGACGGGCGACTTCTACGTCGCCGACGTCGGCCAGGACGACTACGAGGAGGTCACAGTTGCGCCAGCGCCGTCCAACGGACTGGGGCTCGATTTCGGGTGGAACCGCTGCGAAGGCAATTCGCCGCACCCGGGCGCGCCGGCCTGCGCGCTGCCGAACACCTGCGCGGGAAGCTTCAACGCCACGGTGGCCTACCCGCACCTGGAGGGATGCGCCGTCATCGGCGGCTACGTGTACCGCGGTTGCCGCATGCCGGACCTGCACGGGACGTATTTCTACTCGGACAACTGTGACGGATGGCTCCGAACTTTCGTGTACGCCGGCGGCGTGGCGACGATGCTGGCGCAGGATCCGGCCGTCGGCTTCAACTTCCCCAGCACTTGGGGGGAGGATGCCCGGGGCGAGTTGTACGCCGCGGAAGTCTACGACGGCAGCATCTATCGCATCGTCCCGCAGTAGGTGCTAAGGTCCGGCCG
Source organism: Myxococcota bacterium (assembly GCA_036004705.1). GTDB lineage: Bacteria > Myxococcota_A > Polyangia > DASYRF01 > DASYRF01 > DASYRF01. Next base: position 7,471 of record DASYRF010000325.1, read on the forward strand.
AAAGGCCATACCATGCGCAAGCGGAGCTACTTCGCCCTGGCGGCGGCCACCTTGACGACCGCCGCTGCAGTGTCGATCGCCATTGCGGGATGCCCGCACAACAATCCGCCGCCGCCGCCATCGGACGCGGGCGGGGGCGGGACGGACTCGGGGGGCGGGGGCGGCGGACTGTGCGACGGGATCACCACGGTCCCGGGCACGCCGGCTCTGATGGCGGAGCTCGTGGTCAACGTCAACGCGCCGGTCGACATCGAGGCGCCTCGCGGGGACACGGGCCGCCTCTTCATCGTGGAGCAGCAAGGGACGATCCGCATCGTCGACCTCACGACCGACACGCTGCTCCCGGGCGCGTTCCTCGACATCCAGGCGATCGTGCTCTACGACTTTGCCGAGCAGGGGCTCCTGGGGATCGCCTTCCATCCCGACTACGCCAACAACGGGCGCTTTTTCGTCTACTACTCGACCGAGGGAGCGCTGAACAACGAGATCGCGGAGTACACGGTCAGTGCGACCGATCCAAACCTCGCCAACCCGACCGGGACGGTGCTGCTGACGCTCCCGAGCGAGGAGCCCAACCACAACGGCGGCGGCATGGAGTTCGGACCCGACGGGTTGCTCTACATCGGCAGCGGCGACGGCGGGGTCCAGGGCGACCCCGACCTCGACTCGCGCGACACCGGCGACCCACTCGGGAAGATCCTGCGCCTCGACGTGGACGCGCCGGCGCCGTACATCCCCGCGTCCAACCCGTTCACCACCGGCGGAGCGCCGTCCGTCTTCGCCTTCGGCTTCCGTAACCCGTGGCGCCTGAGCTTCGATCGGGAGACCGGCGACCTGTACATCGGGGACGTCGGTCAAGATGACTGGGAGGAGATCTCGGTCGCACCTGCGCCGGGCAACGGTCTGGGCGCGGACTTCGGGTGGAACAACTGCGAAGGGCTGACGCCCTTTGCGGGGAGCTGCGCGGGAAGCATCGCTCCGGTGGTCGTCTGGGGCCACCCGGACGCGCGCGCCGTCATCGGGGGCTACGTGTACCGCGGCTGCAAGATGTCCGGTTACCACGGCACCTACTTCTATTCGGACAATGACAACGGCAGGGTGCGGACGTTCGTGTATGCGGGCGGCGCGGCAACGGCGCAGAACGAGGACCCGAACCTCGACTTCTTCAACGACGGACCGAGCTCGTGGGGCGAGGACGCGCGCGGCGAGCTGTACCTCGCCGGCGTGTACAGCGGCGCGGTGTACCGCATCGTGCCGCAGTAGCGTGTGAAGAAACGTCAAGTCGGTGTTGACTCGCCGCGGCGGGACGCGCGGGCGAGCCGCCGATGGACTACAATCGATTAGATGGCCGAGGGGCGCGACGAGAGCTTCGAGCACACGCTAGCTGCGCCGGAGGGAACGCCCGATTTCCGGACGGGCACGCTCTTCGCCAACCGGTACGAGATCATCGAGGTGCTGGGGCGCGGCGGGATGGGCGCCGTGTTCAAGGTGCGCGACCGCGAGGTGGGCGAGGTGGTGGCGCTCAAGGTGCTGACGGTGCGCGGCGCCGAGGGCTCGGACGCGGTGGAGCGCTTCCGCCGCGAGATCCGTTTGGCGCGGCGCGTGACGCACCGCAACGTCGCGCGCACGTACGACCTGGGCGAGCACGCCGGCATGCGCTTCCTGACGATGGAGCACGTCGACGGCGTGAGCCTGCGCGTGCTCATCGAGGCCGAGGGGAAGGTCGCCCCGGCGCGCGCCGCCGCCATCGCCCTGCAGATCGGCGAGGGGCTGGCCGCGGCGCACGCGGCCGGTGTGGTGCACCGCGACCTCAAGCCGGCCAACATCCTGCTGGAAGGGGCGGGGCCGGCGGCGCCGGCGGCCGCGGGGCGCGCGGTCGTCATCGACTTCGGCATCGCCCGCGCCACGCAGGGGGACGGCGCGAACCTGCAGACGATGGGGTCGATCGGAACGCCTGCGTACATGGCGCCGGAGCAGGTGTCGGGCGACCCGGTGGACGCGCGCACGGACGTGTACGCGTTCGGCATCATCCTCTACGAGATGCTGACGGGGACGCTTCCCTTCAACGGCGACACGCCCATCTCGTGCGCGCTGGCGCGGCTGCGCGACGACCCGCCCGACCCGCGCACGCTCGCCCCGCTGCCAGACGCGCTGGCGGTGCTGGTGCTGCGCTGCCTACAGCGTGAGCCGGCGGGGCGCCCGCCGTTGGACGAGGTGATCTACGGGCTCGCGGCGATCGCCGCCGCGGCGCTCGCCGGCGTGGCGACCGACGACACGGGGACGTTCCCGCCGGGACGGGTGGGCTCGCTCGCCGGCGGCGACCTGCGCTCCACGCCCGGAAGCGGGCGCGTGGCGACCGGCCCTGGCGGCGGCGGCGCGGCGGCTGGCTCCGGCGCGAGTGCCGGAAGCGGGCGCGTGGCGACCGGCCCGGGGTCTGGCGGCAGCGGCGGCGGCGCGGGCGCCGGCACCGGCCCTGGCGCGGGCGCGGGCACGGGTCCCGCCGGCACCGGCCGCGCGGGCACGTCGCAGAGTGGGCGCTCGCTGCACTTGCCCACCTCGCCCGGCGACCGCGCGCTGGCGGTGCTGCCTTTCCGCTACCGCGGGCCCGCCGAGGACGCCTATCTGGCGGAGGGCCTGACCGAGGAGCTCATCGACGTGTTGTCCATGACGCGCGGCCTGCGCGTGTCCGGAAGCGGCGCTACCGCCAAATACACCGGCGCGGAGCGCGACCCACGCGCGGTCGGCAACGACCTGGGCGTCGACGCCGTGGTGGACGGCACGCTGCAGCGCGCCGGCGACCACGTGAAGATCTCGGCGCGCCTCGTCGCCGTGCCGGACGGGTTCCAGATGTGGACCGGCCGCTTCGAAGGGGCGATGAGGGACGTGCTGGAGCTGCAGGAGACGATGGCCAAGCGCATCGCCGAGGCGCTGCGGCTGGAGCTGGCCGCCATCGCCGCGCGCGGCGACGCGCCGCAAGAAGCGGTGGAGCTCTACCTCCGTGCCCGCCAGCAGGCGCGCGAGTTCCACAACATCGGTCCGGGGGGCTCGGTCGACCTGCTGGAGCAGTGTCTGGCGCTGGCGCCGGTGTTTCGCCCTGCGCTGGCGTTCCGCGCCATCTCGCTGGTGAAGGCCTGGTTCGTGCCGCAGGGCGGGCCGAAGCGCGACTACGAAAAGGAAGCGCGCGCGGCGGTGAACGAGGCGCTGCTGCACGCGGGCGGACTCGCGGAGACGCACCTGGCCGCGGCCATGGTGGCGGTGCAGTGTGGCGATTACCCGACGGCGACGCACGCGCTGGCCAACGCGCTGGCGATCGCCCCCACCTGCGCGGAGGCGCACGATTACCTCGGACGCTTGCAGGTGGAGGCCGGCAAGGTCGACGAGGGCATCCGCCGCCTGCTGCTCGCGGTGGAGCTGGACCCGGCCCTCGGGGCGTGCCTGGTGGACGTCGGGCGCGCCCACGCGCTGCACCAACGCTGGGACGACTACGAGCGCGTGTTGGGCCAGCTCGCGCGCCTCAAGGGCGCCAATCTGCCGCCGCTGCTGATGGTGCGCGTCCGCGTCTCGCTTTGGCGCGGCGACCTGGAGCGCATTCGCGAGCTGATCGAGCAAATCCCCGAAGGTGAGCAGCCGTTCCTGCTGATGATGCGCGGCTACTGCCAGGCGATCCTGGGAGACGTGACGCTGGACGACGCGGAGCAGAGGCTGGCGGGCTTGGCGGCCATGGTCGACAACGCGCGCTTCAAGACGATCATGCACCAGATCGCCTGCGAGTTCCTGTCGCTGCGCGACCGTGCAGAGGCGGCGCTGGGCCACCTGGAGCGCGCCGTCGAAGCCGCGCTGATCGACATCGAGTGGATGGAGCGTTGCCCGGCGCTGGCCCCTTTGAGGGGGACGCCGCGGTTCCTGGAAGCGGAACGCAAGGTGCGCCGGCGGGCGATGTCCATGTGGCGCGCCTAGAACCGGTGCCAAGACGCCGGCTGCGGGGTGTGGGGCAGCGCCCCGGCGGAGGCCGGCGCGCCGCGCGCCTCGCCAATTTGTGCGCGGCCGCCGGCGCCTGTAACCTGTGCCGATGCTCCAGTGCCGAGTGGGGATGCGATGGGCGCGCGCCGCCGTCGGCCTGGGGACGGCGGCCGTGGTGGGCTGCAGCTTGCCGTCGATGTTCACCGGACGGCCGGCAGGCGACAGCGGGACCGGCCTCGACAGCGGCGGCAGCGACGCGATGCCGCCGGGGACGGACGCCGCGCCGGACAGCGGCCCCGGCACCGACGCCGTGCCCGGCGCCGATTCGGGCGTCGACTCGGGGACAGGGACCGACGCGCTGCCGGCAGGCACGGACGCGGCGCCGGCGTGCACCGTCGGCGCGCTCCAGTGCGCCACCGACGACCTGCAGCAGTGCATGGGCCCGAGCGGCGCGGAGGCATGGGTCACGCTGCAGACCTGCGCTCTGGGCTGCAGCCTGACGGCCGGGGCGCACTGCCTGGCGCTGGTGCCGTCGAACGGCATCCCCACCGCGTACCTCAGCGAGGGCACGCTCGCCTGGGACACCGGCGCCGACGTGCTCGACGATTACGAATGGGACGCGTCGACGGGCAGCATCCGCGGCCGCGTCGGCGCCGGCTCGTTCATGGTCGTGCGCGGCACGGGTCCGGGCCTGGTGGCCGGCATCGGCTTCCACACGGTGGTCCAGGGAGGCGGGAGCCCGGACATCGCGGTCTGGACCTTCGCCTCGGTCAACCTGGCCGCGGGCGAGACGCACCGCTTCGTCGCGTCGACCTACACGGGCGGCACCCTCCCGTCGCCCGCCGTGGCAATCGTCTCGGGCGGCGCCGCGACGATCAACGCGGATCTGGTACTGAACGCCACCGTGTCCAGCGGCGGCGGCGGAACCAACGCCTGGTTCCCCGCGACGGGCGGCTGGCAGGGCGGCATCTGGGCCGTCGACGTCGGCAACCTCGCGGGGCACGGCGCCGGCCCGGGAGGCGGGGTCGGGTTCGGGGTCAACTGCGACGCCGGGGGCAGCGGGGCCGGATACGGCGCGGCCGGCGGTACCGGAGGCTCGTCGCCCGACGGCCTCTGCGCCGGTGCGGGCGCCACGCCGGCGGGTGCGTCCAACGGCACGCCGGCCGTGGTCCCCTTGCAAGGAGGGTCCGGCGGCGGCGCCGGCGGCGCAGACATGGTCATCTACTCCGGACGCGGCGGCGGCGGCGGCGGGGCCATCCAGATCGTCAGCGGCGCCGGCATCAGCGTGGGCGGGACGATCTGGGCGGCCGGCGGTGGCGGCGAGGCGAGCCCGGACGACGACGGCTCGGGTGGCGGGGGCGCGGGCGGCGCCGTGCTGCTGGAAGGGGCCACGGTCACGGTGACCGCGCTCGCGGTGATCGCGTGCAACGGCGGCGGCGGCGCTTCGGGGGCGCTGGGCGCGGGCGGTGCCGGCAACCCGGGCAGCAACGGACTGCTCTCGGCGATGGCGGCCGCCGGCGGGCCGAGCCTCGACGGCAACGCCACCAGCGGCGCAGGCGGCGCGGGCGGCGCCGGGGCCTCGGTCGGCGGCGGCGCGGGCACGGGTTCGACGAACGGCGGCGGCGGTGGCGGGGCGGCGGGACGCATCCGCTTCAACACGCGTACCGGCGCGGCGACGTCGTCCGGTACGGTGAGCCCGTTCGCCACGGCGGGCGTCGTCACGACGTTGTGACGCCCGAGGCGGGCGGTGCCGGCGAGGCGGGCGGCGCCGGCGTCGTCGCGGACGTGGGTGGACGCGTCGCGATGGACGTCGGCGGAGGCGTCGTCGGAGGCGATGGCGCCGCGGGCGCGGCGCTTCGCCCGCCTAGCAAGAGCCACAGGCCCGCGAGAACGACCGCGCCGCCGGCAAGCGTCGCCGGCGCGGGGCGCTCGTGCAGGACCAGGAAGGCGAACGCCGTGGACACCACGGGCTCGGCGAGGATGGCGCTCGACACGATGGACGCCGGCACGCGCGCGAGCGACCAGTTGAGGAGCGTATGGCCGGCGACCTGCGGCGCCACGGCGACCAGGCCGAGCCAGAGCCAGGTGGCGCGCGAGAAGCCGGTCAGCGTGACGCCGAAGGCAAGCGCGGCGGCGAGGAGCGTCACCGCGGCAGTGGCGTTCACCACCACGGCGTAGGGCAGGATACCGACGCCGCGCGTGCGCAAGCGGCGCCCCGCCAGCACGTAGAGCGAGACGGCGACGGCGCCGCCGAGGGCGAGCGCGTCGCCGAGCAACGGCCGCGTCGCGCCCGCGGCAGGCGACGGCGACGGCGCGGCGCCGGCGGCGATCAACGCGGTGCCGGCGAGCGCGACGGCGATGCCGGCGAGGCCGCGCCGCGACGTGCGCTCACCGAGCAGCACCCACGAGAGCAGCGCCACGAACACCGGCTGCGTGCAGACGATCACGACGCTGGACGCGACCGTCGTCCAGGAGAGCGACGTGATCCACAGGGCGAAGTGGGCGGCAAGCGCGACGCCCGCGCCGGCGGCAAGCGCCAGGTCGCGCCCGCGCGGAAGCACGTCGCGGCGTCGCAGGAGCAGGACCGGCGCCAGCACGGCCGCCGCGATCGCGGTACGCCAGAAGGCCACGGCGAGCGGAGGCGCGGCGGCGAGGCGGATGAAGACCGCCGCCGCCGAGACGGCCGCCACCCCCGCCCCCACCGCCCACAGCGGCGATGGGGCTTGTCGTGCGCGCGCGTCCAGGCGCGCGACTCTATCAGGTGCGTCGAGGCACGCCGAAGGCGTCGCCTCCGACTTTGGGGAGAGATTCACATCCTCTGAGCCGAGGCACGCCGAAGGCGTCGCCTCCGATCTTTGGAGAGACTTACGTCCTCTGAACCGGTGCGGGCCGGCCTAGTGCCGGTAGCTGACCAAGATGCGCGGCTCCCAGGCGGGAATGAAGGGTGAGCCGAAGGCGGCCGATATCTTCCAGGACAGGTTCAGGAGCTCGAGGCGCAGGCCGAACCATTTTCCGAACAGGATTTCCCAGCCGAGGCGCGCGCGCGTGTCGAAGGCCGTCACCGACTTGGGCGCGTCGTCGAACACGACGTGCGTGATGCCGACCGAGCCGCCCGCATAGGGCGCGCTCTTGAGGGCGCGGCCGATCTTCCACTCGAAGGTGGCGGCGAACGTGAAGTGCTTGGAGTCGGCGTCGAGGAAGTAGATGAACTGCGCGCCGAGCTCGGTGCGGGAGCGCAGCGTGTAGGACCCCTCGACGAGAAACTGGTAGCCGAGCGTCGGGACGGTCCTGCGCCCGATGACGAAGCTCGGGCCGAGGCCGAGCCGAACGGCCAGCGGATGGCGCTCGGAGAACGCACCGCTCAGCGTCTCGCCGGCCACGACGTCCGCGCCCAGCATGCCGGCGCCGGCGGCCCCGCCGCCCGCGTCGGCGAAGCCGGCCGCACCGCCCCCACCGCTGCCGCGGCCCGCGGCGCTGCTCTCCGCGCCGCCGCCGTGCGCGCTCTCCGGCGGTACCGCGCGCGGCGCGGGCCGGCCGCTGAGCCCCGCGGGCGGGCCGGGGGTCTTGCCGACGACGGCGTCCGCGAGCCGCGACGCCAGGCTGCGCGCCGCGTCCTCGAGCTGCGTGGGCGAGCACAGCGGACAAGGCTCGTGCACCAGGAACAGCGTCTTGCCCTTCCGGTTGTAGAGCGTGGCGTCGAGGCCGGCTCCCTCGCCCTCCACCTCGATCGTGACGCCGGCGACGAGGTCCACCCGCAACAGCGCCGCCAACGCCGCCCAGGACGCGGGGTCGACGACCTTCTCGGGAACGACGCCCTTGTCCTCCAGGATGGAGCGCACCGTGACGGGGGCGAGCACGCGCCCCGTGCCGATGGAGCCGGCCACCAGCTCCAGGAGCGCGCCGCGCGTGGCGGCGCCGGGCGTGGTGGCGGGGAGCCGGTCGACAAGCGCCACGGTGGGCGCGGCGGCGCGCGCCTCGCCCGGCGCGCCGAGCGTCAGTGCCGCGCCCGCGCCGCCGGCGGCGCAGGCGGCCAGCGCCGCGGCGACGGGACGCCCGAGGCGCCAGGCGGAGCGCCGGCCGAAGCGGTGCACCGCCACGACGGCCACCAGGGCGAGGACGCCGAGGCTGACGAGCTGGCTGGTAGAGAGCGCGCCGAAAAACACGCCGCGGTCGACGTCGCCGCGAAGCCTCTCGACGGCGAAGCGGCCCACGGCGTAGGCGGCGATCGCGCCTAGAAAGACGCGCCCGTCGAGCGCGGCGCCGCGCCGGCGGCGCATCCAGAAGAGGGCCCCGGTGCAGATCGCCAGCCCGAGCGCCGACTCGTATAGCTCGGTGGGATGCACGGGCAACGAGCCGCCCGAGAACGGCCCGACCCAGCCGGCCGCCGCATGGGCGCGGAACGCGGGACTCCCCGGCGGAAAGCGCACGCCCCAGGGACCACCGGTGACGACGCCGAAATCGCAACCCGCCACGAAGCAGCCGAGGCGCGTGAGGCAGGTGCCGAGCCCCATCGTGGGCGCGCAGACGTCGCCGAAGGCGGTGAGCTCTCCGCGCCGCAGCGCGAGCCAGGCGCCGAAGACACCGCCCATGAAGCCACCGTAGGCGGCGAGGCCGCCGCGCCAGAGCAGCGCGACGTCCGCCGCCGCCAGGGCGTCGGGGACGTTGCTGGCGACGGTGAAGAGCCGTGCGCCGGCGAGGGCGCCAGGGTAGGCGAGCGCCAGGGCGGCGAGGCCACGGCGCATGTCGAAGCCGTGCGCACGCCCGACCCAGACGGCGAGCGCCGTGCCGGCAACGATCGCCAGGCTCAGCATCACCAGATAGTTGGGCGCCAGGACTTCACCGGCGCCGCCACCGAGGAGGCGATCGATGAAGGCAACGAGATGCGGCCTCATGTGCGCACCTCCCGGCGCGCCAGACGCCGGCGCCACAGGAGCATGACGACCGGCGGCAGCAGGCCGAAGAGCACGTTGCGCGCCGCGGCGGCGACGCGCGGGCCGCGGCCGGGCGAAGTCGCGCGCGCCGGATCGAGCGGCGCCTCGGGAAGGGAACGCGCCACCGCGCAGCTGCACGAGCTGCTCGACGAGTCGCAGGCGCTGCCGCACGAATCCGCGCCCGAAGAGCAGGCGTCGCCGCACGACCCCGCCGTGCTGCTGGTCGTGTTGCCGCAGCCCGTGCAAGTCTCGCCGCAGGCGCTGCTCGTCGAAGAGCAGGCGTCGATCCCGCTCGTGCACGGCTGGGTGCAGGCGTCGACGAGCCCGTTGCAGAAGTCCCCGCAGGGGTCGCCGCACGACAGCTCGCTGCGGTAGGGGGCGACGCACTGGTCGATGGAAGCCATGCACGCCGGGTCGTTGAACACCGGCCGGAACGACTCCAGGTTGTCGAGCGCGACGCGCAGATCGGCGGGCCTGCAGGCGGGCGCGGCGTCGTCCATGCAGAACTCCACCGTGCTCATCGAGTAGGCGTACATCAGGCACGCCAGCTCGTAGCCGTTCGCCGTCGTCGACAGCACCGCGCACTCGGTGTTGCCGTCGCCGCTGCCCAGCTTCTCCTCGCAGGTGCCGGCCGGCATGCAAGCACCGCAGCGGTTGGCCTCGGCGGCGGCACAGGCGGCGATGGACTCGTAGAAGTTGTACGGGTTGCGGTTTCCCCACCACGCCGCGCGGCCGTAGCGCGGCGCCGGCGTGAGCGTGCGCGCGCCGCCCGGCACCAGCGCGCCCGGCGCGGTTAGCGCGTCGTAGGCGTCGTCGTCGCGCAGCGCCAGCAGCACGGGGTTCACCCAGGCGACGCCGTCGTCGGGCGAGTACAACAAGGCGAAGGGCGCCGCGGGGGCAGGCCGCAACGCCACCTCGGCGTCAGGCGGAGCGGCGGAAGCCAGCGCGCGTCGCAAACCGCGCAGCGCGGCGACGGCGTCGAGGGCGGCACGCAGCGCGGGCGCGGAGAGCGCGCTGCCCCCCTCCAGGCTCGACGCCCCGTCCATCTCCGCGCCCAGGTGCACGCCCAGGTGCGCCTCCGCGTCCGCGACGCCCCCGCCGGCGCCGCCCTCCTCGGCGTCATCGTCCCCGTCCTCGAACAGCGAGAGCGCCGGCAACGGCGAGAGGGCCCCCCCTTGCGCGGCGACTGCGACGAGGGGATCGAGGCCCTGACCGTCCCGGCCGGCGTCGACGGCCAGCGCGAGCTTCAGCGCGCCGGGCAAGGCGAGCGCCACGCCCGGGGCAGCGGGCACCACGCCGGGGGCCGCGGGCCGCACCTCGCCGGCGTCGGCCTGCGCCGCCAGCACCTCGTCCACGCGGTGCCGCCACCAGCTCCGCTCCGCCGCCGGCATCGCCCGCACGGCGTCCGGGCTCATGGCCAGCAGCTCCCTCAGCGTCAGCGCATCGGAGGGCGGCGCACCCTCGGACCGTGGGGCGCACGCCACACCGGTCGCAAGCGACCCCAGCAGCAGAACCCCGAGGTACGCCTCGTATCTAGTTGTCCGCGCTCGCTGCATGCTCCTCCTGTGGCCTGAGCCCCACGACAGACGTCTGACGCGCACGGCAGGAGTGCAAGAGCGGGGCCAGCGGCCGACGGAACGACGAGCGCGTCGTGACTAGCGCCGAATAAACGAAGGGTCGCGGCGGTCGCTCGACGTCACCGGTCGCGTGCATGCGCCTCCTGCTTGTCAGCCCGGGACCGACCGCGGTAGCGTCCCAGCGCTCGTAGCTCCGGCGAGACGGGGCTCCACGAAAAGGGGATCGACGATGCCCGACGAAGCGAAGCCCAAGACAGCGTTCTACGTGGTCGGCGCCATCCTGGTGCTCGGCCTCATCGCCTTCGCCGTCTGGCGCGCGGACATCTTCGCCCCCAAGGCCAAGGCCACCGACGCCGGATCCATCACGCCCGAGGACCTGGCCAAGGTCAAGAAAACGGAAGGCCTCGAAGCCCCCGACGTCAACGTCCCCACCACGGTGAAGGAATACACGTACATCCCCGAGGAGAAGCTGCCGCCCGTCACCGGCGTCTCCAGCTACTCCCCGCTGAAGGACAACACCGTGAAGTTCGCCCTCAACGTCTGGGCGGGCTGGGCCCCCATCATCTTCGCGAACGAAGGCTTCGCCCCCGGCAAGAAGTGGAAGGCCGCCGACGGCACCGAGTTCAAGGTCGAGCTCGTCCTCATCGACGACCCCGTCGCGATGCGCGATGCCTACGCCGCCGGCAAGGTGCACATCGGTTGGGCCACGCTCGACATGCTGCCGCTCTTCATGGAGGAGCTCGCGAAGGACTCGCGCGTGATGCCGCGCGTGCCCATGCAGATCGACTGGTCGAACGGCGGCGACGGCATCGTCGCGCGCGCCGACATCAAGTCGATCAACATGCTCAAGGGCAAGACCATCGTCCTCGCCCAGAACTCCCCCTCCCAGTACTTCATCCTTAACGCGCTCATCGCTGCCGGCATCCAGCCCAAGGACGTGACGTTCAAATACACCGCCACCGCGTTCGAGGCCGCCGCCGCCTTCAACGCCGACAAGTCGATCTCGGCGTGCGTGTCCTGGGCGCCCGACATCTACAACCTGACGAAGCCCGGCACCGGCAATACGCTCATCCTCACCACCGCCACGGCCAACCACCTGATCGCCGACGTGTGGTACGCGCGCGCCGACTTCGCCAAGGACCACGGCCCGATCGTCGAGGGGCTGGTGCGCGGCATCCTCGACGCCGTCGACGAGCTCAGCAAGGCCGACGACAAGAAGAAGACCGCCGCCGGCTACATGGCGAAGGGCTACTCCATGCCCCCCGAGGACGCGCTGGGCATGCTGGGCGACGCCCACTGGACGAACTACGCCGAGAACCGCGAGTTCTTCTTGAACGAGGCCAACCCGGCCAACTTCGAGCGCACGTGGGACACCGCGTATTACCTCTACGAGCGCATCGGCAAGACGTCGAAGAAGACGCCGTTCGACCAGGTGATGGACTTCTCGATCCTGGCGAAGCTCGGCAAGGAGGCCAAGTACGCCGACTCCAAGAACGAGTACGTGGTGAAGTTCACGCCGAAGTCGGTCGACGCGATCAAAGCCGAGAGCGGCGAGATCCTCGTCAACACGGTACGGATCCATTTCTATCCGAACTCGTTCGAGCTCTACAAGAAGATCACCCGCACCGTGGGCTCGAAGCCCGTCGAGGAGCTGTACGACCCGAACGTGGACACGGTGCTGGAGGGCGTGGCCAAGCTGTCCGCCACCTACGGCGCGGCGCGCATCGTCATCGAAGGCCACACCGACGGGTCGATGAAGGGGTCCATCCCGTTCGAGGACGTGCGGACGCTCAGCGAGAATCGCGCCAACGCCGTGAAGGAGGCGCTGGTGTCGAAGTACAAGATGGACCCGAACAAGTTCTCCGTCGTCGGCATGGGATGGAACGTGCCCGCCGACCCGGACGACCCGATGAACCACGCCCTCAACCGGCGGGTCGAGATCAAGGTCTACCCGGTCGAGGGGATGTAACGGCGGCGCGGGGCGCGGCGTGAAGCTCGACTGGATCACGAAGCTGCGTGCCGAGGTCCCGGCGGCGGCGCGCGCCGTGCTGGCCCTCTCCAGCGTCGGGCTTCTCTTCCTCGTGTGGTTTTTGGCCACGCGCGGCGCCACGGCCGAGTCGCGCCTCATCTCGCCGGCCATCCTTGGCAGCCCGGCGGAGGTGCTGGGGTCGTTCAAGTCGCTCTGGTTCGACCGTGAGCTGACGCGCAATGCCGGAGCCAGCCTCTGGCGCGTGCTGCAGGGGTTCGGCCTCGCGGCGCTCATCGGCGTGCCGCTCGGCATCGCCGCGGGCACGTTCCGCTGGATCGACTCCTTCATCGCGCCGCTGTCGACGTTCGGGCGGAACGTGCCGATGTCGGCGCTGCTGCCGCTGACGGCGCTGTGGTTCGGCATCGAGGAGACGCAGAAGGTGATGTTCATCTTCATCGCTTGCGTCGCGTTCATCACGTTCGACGCCACGCGGTCGATCCTGGAAGTGCAGGAGCGCTACCTGGAGACGGCCTATACGCTGGGGGCGTCGAAGTGGCAGGTCGTGACCAAGGTGCTCATCCCGCTGGCGCTGCCGAGCATCTTCAACTCGCTGCGCCTGCTGTTCGGAGTGGGCTTCGGCTACATCATCCTGGCCGAGATGGTGAACATGGACCGCGGGCTGGGCATGCTGATCCTGGTGAGCCAGCGCATCGGCCCGCGCGAGCACGTTTACCTGGTGCTGGTGGTGATCGCGCTCTTGGCGTTCGCGCTCGACCGCGCGCTCTTCTGGACCGGCACGAAGCTCTTCCCCTACAAGTACGCGGCGGAGTCGTGACGAGCGCCGCAGCCGCGAAGCCCGGCGGCGGCGGCGCGGCGGCGCCTGCGCGCCCGCACGTCGTCGAGTTCCGCAAGGTCACCAAGCTCTACGGGCGCAAGGTGGCCGTGCAGGACGTCTCGTTCGTGGTGGAGGATATCTCCGACCGCGGCGAGTTCGTCGCCATGCTGGGCCCGTCGGGGTGCGGAAAGTCGACGGTGCTGCGGATGATCGCCGGGCTGGCGCCGCAGTTCCCGCCGACGAGCGGCGAGGCGCTGGTGATGGGACTGCCCATCGAGGGGCCGGGCGCAGACCGCGGGATGGTGTTCCAGGAGTACACGGCCTTCGACAACCGCACCGTGCTGGACAACGTCGCCTTCGGGCTGGAGTGCCAGGGCGTGAGCCGAGTGGAGCGGCACGAGGCGGCGCGGGAATGGATCGGCAAGGTGGGGCTCAACGTCCGCACCGACGCCGACAAGTACCCGCACGAGCTGTCCGGCGGCATGCGCCAGCGCGTGGCGATCGCACGCACGCTCATCCTCAAGCCGCGCATCATCCTGATGGACGAGCCGTTCGGCGCGCTCGACCCGATGACGCGCATGCGCATGCAAGATCTGCTGGTGGCGCTGTGGCGGGAAGTGAGCGCGACGGTGTTCTTCGTGACGCACTCGATCGAGGAGGCCGTGTACCTGGGCGACCGCGTCTACGTGATGTCGCCGGGGCCGGGGCGGCTGGTGGAGCAGGTGCCGGCGCCGCTGCCGACGCGCCCGGTGATGGAGATGCAGAAGGACGCCAAGTTCCAGGAGTGTGTATCCTACGTGCGCGAGCGGGTGGCACAGATCGACGCCGAGGCGCAGAAGGCGCTGGAGAGCGAAGGCGCGGGCGAGGGCGCGGCGATGCCGGCGCCGAAGAAGAAGGCGCCGCCGCGCGAGGCGCCGCCGCCGATCGTGCCGGCGGACGATGGAGACGGACCCGGCGGTGGGGCGTAGGATCGAGGACGCAGCATGGGCGATCAGCCGAAACGGGCGGGCCTCCTCGATTACCTCAAGCGCGCCGCGCTGAGCCGCTGGAACCTGCTGCTGGTCGGAGCGGGGACGGTGTTCGCGTTCCTGACCGGGCACCCCGACGCGGTGCTGCCGGTGGTGATGGCGGCGGAGGTGGGGTGGCTGACGCTGGCGACGTCGAACGCGCGCTTCCGGCAGCTCGTCGATTCGGAGGTCCTGAGCGCGTCGGAGGAGACGGCGGCGCCGGAGCGGCTGATGGGCCGCGTACAACAGATGATGGGCGGGCTGGACGAGGCGACCCGCGCGCGCTTCGACGCGCTGCGCGTGCGGTGCGAGGACTTGCGGCGGATCGGGCGCGCGGTGAAGGCGTCCACGCCCGGCGTCGAGGTGCCGGAGCTCGACGACGCGCAGCTGGAAGGCATCAACGAGCTCTTGTGGACGTTCCTGCGGCTGGGCTATGCGCGCTGCAGCCTGGACAAGTTCTTCCGCACGACCACGCGCGGACAGCTGGAGCGCGCGGTGGCGGATGCGAAGGCGAAGGAAGCGCAGCTCGCCGGCCGCAGCGACGAGACGGCGGAGCGCATGCGCCAGAGCCTCGAAGGAACGTTGGCGGCGGCGCAGGCGCGGCTCGACAACTTCGACAAGGCGAAGAACAACTACGAGTTCCTCGGGCTGGAGATGGACCGCATCGAGACGACGCTGGCGGGCCTGGTGGAATCGGCCGTGAACCGCAGCGACCCCGCCTCGCTGTCGAAGGAAGTGACGGCGGTGGCCGACACGATGAAGCACACCGAGCAGACGCTGGCGGAGCTGGGCGACCTGACGGATCTACAGAACAGCGACGACGAGGTCCCGGTGCTGGTCGGCCAAAAGGGCGCGGCGGCGGCGGCGGCCGGATCGAGCGCGCGAACCGGCGCCGGAGCTGCGCCCGCGGGACGCGCGGGCGCGCCGCCCCGGCGCGGTTGAATTCGGGAGCGGGCCTGTTAGGCTAGGCGCGAGAGGAACGAGATGCGGCGCAAGATTCAGCGTATCATCGACGAGGAGATCAACCCGGCGGTCGCCAGCCATGGCGGGCGCATCGAGTTGGTCGACTTCGTGGACGACAAGGTCTATCTGAAGATGATGGGCGGCTGCCAGGGGTGCGCCAGCTCGTCGCTGACGCTGCGCCAGGGGATCGAGTCGTTGCTGCGCGAGGAGATTCCCGACATCAAGGACATCGTGGACGTGACCGACCACGCCGCCGGCAGCAATCCGTACTACCAGCCGTCGAAGTAGGACCGCAGCGGCTCGCACCCGACCGGCGCCGGCCTCCCCCGTCCGGGCCGCTCCCTCTAGTCGATCTGAAAGCGGAGCTTGGCGTGCGCGGCGCGCAACGCCGCCTCGGCGTCGGCGGGCGTGTCGGCGCGCGAGAAGACGAAGCCGAGGTACTGGGAGCCCTCGGGGAGCGGCACGACCTCCTGGCCGAGGTGCGCCGTGAGCGTGACCTCGACGATGCCCGGCACGGCGCGCGCTTCGTCCACGCCGGCGACGGCGCGCAGGACGCCTCGCCCGGGGATGGGTAGCATCATCACGCCGGCGGCGGCGACCTCGCGGGCGAGCGAGGCGACGGGGAGGCCCAGGGCGTGGCGCAGGATGACCTCCTCGAGCGTCAGGCCGGTGCCGAAGCGCAGGGTGCGGGCGCACAGCCCGCCGATCGAGCGCGCGGCGATCTCGACTAGTACCGGTCCCAAGACTTTCGTCCGGGGCTCCCGCCCCGCACCGCGCGGCCGGAGCTTTGGGACCGGGTTGAGCCACGCGCCGCCTTCGTTCAGGCGGAGCTCGGCGTGCACCGGCCCTTCGCGCAAGCCGAGCGCGCGCGTGACGTCGGCAGCGGCACGCGCGACGGCGCGCTGCGAGTCGATCGGGAGGCGCGAGGGCGTGACGTAGATCGTCTCCTCGAAGAACGGGCCGTCGAGCGGGTCGGGCTTGTCGAACAGCGCCAGCACGCTCAGCTCGCCGCCGGCCAGGAGCCCCTCCAGGGCCACCTCGGGCCCGGGGATGAACCCTTCGACGAGGATCTCGTCCGCTTCGGCCCCGGCGCCGCGTGCCTGCACGGCGGGCGTGGCGAGCAGCGCGGCCAAGCGCGCGAACGCCGCGGTGAACGAGGGGCGGTCGTCCGCGCGGATCACGCCACGGCTCGCCGACAGGATCGTCGGCTTGAGCACGCAGGGGAAGCCGACGGCCGCTTCGGCGGCGGCGGCGGCGGCGGCGGGGTCGTCGGTTCGCGTGAACAGCCGGGTCGGCGGGGTAGGGAGGCCGGCCGCGCGCATCGCCTCGCGCAGCCGGTGCTTGTTGCGCGTTGCCGCGACGGCGTCGACCGGGTTGGCGCGCAGCCCCAGCGCGGCGGCCACGGCCGCGGCGGCCACCACCGGCACGTCGTCCACGGCCACGACGGCGCCGAACGGCCGCTGCGCGTGCAGCGTGCTTACCGCGCGCACGGTCGCTTCGGGGTCGGCGAAGTCCAGCGTCACGAACCGCCCCGGGGCGTGGGCTTCCAGCGTGCTGCGATGATCGGCGCCGACGACCACCTCCACGTCGAGGCGGCGCGCAGCCGCGACGAAGTCCTCCGTGCGGTAGGTGGTCGCCGGAACCAGCAGCAGCAAGCGGCGCTTCACGACGGGTGCGCTCACAGCGGCGCGGCGAGAGGGCCGAACCGGCCCTCGGTCGGCTCGGCTCAGCAGAACCAGGGCTCGGTGAGACGCGGCACACGGCTCGGGTGGCGCGGCAACGTCTGGGACGCGAGTGGCCACACGGGAAGGCCGCGCGCCGCGCGGGCCAGGGCGCGGACCCGCCGGAAAGCCTCACGGTCGAGCTCGTCGGCGGCGCGGCCGCCGCCGCCGGCGCCGGGCTGAGCCAAGGCGACCTCCTCGACGGCGCACGCCACCGCGGACTGCAGCGCGTCCATCACCGGGTCGGGGTGCGTCCAGCGATACGCCAGCCGTTCGGGCTCGAGCGGGCCGAGGAACGGCGCCATCGCCGGCGCACGCAGCAGCAGCGACCCGGGCGGCACCAGCAGCCGCAGCCCGTACTGCACCGGGTCGACGTGGTGCACGAGCCGCTCGCGGTCGATGAACGCGAGCATGTCCAGGTAGTCGTCGAGCGTCGTCCAGGGCGTGAAGGCCACGAACGTGGGGCGGAGCGCGAGGCCGGCGGCGTGCACCACCTGCAGCGCGCGGGCGGCGTCGGCGCGCGTGTGGCCCTTGGCGAGGTGGGCGAGCACGAGGTCGCTCGTGGACTCGAAGGCCGAGACGACGAACACGCAGCCGAGGGCGCGCAGCTCGGGAAGCATCGCGCGGTGGCGGAGGAGGTGCTCCACCTTGGCGGTGAAGTCGAAGGTCAGGTGCGGGAGCTCGCCGTGGAGCGCGCGGGCGAGGCGCAGCGCATGCGTCGGCGCGTTGAGGAAGTCCGGGTCGCCGAACGTCACGTGCGCGGCGCCGGCGGCGGCTTGCCGGCGCACGTCCTCCAGCACCACGTCGGGCGGCACCACGAAAAGCCGCCCGCCGTACACGGGAGGGATCGGGCAGTGCGTGCAGTGGTGCAGGCACCCGCGGCTCGCCTCGACGTACCCGGCCAGCGCGCCATCGCCGGCGGCACCGGCGCCGAGCAGGCGTGCATAGCGGTCGAGCGACGGGAGCGCGTCGCGCTCCGGCACGGCGAAGGCCTGGCGCGCGAGGTGCGGGCGCGCGGGTGGCCCGTCGGTGCGCAGCGTCACGCCGTCGACCGGCGCGGGGCAGCGCGGGTCGCGAGCGGCGGCGACCGCGGCGACGAGCCTCACGAGGGGCTCTTCGATCTCGCCCGCCAGGACGGCGTCGGCGCCCAGCGTGAAGAGGTATTCCGCGTTGAGCGCGGCGTAGAGGCCGTGGAAAGCGAGGTGGCAGGTCGGGTTCAGCGCGCGCACGCGCGCCGCCACCCGGGCGCCCAGCCGGAGCGCGGTGTGCATGGGCACCGACACGGCGATGAAGCGGGCGGCGCGTACGCGCGCCGGGTCCAGCGGCTCGACCGACAGGTCGAGCGCCGCGCACGCCGCGCCCCAGCCGGCGCGCGCCAGGAACCCGAGCGGCGACGCCAGGCCGAGCGGCTGGTGGCCGAGCTCGTAGGTGGAGAGGAGAAGGATCTGCCCGCGGTCGCGCATCAGTGCCGTCGCAACATAGCCTCAAGCGCCTCCGCCCTCCATGGGGAACGGCAGCGTACGAAAGTCGTCGAAGAGCCATAGCAGCCCGGGGACCGTCGACGAGCCGTCGCCACCCACGTACCAGTTGGGCGGGAAGTGGTCGCTCCAGGCGGAGTGCCAGAAGAAGTAGCCGCCGGCGGCAAATGTTCCCCCGGCGTCGAGCCGCGCGCGGTCCTCTTCGAAGGCGCTGTACACGCCGCGCGCGTCGTAGTCGTCGAGGCGTGGATGCGGAAAGACGAGCGCGGGTCGGCCGCTGCCCGCGAGTGGCGCGGCGGTGTCGCCGGGGCCGGACTCGAGATCGCCGAGCGTGCCGGCCACGGCGAGGAGGCCGGGGGCGGCGGCGCGGATCCAGCCGAGCACCTCGGCGTGGCGCGCGGGGTTGGCGAGGACGTCGTGCGTGAAGGGTACGTCGGCGTCGACGTCGTCGAGCGCGTCGACCCAGACGTGGTCCCACGCGGAGACGAAGGCGGCGGCGCCCGCGGCGGCGGCCTGCACCGCGGCCTCGTCGGCGAGCTCCCCGTCGCGCCCGGCGCGAAAGAGCATGACGGCGACCGCGACCCCTTGGGCGGCGGTGGCGTCGAGCAGCGTGGTCAGGCGTTCCTGCGCTTCCGGCGTGAGCGCGCCCGCGGCGTCGTAGGCGGTGAACGTGCCGCCGTAGCCGCCCTGCAGCCCGACGGCGACCGCGCCGACGCCGAAGTGGCGGTACGTCGGGAGGTAGGCGACCAGGCCTTCGAGGATCTCGAGCCCGGCGACGTCCGGATCGTCGTCGAGCGCGCCGGCTACGCGCAGCCCGAACGGACGCATCGGCATGCCGCCCATCTGGAGCGTCTCGCCCGCGACGGCGAGCACCGGCGCGGGGGGAGTGCCGGCGTCGATGATGAACGGCCCGAGCAGGTCGGCGGCGTCCGTGCCGGGCGCAGCGGGCGCGGCACACAGGCAGCCCGGCGCCGCGCCCAGGGCGAGCGCGAGCGCAGGCGCAAGGGCGCGGCTGGCGACGCCGCGGCGGGCGCGGGCCCACCGAGGCGGCGCTGGCGGGGCGCAGCTGTCTCGCATGGGCGAAGATGGTACCGCGCGGCGCGCGCCGGGCGGAAAGTTTGCAGGGCAGGCGGGCGCGGGCTACACGTAGAAGGATGCGCGTGAGGACGGGGGCCGGCTGGGCGAAGGTGCTCCTGCCGGCGCTGGCGATGGGGGCCGGCGCGGCGGCATGGGCCGGCGCCGGGGCAGGGACAGCGCCGGGGACGGCGGCCGGAACGGCGGCCCCGCCGGCGCCGAAAGCGGCGGCCAAGCCGGCGCCCGAGATGTTCGACCTGAGCGCGGTGAAGCCGGCGTTCGGCGCGGGCCCCGCGGCGGACGGGCTGCGCGCGTTCCGCCTCGGCAAGTTCGACGACGCGCGCGACGCGCTGGCGAAGGCGCCGGCGAAGGACGTGCGCGCGCAGTTCCTGCTGGCGCTCGCCGAGGTGCGGGCCGGACGCTACGCCGACGCCGCGTCGCGCTTCGCCGCGCTGGAGAAGAGCTACCCACTGCTAGGTGATTACCATCGCTACTGGCGCGCCTACGCCCTGGCGAACGGGGGCGACCCGGCCGCCGCCGTCGCGGGGGCCGCGACCGTCTCGGCGGACTCGCCGCTCTACCCCGAAGCCGTGCTGCTCGGCGCAGAGGCGCACATGATGGCCGGCGACCTCGCCCCGGCGGCCGCCGCCTTCCAGGATTACCTGGACCGTTTCCCCGACGGTCCGCGCACCGCCGACGCGGCGGCCGACCTGGCGACGCTCTGGGAGAAGATGGGCGACCTCGCCAAGGCTCGCGCGGCGTGGCGCTGGCTCTGGGTGAACGACGCGACGTCGCCGCGCGCCGCCGAAGCCGCCAAGAAGCTCGCCGCCGGCGGCGGCCTGCCGGAGCTCGACGCCGCCGAACGCGTGAAGCGCGGCCAGGCCTTCTTCGACGCCCAGCAGCACGACGCGGCGGCGGCGGAGCTGACCGAGGCGCTCGCCCGCTTGGCGGCCGCGGCCAAGGCGGCCGCCAAGAGCGGCGCGCCGGGCCCCGATCCTGCCGCGGCGACGACCAAGACGGCCACGAAGGCCGTCGCGGCGGCGCCCGACCCCGCCGCGGCCGCGGTCGAATGCAACGCGCGCTTCCTGCTGGGGCGCACCCTGCACAAGCAGAAGAAGGTCGCGGCGGCGGCGGCGATGCTGGCGGCGGCGGCCGACGTCTGCGCCGACCCCGCCCTGCTGGAGAAGGCGCTCTATCACGCGGCCAACGTCAACCTCCTCGCCGGCGTCCCCAAGAAGGCGCTCGCCTACGCGACGCGGTTGGAGACGGAATTCCCGCGCGGCGCGCTCGCCGACGACGCGGCGCTCTTCGCCGCCCGCGCCACCGGCGCGCTGGGCGACAAGAAGGGCGAAGAGGCGCGGCTGCTGGCGCTCGGGGAGCGCTATCCGGAAGGCGACGTCGCCGAGGATGCGCTCTGGAAGCTGGCCTGGGACGCCTACGACGGCGGCGACTTCGCCGCCGCCGAGCGCTATTTGGACCGCGCCATCGAGACCATTCCGCACGTGCCGACGTACTACGGCGCCGGGCGCTCGCTCTACTGGAAGGCGCGCCTTCGCGCGCGCGCCAAGGACGGCGCCGCCGCGCGCCCGCTGTACGAACGCGTGCTACGCGAGTACCCGCTGAGCTACTACGCCGCGCTCGCCTACGCGCGGATGGCCGAGCTGGACGCCGCCGCCGCCGGGGCGGCTTGGCGCGCGGCGCCCGTCCCGGAGAGCGCCCCGGCGGCAGTGGCGGTCGATCCGCCCGGCGGCGCCGGCGACGACTGGACCTTCCCCGCGGCCACCGCTCCTACCGCGCCGGCGTTCGCGCGCGCCCTGGAGCTACTGCGCCTGGGACTCGCCGACGAAGCGCGCAAGGAAATCGCCACGCTCCCCGCGGCGACGGGCGACGCGCCCCGCTGGCTGCTCGCCGCGCTCTACGATCGCGCCGGCGCGTGGAGCCTCTCGCACAACTTGCCGCGGCGCTTCCTCGCCGGCTGGGAGCGCCACCTTCCCGCCGGCCCGTGGCGCAAGCACTGGCTGGTCGCCTTCCCGCGCGGCTTCGCCGACGACGTCGAGCCCGCCGCCAAGGCGGCCGGCGTGCCGGCGTCGCTGCTGTACGCCCTCGTGCGCGAAGAGAGCGCCTTCGACCCTGCGATCGAGAGCTGGGCCAACGCGGTCGGGCTGACGCAGCTGCTGGTCCCGACGGCGCGCGGCGTCGCCAAGAAGATGGATCGCTTCAAGGGCGTCACCATCACCGCCGACCTCCTGCGCGATCCCGCCGTCAACGTCCCCATCGGCGCGCAGTTCCTCGGCGATCTGCTCAAGCGCTGGACGCACCCGATACTGGCCATCGGCGGCTACAACGCCGGCGGCGGCGCGGTGGCGAAGTGGGTCGCGGCGCGCGGGACGCTGCCGCTGGACGAATACGTCGAGCGCATCCCCTACGAGCAGACACGCAACTACACGAAGCGCGTGCTGGCGAGCTACGGCGTGTACACCTACTTGTACGAAGGCGGCGCGCCGCTGGCGCTGACGCTGGAGCCGGCCGACACACTGGC
>DASYRF010000326.1:0-4414 GCA_036004705.1 Myxococcota bacterium
GCCGTGCGCCGCGCCAAGGACCGACGCACCGAGGCGATCGTCCTGCACAACTGCTCGCAGCTCGCGGCCGATCGCGGGCGCCTCGCGCCGGCGCTCGAGTACTGCGCCGGCGCCTTGGCGGTGCATCGCGCCGTGGGCAACGCACGCTCGCTTGGTCAGGCGTTTTCGCAGCAGGCGGCGCTCCTTCACGCCCGCGGCGACCTGTCCGGCGCGCGCGCCGCGCATGAGCAGGCCCTCGCCAGCGCCCGCCATGCCGCGGACCGCCGCACCGAGGGCCCCATCCTCGGATACCTGTCATTGGTCGAGTGGGAGGACGGGGCCGCCGCGGCCGCGCGCGCGCACGTCGAGCGCGCCATCGAGCTGTGCGCGGCGGGTGGGCCGCTGCGCTGCGAGGCGCTGTTCGCCGCCGCGCAGGCGGGTCTGCGCGCCGAGGGGGACGACTTCGCCGGTGCTGACGAATCGTTGGCCGCCGCGCGGCGGCACGCCGGCGGCCGCGGCGACGCGGCGCTGCTGACGGGCGCGCTCGCCTATCTCGAAGCCATCGTCGCGCTCGCCCGCGCCCGAGCCGCCCAAGCGAAGCTCGAGCTGTCCGAAGCGCGCTCCCACCGCGACGCCGCGCGCGCACTGGTGGACGGGCTCGCCGGCGGCCCGCTCGATGCCGTGCTGGCGGCGCGGCTCTATGCGCGCGCCGCGGCGCAGGACCGCAGTCCGGCGGAAGCGCCGCCCGGGGGCGCGCCCGCGCAGGCGGCGCTCGAGGTCGGCGCCGACGGGCGCTGGCTGCGCATCGCCGGCCACGGCCGCATCGATCTCTCCCGGCGGCGCTCGTTACGGCTGGCGCTGCTGGCCCTCGCGCGCCACCGCCGCGAACATCCCGGCGAAGGCCTCGCCCTCGAAGCGCTAGTGGCCGCCGCCTGGCCCGGCGAACGAATGAATCCGTCGTCGGGCGCCGCGCGCGCGTACACGACGATCCGCTCCCTCCGCGCGCTGGGGTTGGGCGAAGTCCTGCGGCGCTGCGACGAAGGCTACCTCCTTGATCCGGACGTCTCGTTTCACCTCGAAGAGGATCACTAGGAAGTCCGCCAGCCGCCACCGGCACCGGTCTGAAGGTTTCTGAGGATTCCGACGCCGCGGGTAGCAACGGCTCGCGCCCGACGAAGAATGTCCCGTTCGGGAACACTCACAACACGGGAGGAGTCCTACGATGGCCTTCGCGGCGATTGGTTCGACGCGGTCCGAATCGGCATGCGCCGGCGCGGGCGCGACAACGACAACGGCAGCGGCTGCGGCAACGACCACGGCAGCGGCAGCAGCGATGCGGGCCGTCGCCCTCTTGGCGGCGCTCCTCGGCGGCTGCGCGGCCGGGCCGGGCGGGCCGGGTGCACCCACGGACCCGGCCCCACCCGGGCTCGGCGGGCCGGCGGCGGCCTCCGGCGGCTTGACGATCAGCGCCGGCGGCCTGACCGCGGTGGCCGACGGCGGCGGCGTGGAGATCACGCACGCCGGGGGCTACGTGCGGTTCGACCTGGTCGGTGCGGCCGCCGCCCCCGCGGTCCGCGACGGTGCGCGCCTCGTCTACGAGCGCGGCGCGGTGCAGGAGTGGTACCTCGCCACGCCCGCAGGCGTCGAGCAAGGGTTCGAGATCGCCGCGGCGCCGCCGCCCGGCGACGCGCTGGCGCTGGTCGGCGTAATCGACGCGTCCGACGAGCCGGTCGTCCTCGAGGACGGGCTGCGCTTCGGCGCGCTCGAGTACACGGGGCTGCACGCCTGGGATGCGCGCGGCGCGGCGCTGGCGGCGTCCATGGAATGGGACGGCGAAGCGCGGACACTGACGCTGCGCATCGACGCCGCGGAGCTGGCAGGCGCGCGGTTCCCCGTGACCGTCGACCCGCTCTTCAGCACGCCGGCCTGGAACGCCGACCCCGCCGACGTCGCGACGGCGCACTTCGGCTTCTCGATGGCCGTCGCGGACGTGAACGGCGACGGCTTCGACGACCTCGTGGTCGGCGCGCCGAACTGGGGCGGCGTCTCCGGCGAGGGGCGCGCGTACGTCTACCGCGGCACATCCAGCGGCTTGGAGTCCGCGCCGAGCTGGAGCGTCGATCCCACCGACGAGGCGGGCGCAGAGTTCGGCTTCGCGGTGGCGGCCGGAGACATGAACGGCGACGGCTGGGCCGAGGTCCTGGTCGGCGCGCGCGACTGGGGCCTGGGCGGCGTCTCCGCGGAGGGGCGCGTGTACGGCTACGCCGGCGGCCCCGGCGGTCCCGCGGCGCTCCCCAGCTGGACGCTCGACGCCTCTGATCAGTCCGGTGCCGACTTCGGCGCCGCGCTCGCGCTCGGAGACGTGAACGGCGACGGCTTCGACGACCTCGTGGTCGGCGCGCCGGCCTGGAACGGCGCCGCGATCGACGAGGGACGCGCGTACCTGTTCGTCACGCCGATCACGACCGGCGAGGCTCCGGTCTGGACGAGCGACCCGACCGATCAAGCGGGCGCGATGTTCGGGAGCACGGTCGCGGTCATCGGCGACGTCAACGCGGACCTCCTCGGCGACGTAGCGATCGGCGCGCCGTACTGGGACGAGCCGGGCTTGGCGAACGCCGGGAAGGTGTACGCCTTCTACGGGGCGGGCGGCACCCTCCCCGCCAGCGCGTCATGGGTCATTACGGCGACGCAGGCGGCCGCGCTCGGCGCCTCGCTCGCCGCGGCAGGCGACGTCGACGCCGATGGGCTGGACGATCTCCTCGTCGGCATGCCGCTCTGGGACGAGGCCGGATTCGTGGACGCCGGGGCGGCGCTGCTCTTCCGGGGCTCGTCGCTCGGCACAGGCCTCGAGTCCGTCGCGTCCTGGGCGCTCACGCGCAACGCTACGGGCGCGCTCTTCGGTACGACGGTCGCCGGCGCCGGCGACAACGATGGCGACGGATTCGCCGACGCCATCGTCGGCGCGCCCGGGGACGCGTCCGCCGGAGAGGGCGCGGCCTTCCACTTCCGCGGCGTCGTCGGCGGGCTGGAGCTCGCGCCGGCCTGGACGGCCGAGCCGGCCGATCAGTCGGCCGCGCGCTTCGGGGCGGCGGCGGCCGGCGGGGACGTAACGGGCGACGGCGTTTCCGACGTGGTGGTGGCCGCCACGTTCTGGGACGGCGCGGCCTCCGACGAGGGGCGCGCGTGGCTCTACCTGGGGGCGCCGAGCGTGGTGGACAGCGACGGCGACGGGGTGTCCGACGGCACGGACAACTGCCCGGCGACGCCGAACCCCACCCAGAGCGACAGCGACGCGGACGGCCTGGGCAACGCGTGCGACGCCTGCCCGGCGGACCCGATGAACGACGCCGACGCCGACGGCGTGTGCGCGCCGCCCGACAACTGCCCCCTCTTCTTCAACCCGACGCAGGCGGACGCGGACGCGGACGGCGCGGGCGACCCGTGCGACGGCGACGACGACAACGACGGCGTAGGCGATGCGGTGGACAACTGCCCGCTCGCGGCCAACCCGGCACAGACCAACACCGACGGTGCCGCCGACGGCGGCGACGCCTGTGACCTCGACGACGACAACGACGGCGTACCTGACGCCCCGGACAACTGCCCGCTCGCGGCCAACCCGGCGCAGACCAACACCGACGGCGCCGCCGACGGGGGCGACGCCTGCGACCCCGACGACGACAACGACGGCGTGCCCGACCTCGGCGACAACTGCCCGCTCGTGTCGAACGCTGCCCAAACAAACACCGACGGCGACGCGCTGGGCGACGCCTGCGATCCCGACGACGACAACGACGGCGTGGCCGACGCCGGCGACAACTGCCCGCTTGTGTCCAACTCGGCGCAGGCGGACCTCGACGCCGACGGGCTCGGCGACGCATGCGACCCGGACGACGACGGCGACGGGGTCGCCGACGGCGCCGACAACTGCCCGCTGGCGGCCAACGCCACGCAGACCGACACCGACGCGGATGGGGCGGGCAACGCCTGCGACCTGGACGACGACGGCGACGGCGTGGCGGACACGGGCGACAACTGCCCGCTCGTCTCGAACAGCGGCCAGACGAACACCGACGGCGACGCGCTGGGCAACGCCTGCGACCCGGACGACGACAACGACGGCGTGGCCGACGGGGCGGACAACTGCGCGCTCGTCCCCAACCCGACGCAGGCCGACGCCGACGGCGACGGCGTGGGCGACGCGTGCGACGGCTGCACGGACGCGGACGCGGATCTCGTATGCGACTCGGTGGACAACTGCCCGTCGGTGGCGAACGCGGCGCAGACGAACACCGACGGCGACGCGCTGGGCGACGCCTGCGACAACGACGACGACGGCGACGGCGTGGCCGACGGGGCGGACAACTGCCCGCTGCTGTCGAACGCCGCGCAGACGAACACCGACGGCGACGCGCTGGGCGACGCCTGCGAC